>VBPC01000133.1 GCA_005887895.1 Candidatus Rokuibacteriota bacterium
GAAGAAGGCCAGCGCCGCCGCCACCACGTCGCAGGTCACCGCCACCCACAGCACGGGAATCCACGATCCGGCCATCTCGACGAGCTTGGCGGCGCCCCAGCCGGCGAAGATCGACGCGGCGCCCTTCGCCGTGTACTGGATGCCGTAGTTCGTGGTCGCGTACTGCGAGCCGAACACGTCGCCGATGGCGGCCGGGAACAACGAGAAGATCTCGCCCCAGGCGAAGAACGTGAAGCCGGTGAGGATGACGAACCAGATCGGGTGGTGCACGAGCTGGAGCAGCGCGACGATGGCCAGGGCCTCCAGCGAGAACGCCAGCGCCATCGTGTTGTAGCGGCCGAGGTGATCGGACACCCAGCCCCAGAACGGTCGGGTGAGGCCGTTGAGGATGCGGTCCAGCATGAGCGCCAGGCCGAGGGCGGTGACGCCGAACAGCACCACGGTCTTGTCGAGACCGTAGGAGGCGGCGATCGGCTTGAGCTGCGCGGTGACCATGAGGCCACCGAACGCCACCAGCCCCATGATGAGGTACATCAGCCAGAACGTCCCGGTGCGAATCATCTGGAACGGCGTCGAGCTGATGGAGCTCTGCACCACACGGTCCTGGATCCTCGACATCCTCTGCGCCCAGCCCGCCGGCGCCCAGCCGACCGGCGGCGCGACCATGAACTGCGCCGCCACGATGACCACGATGCCCTGGACGATGCCCCAGACGATGAACGCCGACTGGTAGCCGTTGGCGTCGATCATCCGCTGGATCGGGATGACGGTCAGGGCCGTGCCGAACCCGTAGGAGCCGGCCGTGAGGCCGGCGGCCAGGCCGCGGTGATCGGGAAACCACTTGAGCGCGATGCCGATGGACGCGCCGTAGACGGCGCCGGCCCCGATGCCGCCGATCGCGTACCAGGTGTAGAGGCCGGTGAGCGTGTTCACGTAGCCACAGAAGAACCAGCTCAACCCGACCAGCACACCGCCGATGCTCACGACGCCGCGCGCGGAGAACTTGTCGATCAGATAGCCCTCGAACGGCACCAGCCACGTCTCGGTCAGGATGAACAACGTGAAGGCGATCTGCACGGCCGACAGCTTGGCGTTGAGGCTCTTGGTCAGCGGGATCGTGAAGAGCGTCCACGCGTACTGGAGATTGGCGATCGCCATCATGCCGATCACGCACGCGAACAACCGCCAGCCGCGATGCTCAGGGGTCCGGGCGGCGCTACCGGTCACCCGTGTCGTCGTCGACATACCGGCCTCCTCTCGAACGCAAAGCGGGGCCGAGCGCTGTACGCCCGGCCCCGCCAGAGCACCCAGACCCGAACCGCGGATCTCGAGCGCTACGTGTTGGTCGCGGCGGTCCGGGCGGCGTCGACCCGTCGGAAGGGCACGACCCCGGGGACCTCCCACTTGTTCCACATCTCGTCGACCTTCGACTGGAAGTAGCTCAGATCCTCTTCGGTGAAGTGGGCGAAGCGGCCCTGCTTGAGCAGGTACTCGCGGACCGGCTTGCGGGCCCGGCCCTCCACGATCGCCTTCGTCTTGCCGTAGTAGCGCAGCTGCCCGTCCTCGACCTCGTAGAGCGGGAAGATCCCGGTCTCGATGGCGAGCTCGCCCAGCTCGTGGCTGAGCATCGGATCGTAGTCCCAGCCCTTCGGGCACGGGTCGAGCGAGTGGATGAAGGTCGGCCCGCCGATGGTCAGCGCGCGCCGGACCTTGTTCATCATCTCCACCGCGTAGGAGGCGCACACGGTGGCCACGTAGCGGCACTCCGGATGCCCGGCCGCCATCATGCCGGCCATGTTCTTCTTCCAGCGCTTGTGGATGATGCGATGGGCCTTGCCGGGCGGGCTGAAGGTCGTGTGCGCCCCGTAGGGCGTCATTCCGGAGAGCTGGATGTCGGTGTTGGCGTACGACTCGTTGTCGTAGAGGAGGATGAGGCTGTTGTACTCCTTGTGGGTCAGCGTCGCCGAGATCGCGCCGATGCCCATGTCGGCGCCGCCGCCGTCGCCGCAGAACGCGATGACGTTGATCGGCTCGGACTTCATCTTGCCCTTCTTCATGAGGGCCTTGAGGCCGGCGGCCGTGCCGAGCGCGGCCGAGCCGGACGAGCCGAGCTGGGTGTGCATCCACGGCACCACCCACGGCGTCGTGTAGTACGTCGTGTTGGCGACGTACATGCAGCCGGTGGAGCCGAGCACGATCGTGCGCGGGCCGGACGCCTTCACCATGAGCTTCATGACGAGCGCCGACTCGCACCCCTGGCACGTGCGGTGGCCCGACGTGAAGTACTCCTCGATGGTGACCTTCTTGATCCCCCGGAACGGCTCGAGGATCTGGGTTTGGTTCGTGAACGTCGTCGCGTCAGCCATGCCCGTTCTCCTATTCGCGGACGCCGAGCCAGAGCGTCTTGGCCTCGGACTTTCCGGAATTCGCGGCATTGTAACAGAGGTCCGTCGCCTTGTAGACGTCCTCCAGGGTCACCTCGCGACCGCCGAGGCCGCAGATGAACGAGAGCAGCGGCGGCCGCTTCTCGGCGTTGTAGAGGGCGGCCCGGATCTCGTTGGCCACCACGCCCGAGTGGAACGGCGAGCCGAACGAGTAATCGCGGTCGACCACACCGATCGCCTTCGCCCTCGACAGGACCTTGACGAGCTTCTCCGTCGGGAACGGCCGGAACCAGCGCAGGCGCACCAGACCGACCTTCTTGCCCTGCGCCCGCAGAGTGCGGATACCGACCTTCATCGGCAGCGAGATCGTCCCCATGCCGACCAGGATGATCTCGGCGTCGTCGGTCATGTACTCCTCGAACCACGGGTTCTCGGGGCCGCGGCCGAACACCTTGCGGAAGTCGGCGTAGGCTTCCTCGATCACGGCTACGGCGCGCTTCATGGCCTCGTCGTTCTGCCGGCGGATCTCGATGACCCAGTCCTCGTTGGCCTGCGGAGCCACGGTGATCGGGTTGTCCGGGTGCAGCAGCAGGTCGCCGCGGTCGTAGCGCGGCAGGAACTTGTCGACCTTCTCCTTCGGCGGCACCAGCGTCAGGGCTTGCGAATGCGTCAGGAACGCGCCGTCCGCCGAGATTGCGAGCGGCAGGAAGACCCGGCGATCCTCGGCGACGCGGTACGCGATCAGCGTGGTGTCGATCGCCTCCTGCGAGGTGTCGATCCAGCACAGCATCCAGCCGAGGTCACGCACGAACAGCGCGTCGTTGTGCTCGACGCCGAAGGCGCCCGGGTCGTCGAGCGCGCGGTTGCCCACCAGACAGACCATCGGCACCCGCAGCGGCGGCGTCACCACCAGGCACTCCATCGCGTAGGCCCAGCCGACCCCCGAGGAGCCGCAGAACACGCGGGCGCCGACGGTGGAGGCGTGCTTGACGATCTCGAACTGGCTGTGCTCGCCCTCGGCCACGATGTACTCGGCCACGAGCTGGCCGTTGGCGATCTTCTTGGCGATGGCCTGGATGACGGTATCGTAGGGCCGGATCGGATACCCGGTGACGACGTCGATGTCGGCCAGCGCCAGGCCTTCGGCCACCGCCTCGCTGCCGGAGATCAGAAGCTCTTTCTCGTCGGAGGCGGTCGGGGCCGCCGTGGTCGCCACTGCCATGTGCGTGTCTCCCTTAGACGGTCTTGTGGGCGGCGTTCTCGCCCGGGATGCCGGCCGTGATCTCCACGCCACCGCCGTCGAGGTCGCGCGTCAGCTCCTGCTCGTACTGGCCGCGGAAGCGGAAGCCGTGCGAGCGCACCGTGGTCTGCTTGTCGCCGATCTTGGCGGTGAGCCACGTCTTGTAGGCGGCCTTGTCCTTCCGCCACATCTCCCACTGGCTGGCGTTGTCCTCGAAGGCGGCCTCGTTGACCATCGTGATGCAGCTCTCGACCGGGCAGACCGCCTCGCACACGCCGCAGCCGCAGCAGGCCTCCATGTTGGCGTCGAAGGTCGCGTCGGGCATGACGTCGAAGCAGGAATCGGGGCACGAGATCCAGCAGAGATTGCACTTCACGCAGGTGTCGAAGTCGATCACCGGACGCATCGTGCGCGTGGTGAACTTCTTGAAGTACGGGTTGCGCTCGGGCACGTAGCCCTGGCCGCCCTCCTTGGGCTTGCCGATGGGGATGGCCGGGATCGTGACGCCCTCGCGCATCTCCCACCACTTGGGCATCTCGAACGAGTACGGGATCTCGGCGTTGCCCTCGGTGATCTTGACCTGGCGGGTCTCGAGCCGGTCATAGGCCTTCCTGGCGGAGGCGACCTTGAGGTCGGAGCCCCACTCGATCTCACGGATCGCCTGGCTCACGCCGTCGAGCGCCAGGAAGCTCGGCGCGATCTTGGCGAGCGCGCCGAGGATGCGCGCCTCGGTGTGGTCCTCCTTGTGGACCCAAAGACCGGAGAAGCTGGCCTTGGCGCGGACCAGCGAGAGCTTGTAGGCGGTATCGCGCTTGTGGATGTCCTGGAGCAGCGACTCGAACGGCTGCACCGAGGTCATCAGCACGGTGCCGTTGGGCACGGTGAGCCGGTTGATCGGCTGCAGCCCGTACCACGCCCACGACTCCACGCCCTTCGAGAGCGTGTCGTCGAGCACGATCGTGACGTCGGTGTGCTTCGGCTCGTAGCGGGCCATGTTCTGCTCGAGCTCTTCCTTCGTGTCGGCGACGATCGCGAAGTCCTTGGCGGGGATGCCGTTGCGCTGGGGGCTGTCACCGTAGCGGCCGAACGCGATCCCCCACCGTCCCGATTTGCGGGCCGAGAGCACGATGCCGCGCGCGATGCGGGCGGCCAGGTTCTTTTGAAAGATGCCGCGGTAGACGACCTCACAGATCAGGGCTGCCATACACGCTCCTCCGTCAGACGGGCCGATACGGGCTTATGGTCAGGTGGTCCGACCAGAGGATACCCACGAGCCCCCCGTACCTGTCAAGACCGATGCATGTCTCTACAGGGCGCTGGCGTCACCGGCGCCGAGTGTCGACTCGAGCGCGGCGGCGGCGCGGGCGTCGGCGGGGCGGCCGCGCTTGCGGAGCTCGGCGATGATGCGCCGACGCGCCTCCGGTGTCCGGTTCTGGGCGAGCTTGAACTTCACGCGCGTGCGCCCGACGGTGAGGCGCACCGCCGCCAGGTAATTGAGGGCGCCCTTGTACATCGGGTCGGCGGCGGTCACCGGGCGGAAGCCGCCCTCGGGCTGATAGCGGCCGAGCAGCCGCCCCTGCTGCTCGGCGAGCGCCGCGACGTCCTCGAAGACCTCGGCCCGGCAGTCGAAGATGACGGTGCGGTGGTAGGCCGTCGCCATGATCGCGTTCTCAGGATCGACCCAGTAGGACGGGATCACGCCGAGCACCTCGTCCACCTCGAAGACGCAGCGCGGCCGCGCGCGGAGGTCGACGATCTGCTCGTCGGTGCGCACCAGGTGGATCTCGATGCGGTCGGGGCCGTAGGCGAACGGGTAGAGCCCGATGTGCGGGCCGTCGTCGCCGACGGTGACCAGCCGCCCCAGGTCCTGGGCGGCCACGAAGCGCTCGACGTCGCCGTCGGCGATCTCGGCGTAGTAGTCGTGGAAGATCACGCGCTGGGGGCCTCCCGGCCCTTCACCATCTGACAGAAGTAGCGATGCACCGTCGGATCGTCCGTCAGCTCGGGATGGAACGTCGCCACCAGCACCGAGCCCTGCCGGGCCATCACGGGCTCGTCGCCGTGGGCGGCCAGCGTCTCCACGCCGGGTCCGACGCGCCGGATGCGCGGCGCTCGGATGAACACCATCTCGATCGGCACCCGGCGGCCGTCGAGCGTCGCAGTGCCGCCGGTCTCGAACGACTCGCGCTGGCGGCCGTAGGCGTTGCGCTCGACGCCGACGTCGATCAATCCCAGCGAGAGCTGCGGCGGATTGGTGACGTCCCGCGCCGTGACGATGAGGCCGGCGCAGGTGCCGAAGATCGGCTTGCCGGCGGCGTGGAACTTCTCGAGCGCCGGTACGAACCCCCACTCGTTCATCAGCTTGAGCAGCGTCGTGCTCTCGCCGCCGGGGATGATCAGCCCGTCGACGTCGTGCAGCTGCTCGGGCTTCCGCACCTCCACCGCGTCGGCGCCGCACCGCTGCAGCGCCTTGGCGTGAAGCGCGAAGTCACCCTGGAGGGCGAGGACGCCGATGCGCATCAGCACTCCACCCGGCGCGACCTCGGCGGCAGCGCTCGCGTGTAGACGTTCACCGGCATCCTCGTGTCGCTCACCAGCCGCGGGTCTGCAGCAGATCCTTCTCGGCCATCTTCGAGGTTTCGAGGCCGACCATCGCCTCGCCCAGGTCCTCGCTGACGCGCACCAGCACGTCGGGATCCTTGAAGTGCGTGGTGGCTTGCACGATGGCCTTCGCACGCCGGGCCGGGTCCGACGACTTGAAGATGCCGGAGCCGACGAAGACGGCCTCGGCGCCGAGCTGCATCATCAGCGCGGCGTCGGCCGGCGTGGCGATGCCGCCCGCCGAGAAGTTCGGCACCGGCAACCGCCCGGCCTTGGCGACCCAGCGCACCAGCTCGTAGGGCGCGCCGAGGTTCTTCGCCTCGGCCATCATCTCCTCGCCGCCCAGCGAGGTCAGCCGCTTGACGCCGGAGACGAGCGCTCGCATGTGGCGCACGGCCTCCACGATGTTGCCGGAGCCCGCCTCGCCCTTGGTGCGGATCATGGCCGCGCCCTCGCCGATGCGCCGCAGCGCCTCGCCGAGGTCGCGCGCCCCGCACACGAACGGGATCCGGAAGGCGAACTTGTCGATGTGGAAGTGCTCGTCGGCGGGCGTGAGCACCTCCGACTCGTCGATGTAGTCGACGCCGAGCGCCTCGAGGATCTGGGCCTCGACGAAGTGGCCGATCCGCGCCTTCGCCATCACCGGGATGGTGACGGCCTTCTGGATCTCCTGGATCTTCTTCACCGGCGACATGCGGGCCACGCCGCCGTCACGGCGGATGTCGGAGGGCACCCGCTCGAGCGCCATGACCGAGGCCGCGCCGGCGTCCTCGGCGATCTTCGCCTGCTCCGCGTTGGTGACGTCCATGATGACGCCGCCCTTGAGCATCTCGGCCAGCCCGATGTGCTTGCGATCCGCGAGCCTCAGTCCATTCAGCTCTTCCATGAAGTTCCCCCTCTGTCGGTCAGACTTTCCTTCAGACCACCGGAACCATCTCGTGCTCGGTCCGTCGCGGGCGCGGCTGCCGCCGCGCCGCCTTGATCGCCTCCGCCAGGCGCCGCACGCCCTCGTCGATGCGCGCGGCCGCCACCGACGAGAACGCCAGTCGCAGCGTCCGCTCGCCGCCGCCGTCGATGAAGAACGCCGGCCCCGGGGTGAACGCCACGCCGCGCTCGACTGCGGTCGGCAGCAGCGCGGTCGCCGTGAGCCCGATCGGCAGCGTGAGCAGCAGCGAGAAGCCGCCGTGCGGCTCGGTCCAGCTCACCCCCTCCGGCATGCGGCGCCGCAGCGCGGCCAGCAGGAGCGTGCGCCGGCGCGCGTACTCGGCGGTGACCCGCGTGACGTGCCGCTCGAGCAGCCGCCGCTCGCAGAAGCGGTGCACCGCCGCCTGCAGGAGCGCGCTCGTGTGCAGGTCGGCGAGCTGCTTGGCCGCCTGCAGGCGCTCGACCAGCGGCGGCGGCGCGACCAGCCACCCCAGGCGCAGCCCGGGAAACAGGATCTTCGAGAACGTCCCGATGTGGATCACGATGCCGGCCCGGTCGGCAGCCTTGAGCGGCGTGCCGGCGCGCGCGCCGTAGTACAGGCTGCCGTCGAAGCCGTCCTCCACGATCGGGACCTGGTGTCGCGTGGCCGCCGTCACCAGTCGCCGGCCGGTCTCGGGCTCGATCGTCAGCCCGGTGGGATTGTGCCCGCTCGACTGGCAGTAGAAGAGCTTCGGCGCCTGGCGCTCGCAGAGCCGCTGGAAGACGTCCGGACGCGGCCCTGCGGCGTCCCACTCGACCGGCAGCAGCCGGGCGCCGCAGGCGCGGAAGCCCTGCATCGCGCCCGTGTAGGTCGGCTGCTCGATCGCCACCACGTCGCCGGGGTCGAGCAGCGTGCGCGCGATCAGGTTGAAGCCCTGCTGGGCGCCGTTGACGATCAGGATATCCTCGGCCCGGGCCTCGATGCCGAAGCGAAGCAGATAGCCGGCCAGGTACCGGCGCAGCGGCCCGTAGCCGCCGACCGGCGAGTACTGCAGCAGCGCGGCGCCCTCGGCGCGCACGACCTGGTTCAGGACGCGCCGGAAGGCATCGGTGGGAAAGAGGGCACTGTCCGGCATGCCCCCCGCGAACGAGATCGTCGCGCTGCCTCCGTTGGCCGTCCCCAGCCCGCGCAGCCGCTCTTCGTCGGCCGCCGCGATGCGCGCCCCGCGGGACAGCAGCGCGGCCCAGTCGATGGGCGCCGGCGACGCGGGCGCGGCCATCGCGCCCGTCATCGGTCCGCCGGCCACGAACGTCCCCTGCCCGACATGGGCGTGCGCCAGCCCCGCCGCGATCAGCTCTTCGTAGGCGAGCGCCACCGTCGCCCGGTTGACCCGCAGCCGTCTGGCCAGCTCGCGCGTGGCCGGCAGCTTTACCCCGGGGCCGAGCAGGCCCTCGGCGATGAGGCGCTCGAGGTGCGCCTGGATCTGCCGGGCCAGCGGCACCGGCTTGTCGCGGTCGAGCGGGATCTCCATGTTCCGGGTCGGATCTCCTGCCCAGCCATTCTCCGTATGAAATGGCCGCAGTCAAGAGCCAATTGGCCTGGTGGGGCTACCGGGCCAACGGCGCCCCGTATAATGCCCACCGGGCGAGGACGTGCGTCAGGCGACGGCCGGAGGAGGGGTGGGATGGCGGCAGGCGAGGCGCCGATCAAGCAGGCGGTGAAGTGGATCGAGGATCAGCTGCACGACCACCCGGACGCCGACCGGGTGACGCTGGTGGACGAGGCCGCCCGCCGCTTCGACCTTTCCCCGCTCGACAGCGACTTCCTCGTCCGCCACCTCGCCGAGCGCCACCGGCCGTGAGCGAGCAGACCCGCCGCATCCAGGAGCAGTTCGGCGGCAGCGCGGCCGCCTACGTCGCCAGTGCCGGCCACGCCGGTGGCGACGACCTCGAGCGGCTGCTGGCCTGGGGCCGGGCCCTGCAGCCGGCCCGGGTGCTCGACGTCGCGACGGGCGGGGGTCACACGGCGCTGGCGTTCGCCGGCGTCGCCCGCCGCGTGACGGCCTACGATCTCACCGAGCCCATGCTGCAGGTGGCGCGGGCGTTCCTGCGCGAGCGTGGCGTCGATGGCGCCGTCTTCGCGGCCGGCGACGTCGCGGCGCTGCCGTTTCGCGACGGCGTCTTCGACCTCGTCACCTGCCGGATCGCCGCCCACCACTTCGCCGACGTGGCGGGCGCCGTGCGCGAGGTGCGCCGGGTGCTCCGCGCCGGCGGGTCGTTCCTCCTGCAGGACATCCTCGGCCACGACGACGCCGCGGCGGCCGCGTTCGTCACCGAGGTGGAGCGCCGTCGCGACCCGACCCACGTGCGCGCCTATCGCGCGGTCGAGTGGAAGGCGTTCCTGCGGGCGGCCGGTCTCACCGTGATGGACACCGCCGTGGTCACGAAGCGTCGGCCGTGGGACGAGTGGACGACGCGCACGCGCATGACGCCCGAGGCGCGCCGCGACCTCGACGCCTTCGTGCGTGCCGCCCCCGAGGCGTGTCGCGCCGCGTTCGAGTTCCGCCTGGCCGGCGACCGCGTGGAGTCGTTCGCCGACCGGATGCTGCTGATCCGCGCCGATCGCGATTAGGAAGATGGGGGCCCCGAGATGGCCCCCAAGCCCCCCAACGTTCACGGCGCCCCGGCCAAGCCGGGGCGCCGCTCGTTACCCTCCGGATCTCTCAGCTCGACGTCTTTTGCAGGGAAATCTCGGCGTGCGTGGGGCGGCCTGAGAAGGTCGCCACGACTTCACCCCACCGCCGGGTCGAGTCGCCGCCGAGCACGTAGCTCACCGGGTCGTGACGGCCGTCCGGCGTCCGGGCGGTTCCCGTCAGCACCAAACGGCCCTTCCGCATCCGTGCCGTCCCTGCTGCCGAGGCTTTGCCGATCGTGCCGCGCCAGGTCCCATCGTCGGCCAGTCGCACATCGATCGGCGCCGCGCCCTGGATCAGGTGCGCGCCGGTCTCCCACGCCGTGCCCTGCCAGTGCCCGGCGAGCGACGACTCGGCGATCGAGGCCGACGGTTCGGGCTGGACGCCGGCGCTACCGGCGGAGGCGTGGGCGCAGCCGGCGAGGACGACCGCCAGGACCGCCGTCACCATTGAGTTCCTTGCCATTGCCCTCTCCTCTTCGTGGCCCATCGGGTGATGAGAGCAACGGCGATGCCGACGACTAGGGCTGGCGCAACCTCACGAGGGTCGCGCCGCGGCCGCCACGGTCCTCCGGGGCGTCGGCGTAGCCGGCCACCAGCGGATGGGTGGCCAGGAGCGACTGCACCATCGCGCGCTGAACGCCGATGCCGCGACCGTGGATCAGCCGCACCTCGCCGAAACCGCGCGCGTGGGCCTCCCGGAGGTACTCCTCGACGACCGAGCGGATATCGCGAGGCTGGAAGGCGTGCAGATCGAGCGAGTCCTCGATCGGGATCCTGACCGGCTCGTCGGTCACGTCAGAGTCGCGGGCCCGCCTCCAGGTGCTGCGCCCAGTGCTGAAAGCTCGAGAGATCCTCCCCCGAGAGCTTGCACTGTCAGAACGTCGCCGCGCGCTCGAAGAACGTGACGTCGACCATCGCAAGGTTCTCGGCGCGCGCGGTGTCGGCGACCTTCTGCGTCACCATCTGACGCACGAACGGAATGGGGATACGCGCCAGGCGATGGAGCACCTCGTCGGTGCAACGGATCCGCGTGCCCGGCAGCACGGGGCCGCCCTGGACGCCCGCCTCGTCCGCCGCGTGCTCGCAGGTCTCCGGCACGGGCTGCTGCAGGCGCAACGACACGTACTCGGTGACCCAGGCCTGGATGCCCGCCTTGGCGTCGGCGGCCGTGCCGGCCGAGCGATCGAGCGTGTCGCTCAGCGTGCCGAGGAGCCGCTCGAGGCGCCCCAGGCGCGCTTCCAGTCCGGCGAGCCGAGCGCCGACGTCGTGGTCAGTCATGGCGCGTCATCCTAGCACGGGGCGTCGCGCGTGGAAGTCGGTCAGACGCTGAAACGCGTCGGCCACCCGCAGCACCGTGGCCTCGTCGAACGGCCGGCCGACGACCTGCAACCCGACCGGCAGTCCGGCCGCGGTGAATCCGCATGGCAGTGAGCACGCCGGATGCCCGCTGAGGTTGAACGGCCGCGTGAAGCGGATGAGCGCCGAGCGGACGTCCGCCGGCCCGTCGCCCAGGCTGACCTCGCGCGCGTCCAGCGCCGGCGCGGCGATCGGCGTGCTCGGCGCCAGCAACACGTCGTGGCGGGCGAGCGCGGCGTCGACCGCGTCCCGCACCAGCGCGCGCACCTGCTGGGCGCGCAGGTAGTGCATCCCGCCCACGAACGCGCCGACGCGCAGCCGTCGCGCGATGTCGGGATCGTACTCGGCAGCGCGCGTTCGCAGGAGATCGGCGTGATACGCGAGCGCCTCGCAGGCCACGATCGGCATCGAGGCCGCCGCCGCGTGCGTCATCACGGCGGCGAGATCGACCTCGTCGACGACGGCCCCGCCGCCGGCCAGCGTCGCCGCCGCCGCCTCCACCGCCGAGCGCACCTCCGGGGTCGCGCCCTCGAGGAAGAACGCGCGCAGCAGGCCGATCCGGAGCCCCTTGATGTCGCCGTTCAGCGCCGCGGCGTAGTCCGGCACCGGCAGCACGCTCGTGCTCGGGTCCGCCGCATCGTAGCCGGCCATCGGGCCCAGCATCAGCGCGCAGTCCGCCGCCGAGCGCGTCATCGGCCCGACGTGGTCCATCGACCACGCGAGCGGCAGCACGCCGCTGCGGCTCACGCGGCCGTAGGTCGGCTTGAGGCCGGTGATCCCGCAGAGCGAGGCCGGGATGCGAATCGAGCCGCCGGTGTCGGAGCCGAGCGCGCCCGGTGCGAGCCCGGCGGCGACGGCGACGCCCGAGCCCGACGACGACCCGCCGGCCATCCGATGGGCCGCCCGGTCCCACGGATTGCGGCTGTGGCCATAGTGACTGTTGAGGCCCTCCGGACCGTAGGCGAACTCGACCATGTTGAGCTTGCCGAGCAGGATCGCCCCCGCGTGGCCGAGCCGATGCGCGACCGTCGCGTCGGCCTGAGGCACGCGCTCGGCGAAGATCCGCGAGCCGCCCGTGGTCCGGATGCCGGCCGTGTCGTAGAGGTCCTTCAGCGCATACGGGACGCCGTGCAGTGGCCCGAGCGACTGGCCGGCCATCAGCGCGCCTTCGGAGGCCCGGGCGACGTCCAGTGCGCGCTCCGGGCAGACCGTGATGTAGGCCTTGAGGCCCGGGTCGAGCGCGGCGATGCGGTCGAGGTGGACACGCACGACTTCCACCGGCGAGACCGCCTTGGTGGCGATCAGCCGGGCCAGCTCGGTCATGGACGCCCAGAATAATTCGGCCATGTCAGACCGTCCGATAGAGTGTGGTCGGCTCGGCGTCCTCGCGGAGCGGAATCGCCTCGAGCGCGCGTAGCAGGCGAAGGGCGCCCTCCACCTGCGGCCGGATCTCTTCGAGCTCCGCGTCGCTCCAGTCGAAGCCGGCGAGGCGCGCGCCGCGACGGAGGGAATCCAGGTCGATGGCTGGTGTGGTCATGGCGGGCAGGATACCGGCTTGGACGGCCGACGAGCAAGCCACTCGCGGACGCGCTCGCACCTTGGCATCCTTGAGGCCGTGAACGCCCGTCTCGGCCGCTGGCTGCTCGTCGTCGTGGTCGTGGTCCTCATCCTGGGCACGGCCGTGATCGTCGCCCTGCCCACGTTCGTCCGGCAGCTGGCGATCTGGCAGCTGCAAGCCCAGACCGGCCGCAGGGTCACGATCGAGGCCCTCGACCTCAGCCTGCTGACCGGCCGCTTCAGCGTGCGCGGCTTCCGCGTGGCCGACCGCGACGGGGAGCTGCTGGCCGAGTTCGAGCGCCTGGAGGGCCGGTTCCATCGGCGCTCGCTGGCCGAAGCGCGCCTTTGGATCGAGAGCCTCACCCTCACGAACGTCCACGTGCGCATCGTCCGCGTCGCCCCGAACCGGTTCAACATCTCCGATCTGCTCGAGCGGCCGCGGACGGCCGGCGGCGGCCTCAACGTCGACGTCGAGCAGTTCGTCATCGCCGGCGGCTGGGTCGAGATGGAAGATCGCGTCCTGAAGCCGACGCGCACGTGGCGGTCGGAGAACCTCCGGCTCGACGCCCGCGACGTGTCGACGCGCCATCGGGGCGGAATGGCCATCGGCTCGACGACGCTGGCTGGAGCCCTCGTCAACGTCCGGGTGGACGACCTGCAGCTCTTCCCCGTCCACCTCCGCGCCCACGTCAACGTCCGCGATCTCGACCTGACGCTCGCCGCGCTCTACATGCCGGCTGATACGCTGCTCACGGTCGAGAGCGGTGTGTTCGACGCCGCCTTCACCGTGGCCACGGATGCCAAGGACGGCACCACGGTCAATGCGGAGGGAGTCGTCCGCAACGTTGCGCTCGTCCGGCCGGGAATCCCGGGCCAGACCGTGACCGCGCCCGAGGTGCAGATCCTGGTGCGCGAGCTCCACCAGCGGCCCGACTCGATCCGGCTCCGGTACGCGAGCATGGGGGGCGACGTGACCGTCCTCGATCCCACCACGTCGCCGCCGACGCCCCTCACCTTCAGCGATCTCACGTTCACGGCGTCCGGGCTCGAGCAGCCGATGAAGGGACCGGCCCAGGTCGCGCTGCACGCCTTGCTGCCCGGCGGCGGTGAGCTGGATGCCGGCGGCACCCTGGGCCTCCAGCCGCGACGAGTCGACCTCCGCGTGCGCGCTCGCCGCGTGGCGCTCGCCTCGATCGCCCGGTATCTGCCGTTCACCGGACGCGTCCAGGGCACCGGTACCGCCGACGTGCGCGTCGTCGCGACCCACGAGCGCACCGTGACGATCAGCGTCACCGGCGATGCGACGCTGGAACGCCTCAGCGTCTCCGACGGCACCCGCCCGCTGGCCACTGCGCGATCAACCTGGCGGCGCTGGCCCGGCCGCCCGCGGCGGCGGGGCCGGCGGCCGCCGGGCCAGCCGCCCCGCCGCCGCCCGTCGACGTCGAGATCAGCCGCCTGCGCATCGCCGACGGCCGCGCGCTCGTGACCGACGTGGCCAGCGGCGGGCGCGTGGAGGTCACGCGGCTCGCGTTCTCGGCCGAGGATCTCAGCTGGCCATCCCGGACCATGGCCCGCGTGCAGCTCGCAGCCGGCGTGGCCGGTGGCGACGTCACGGCGCGCGGCACCGTCGACGCCGGCCGCAAGCGCGCGCAGCTCGC
This sequence comes from Candidatus Rokuibacteriota bacterium, assembly GCA_005887895.1. GTDB lineage: Bacteria > Methylomirabilota > Methylomirabilia > Rokubacteriales > CSP1-6 > AR5. The sequence goes on from VBPC01000133.1 coordinate 14,395, forward strand.
GCTGAAGCTGCGCGGTGTCGACCTCACCACCGCCCAGCCATGGCTGCCCATCGTCGGCCGCGTGCGGGGAGCCGCCGACGCCGACGTCACGGCCACCTTCGCGATGGAGCCGTTCGAGCTGGCGGTGCGCGGCAGCATCGGCGCCGCCAACCTCGCGTTCCTCGACGCCACCCGGCCGCTGCTCACCGTCGGCCGGGTGGATGCGACCGGCATCGACCTGATGTGGCCGACGCGCCTGGCCATCGACCGGCTGCACGTGAACACGCCCTGGGCCGAGGTCGCCCGCAACGCGCGAGGCGAGCTCTCGCTTCGCGCGCTCTTCGCTCGCCGACCGGATCGCCCGGCGCAGCCTGCCGAGACCCCCGCCAGCGCCGGAGGCCCGGTGCCGGGCATGCAGGTGACCCTGCGCGAGGCGCAGTTCGAGAACGGCGGCGCGACGATCATCGACGACGCCGTCGAGCCGGCCGCGCGCTTCGAGATGCGCGGCTCGCGCCTGGACCTGCGCAACCTCAGCTGGCCCGCCCGCGGCAGCTCCGAGGTGCGGCTCAGCACGCCGATGCCCGGGGGCGGCACGCTCAGTGCGCGTGGCACGTTCAGCATCGAGCCCACCCGCCTGGCGCTGGAGACAGAGCTGGACCAGGTCGACCTCGCGCCGGGACGACCGTACCTGCCCTTCGACGCGCGGCTGGCAGGCAAGGTCAGCGGCCGGGCCAAGGTGACCGGCGCCTTCGGTGACACCATCACCCTCGTCGTCGACGGCGACGCCGGGATCGACCGCCTCCGCCTCGGCGACGCCGAGCGGCGGCTGGCGACAGCCGAGCGCGTCGAGCTGACGGGATTCCGCTACCAGTTCCCCACCAGCGTGCGCATGCGGCAGGTGACGCTGCGCAAGCCGTGGCTACTCGTCGAGCGCGACTCGAAGGGCCGGCTCGAGCTCGTCTCGCTCCTCAGCGCCAGGAAGTCGCCGGGACCGGCGCCGACCGCGGGTGGTGGCGCCGGCGCCGGCACCGCGACGCCCGCGACTTCCTCCGGTGTGCGTGTCCTGGTCGACAAGCTCACGATGGAGGACGGCTTCGTGCGATTCGTCGATCGCACGACCGATCCCGACTACGCGGAGGAGCTGTCGGCGATCACGCTGACGGCCGAGGGCCTCGGGACCAATCCTGCTCGCCGGGGGACCTTCGACCTGCGCGGCATGTTCGCCTCCGGCACGCCGCTGACCGTGCGCGGCCAGCTCGGCGGTCTGACGGGACCGCGCTTCCTCGACATCACGGTGGACGTGCGCGAGTTCCCCGTGCCGAGGCTCAACCCCTACCTCGATCGCCTCTCGGCGTGGATCGCCCGGCAAGGCACGTTGGCCGCGACGCTCCATTACAAGGTCAACGGCGACGACCTGGAGGCCTCCAACGAGGTGGCCCTCGACGGTCTCGAGGTCGAGGAGGGCGGCCGCGGCGCCGAGTTCAGCCGCCGGATCGGCCTGCCACTGGGCACGCTGGTCTCGCTGCTCAAGGACCGTCACGGCAACATCAAGCTCAACATCCCCGTCCGCGGGAGCCTGTCGGCGCCGGACTTCGAGTACAGCGAGGCCATGTGGGCGGCCGTGCGCAACCTGACGATCCGCCTCGTCACGCTGCCGTTCAGCCTCATCGGCAAGTTGCTCTTCAGCGAGGACTCGCGCATCGAGACGGTCCAGGTCGATCCGGTCACGTTCCAGACCGCCCGCGCGACGCCGACCGCGGCCGGCGCCGAGCAGCTCCGGAAGCTGGCCGACTTCCTGAAGGAGTCGCCCGGCATCCGCCTGCGCCTGCGGCCGGTGACGACGGTCACCGACGTCACCGCGCTCCGCCGCGAGGCGCTCGACACCCGCCTGGCCACGCTGGGCTCCGACGAGGCGGCCCGGCGCCAGGCCGCCATCGGCCTCTACACCGAGCTCTTCCCGCGACGCCAGCCACCGACCAGCGACGAGGCGCTCTACGAGGAGCTGACGCGCGAGACGCCGACGCCGCCCCGCGCGCTCCGCACGCTGGCCACCGAGCGGGTGGCCGCGACGCGCGACGCCCTCGTGCAGGCCGGGATCGCCGCCGAGCGGCTGGAGCCGCAGGAGTCGCGGACCGCGGTCGAGA
>VBPC01000225.1 GCA_005887895.1 Candidatus Rokuibacteriota bacterium
CAAGAAGGCGTAATACGCAGCCACGCGGTTTGGAGCGTGGTGGCGCTCGACGAGCGCCACCTTTCTTGACGGCCGGGGTCCGTCCGGATACTCTCGGCGCCCATGCGCTACGACGCCGCCGAGATCAATCGCTTCGATCTCACTCGCTATCCCGACTACCGCGGGGACTTCCCGCCCGACGTCTACCAGCTCCATCGCGTCGGCCACCTCGAGGAATACGAGGCGGAGTGGGGCCGGCGCTGGGGCGCCAACGGCATCGGCCGGCTGCGTGACGTCGCGCTATCGCGCCCCACCGAGTACGAAGTCCTCGACCTCTGGCTGAAGCATCCGAAGTTCTTCCTCCTGCGCTACTCGAGCAAGATCGACCTCGACGCCCTCGTGCGCAACCACGAGGCGTACGAGACGCTGCTGCGCTCGCTCGGCATCGACGTCCACTGGATCGAGTACGACCACCCGATGGGCGTGTACGGCCCCATGCGCAAGCTGTTCATGTGCGCCGAGGTCAAGGTCGTGTCGGGCGGCGCCATCATCTCGCGCTGGGGGCAGGCGTCGTTCAAGCGCGGGCTCGCTCGGCCGTTCACGAAGTTCCTCGTCGACATGGATTGCCCGATCCTGCATACCGTGCACGGCCGCGCGGTGTGCGAGCTGGGGCCGATGGGGCTGCCCATTGCCGAGGACACCTGGATCGCCGGCACCTCGAACTGCGCCACCGCCGAGGGCTGGGCGCAGGTACGTCCCACCCTCGAGGAAGCGGGCATCCGCCACCTGGTGCCGATGCCGCTCCAGATCATCCGCGACGAGTTCGACAACGGCGGCGAGTTCCACACCGACATGGTCATCGCCGCCGTGAAGGAGCGGACCGTCCTGATCTACCCGGCGTCCACGCCGTGGGAGACGTACCAGTGGCTGCGCGATCACCAGTTCACGATCATCGAGGTGCCGCGCGACGAGCACTACCGTTACACGCCGGAGAATCTGCTGCTCGTCGAACCGGGCCACGTCGTCGTGAACGCCGGCGCGACCGAGACGATCAAGCGGCTGCAGGCCGCCAAGGTCGAGGTCGTGCCGTTCGAGTGTCACGGGATCATGCAGGGCGGCGTCAACGGCATGCGCTGCATCACGCTGGAGATGCGCCGCGACGCGGGTCCCGCTCTCGACAACTAGGAGAACGCACATGCGCTTTGCATCGACCCTGCTCGGCGTGCTCGCACTGCTGGCGACGCCGTTCGCGAGTCACGCCGCCGACAAGGTCACGATCGTCCTCGACTTCACCATCAGCGGCTACCACGCGCCGTTCTTCGTCGCCCAGGACAAGGGCTGGTTCGCCGAGCAGGGCCTCGAAGTTCAGATCGGGCGGGGCTACGGCTCGGGCGACACGGTCAAGAAGGTCGCCGCCGGCGTGGCCGACGTCGGGTTCAACCATCCCGCGCCGCTCATCATCGCCAACGCCGACGGCGGCAACCTCCGCACCGTGATGGGCTACCTGAACCAGGAGATGTGCGCGGTGTACTCGGCCGTGGAATACGGCAACGTGCGCACGCCGAAGGACATCGAGGGCAAGGTCTGGGGCGGCCCGCCCGGCGACGTCTGCACCATCATGCTCACCGCGCTCGCCGAGAAGGCCGGGTTCGACCTTGGCAAGGTGAAGATGCAGCAGATGGACGCCCCGCAGCGGCTGCCAATGCTGGCCACCGGGCAGATCACGGCCACGGGGAGCTTCTTCGACAAGGACATCCTCTTCAAGAAGGCGCTCGAGCAGGCCGGCAAGAAGATGGCGACCTTCCGCTACTCGCAGTACATGTCGATGTACTCCAACGCTGTCACCGTGGCGCAGACGACGATCGACAAGCGCCCGGAGATGGTGGGCAAGGTCGTGACCGCTCTCCTCAAGGGCTTCAAGTTCACGACCGCCAATCCCGCCGAGGTGGCCGCCATCGTCAGCAAGCTCTATCCCGAAGTCGACAAGGAGTACGTCCGCGCGTCGGTCGACACGCTGCTCGAGGGCATGTGGGACGAGACCACGAAGGCGAAAGGCATCGGCATCATCGACGCCAAGAAGATGCAGGAGACGCGCGACACCGTGGTCAAGTACTGGAAGCTCAAGACGGAGCCGCCGCTGGACGCCATCTACACGAATCGGTTCATCGAGGCGGCGCACAAGTCGGTGAAGTAAAGACATGGAGCGGCTCGCGCGGGCCTGGCCGCCGGTGCTCGCGTTCGCGGTTGTCCTGCTCGTCTGGCAGGGCGCGGTCTGGATCTTCCGTCCCGCGCCGTTCCTCCTCCCCGGCCTCGATCGGGTGGGGCAGCGCCTCGTCGAGTTCGGCCCCAACTGGCCCAAGCACGTGCTCGCGACCGTGGAGAGCATCCTGCTCGGCTTCCTGATCGCCGTCGTCTTCGGCGTCGCCGGCGCCGTCGCCATCGTGTACTCCGAGACGCTGCGGCGCGCCATCACGCCGCTCCTCGTGACGCTGCAGATCGTTCCCAAGATCGCCTTCGCGCCGCTCGTCCTCGTGTGGTTCGGAATCGGGCTGGCGTCGAAGGTGACCATCGCGTTTCTCATCGCGTTCTTCCCTGTGCTCATCAACACGGCGGTGGGGCTCGTGCAGGTGGAGCCCGACCTCCTCGACCTGGCCCGCTCGATCAAGGCGTCGCCGACCTGGGTTTTCTTCAAGATCCGGTTCCCCAACTCGCTGCCGTACTTCTTCGCCGGGCTGCGCGTGGCCTCGACGCTGGCCGTCATCGGCGCCGTCATCGGCGAGTTCGTGGGCTCGGACGTCGGGCTCGGCTACCTCATCGTCATCGCCAACAACCAGCTCGACACCCCGCTCGGCATCGCCTCGATCTTCCTGGTCTCCGTCATCGGTCTCGTCCTCTACGGTGTCATCCTCGCCGTGGAGCGGCTCTGCACGCCTTGGGTCAGCGCGGAAGGCGGGCTGCAGGCCCTCATCTGATGGGAGCCTTCATCGAGATCCGCGAGGTCGCTAAGCACTTTCACGCGCGGGCAGAGACGCGTCAGGCGTTACGTCCGACGTCGCTCGACGTCGCGGAGGGTGAGTTCGTGTCCATCGTCGGCCCGAGCGGCTGCGGCAAGACCACGCTGATGAAGATCGTGGCGGGCCTCCTGCCGCCGAGCGCCGGCGAGGTGCGGCTGGACGGGGTGTCGGTGCACGCGCCACCCGACGGCGTCGGCATCGTGTTCCAGTCGCCGACGCTGCTGAAATGGCGGACGGTGCTCGACAACGTGCTGGTCCCCGCGGAGGCGGCCGGGCGCCCGCGCCGCCAGTACGAACCGATCGCGCGCGATCTCATCCGGCTCGTCGGGCTG
>VBPC01000226.1 GCA_005887895.1 Candidatus Rokuibacteriota bacterium
CGTGGCCGGCAGCACGAGCATCAGCGGGGCGGGCACGGTCGCGGCGAGCGTGGGCGTCTTCGTCGAGGGTGGGGCGGTCGGCAGCGTCGTGGTCGGGCTCAACGGGGGCTGGACGATGGCCCTCGCCGTTTCTCTGTCGGCGGGGCAAATCGTCGAGGCCCGCCAGACGTTGGGCGGGGTGCCGAGCGCGCTGTCGCCGGCGGTCGTCGTCGTGGCGCCGCCGCCACCGCCCGTTCTCGATTCACCGCGCGTCGCGGGCGACGCGCAGATCACGGGGAGCGGCCTGAGCGGCGCCGGCGTCGAAGTCTTCACCGACGCCCACGCCGTCGGCTCCACGTCGGTCAACCCGGACTTCACCTGGGCCCTGCCGGTGGCCCCGCTCGAGGCCGGCGAGGTCATCACCGCGACGCAGACGGTGGCCGGCCTTCACAGTGCCCGGTCGTCACCCGTCACGGTGGGCGCAGCCGTGCTGCGTCGCATCGACATCACGCCGACGCCGACGGCGACGCTGGCCGCCGGCCGGCAGGTGCCTTTCGTCGCCCGCGGGACGTTTTCCGACGGCTCGATCGTTCAGCCGCTCGCTGCCGTCATCTGGCGCAGCGACAATCCACTGGCCGCGACGATCGACGCGACGGGCCTGGCGGTCGGCATCGCGCCAGGGGTGGCCACCATTCAGGCTCGCAGCGGCACGATCACGTCGGCGGGGACGCCACTGACGGTCATCAAGGGTGATCAGGTGCTGACGATCGCCGCCCACGCGCCGCCGGCCGCGGCGTACAACGCGCCATTCACCGTCGCCGCGGTGGCGTCATCGGGTCTGCCGGTGGCGATCACCACGACCGGCGTCTGCCAGGGCGCGGGGAGCGGGTCGGCCACGATCAGCATGACGAGCGGCACCGGCGCGTGTGTGGTGCACTACGCGCAGCCGGGCGACACCACCTTCAACGCGGCGGGGGAGATCACCGAGTCCACGACCGCGCGGCCGCTCGCGCAGACCATCTCGGTGACGCAGGCCCCGCCGCCAGCGGCGATATTCGCCACGAGCTTCACGGTGGCGGCGACGGCCTCGTCCGCGCTCCCGGTCAGCGTCACCACTTCCGGCCGGTGCTCCGGCAGCGGGATGGCCGGCGCCACCGTGACCATGACGAGTGGCACGGGCACGTGCACGGTTCGATTCGATCAATCCGGTGACGGCAATTACACCGCCGCGCCGACGATCACGGCATCGACGATCGCTCAGACCGCGACGCAGACGATCACCGTGACGCAGCCGGCACCGGTGAACGCGGTTTTCCAGGCCAGCTTCTCGGTCGCGGCGACGGCGTCGTCCGGTTTGCCTGTCAGCATCGCGAGCTCCGGTGTCTGTGCCGGAAGCGGCGTGGGCCACGCCACCGTCACGATGAACAGTGGGACGGGTGGTTGCACCGTGACCTTCGACCAGGCCGGCGACGTGGACCACGGCGCCGCGCCGACGCTCACCGAGCTCACGGCCGCGCAGACCGCGGCCCAGACGATCACGGTGACGCAGCCGGCGCCGGCGGCAGCGGTGTACGAGACGACCTTCATCGTGGCGGCGACGGCCTCGTCCGGGCTGCCGGTCGGGATCACGACCGTGGGTCCGTGCTCGGGGAGCGGCAAGGCCAGCGCCTCCGTGACGATGACAGGTGGCATCGGGACGTGCACGATCCTGTTCGACCAGCCGGGCGATGCCAACTACACCGCCGCCCCTCAGAGGTCCCAGTCGGTCGCGGCTCTGAAGGCGGGAACGACCACCACGGTGACCACGAGTCAGAGCCCGTCCAGAAGCGGCTCGATCGTCACCTTCACCGCGTTCGTCGGCCCGACGGAGGCGACCGGAACCGTGACGTTCTCCGACCGGTCCACCGCGCTGGGGTCCGGGCGCGTGATCGCAGGTACCGCATCGCTGTCGACGTCACAGCTCGCCGCGGGCGCGCAGCCGATCACCGCATCCTACGGCGGCGACGACAACTATGCCGGCAGCACGTCGCCAGCCATCGTCCAGCTGGTCGATACGCCGCCCCTGGCTGCTCCCGATGCCTACGCCGTTCTGCAGAATCGCACCCTGGTCGTCGAGTCCCCCGGCGTCCTCGCCAACGATACCGATATCGACGGCAATCAGCCCTTGACAGCGCAGCTCGTCAACCCGCCGTCGTGGGCAGCCCCTGATGGCTTCACCTTCAACGCCGACGGCTCCTTCACGTATGTCCCGCGCGCCGGGTTCGCCGGCGTCGACACGTTCACCTATCGGGCGACCGATGGGATCGTGGACGGCGAGCCCGTCCCGGTGACGATCGCGGTCCTCGCGGAGACCGCGACGCCGGTGGCTCTCAACGACGCCTACGCGACCAGCGAGGGCGCCCGCCTCGACACCGCCGCGGCGGGGCTGCTCGGGCTGCTGTCCAATGACAACGGCCAGACGCTGAGAGCCCGGCTGGTGAGCGGTCCCCTGCACGCAGCGCCCAACGGCTTCGCGCTCAACGCTGATGGCTCGCTCATCTACGTGCCCTCGCCCGGCTTCACAGGCGTGGACGGTTTCCTGTACGAGGCCCACGACGGCACCACGGCGAGCAACCTCGCGACCGTCACCATCACCGTCCTTCCTGCCGGGGCGGCGCCGGTGGCCCCCAACGCGGCGCATGTGGCCGACGCCAACCAGCCGGGCTTCCGCACGAGCGCGGCCAACCATATCGGTCTGCGATCGAACGGACCCGAGCAGCCCATCGTGGCGACGCTGGTGAATGGACCGCTCTACGGAACGCTGAGCGACGCCGCGCCGCTCGCCGCCGACGGCTCGTTCACGTACACGCCGCCCCCCGGTTTCACGGGCGCGGACAGCTTCATCTACCGTGCGGCGGCGGCCGACGGCCGCAGCAATCTCGCGACGGTCACGATCCGGGTCACCGCCGTCACGATCACCGCGCCGTCGGTGACGTTCGGCGATGACGGCAGCGTGAGCGTCGGCGTCAGCGCGCCCGCCGGCCCGCCGGGCGACGACGTCGCCCTGGTCGTGGACGACGACCAGCCCAGGACAACGGCCCCCGAACCGTCCGGCCTCGCCCGGTTCACGCTCACGGGTCTGAATGCCGGCGCCCACCGCCTCAGCGCTCGCTACACGAATTCCGACTACCAGGGCGCCGCCACGGCGACCGCGACGCTGGGCGTCGACAAGGCGACGCCGGTGCTCAGCTGGCCGCCGCCACCGGACATCACCCACGGCACCGCGCTGGGCGGCGGGCAGCTGAACGCGCAGGCGGTCTTCAAGGGCCGTGCGGTGCTCGGCACGTACACGTACGACCCGCCGGCCGGCACCGTCCTGACGATCGGTCGCCACACCCTTCACGTCACGTTCGGGCCGGCCGATGCGAGGAGCTTCAACACGGCGTCGACGACGGTCGCGATCGACGTGGCGCCGGCGCTCATCACACGCCTGGCCGTCGCGCCGTCCTCGGCGGAGCTCCTGGTGGGCCAGACGCTGCAGTTCCGTGCGACGGCCGCCCGGGCGGACGGAACATCCGACGACGTGACCAGCGTGGTGACGTGGACCAGCGCCCCCCAGAGCGTCGCCACGATCGGCGGCGATACGGGCCTCGCGACGGCGCTCGGCGCCGGCCTGTCGACCGTGACGGCAAAGCATCCCGGGGGAGCCACGGCGACGGCCAAGCTCCGCGTCACGCCGCTGCCGGTCGTGCAATTCAGCGCGCCGACGTACTCCGTCATCGAGGGTGCCCCCGCGGCCCTCATCACCGCCGTGCGCACTGGGACGCTCTCGACCTCCTTCAGCCTGCCGTATGCGGCGACGGCCCTCACGGCCGTGGCCGGCCGCGACTTCACTCCGGTGGCGGGGGCGCTGACGTTTGGGGCAAACGTCAGCCAGGGGACCTTCAGTGTTCCCGTCTTCGACAACCTGCTCGTGGTCGGTGACCGGACGGTCTCGTTGACGCTGGGGCCGCCGCTCGGCGCGGTCCTCGGCGGCACCTCCACGGCGACCCTCACGATCAAGGAAAATGACCAGCCCGGCACCTT
>VBPC01000227.1 GCA_005887895.1 Candidatus Rokuibacteriota bacterium
AGGCGAAGGCGATGCGATCCGACGATCCGGACTACCATCGCCGCGACCTCTACCAGGCGATCGAGAAGAAGAGCTATCCGGCCTGGCGGCTTGAAGTGGCGGCGGGTGGACCCAGATCTGGGCGCACGAATCGCCGAGGGCGTCGGCCTCGCCCCACGCCGTGTGCCCTTCGAAGCTGACGCGCTCTAGGGAAACTCTTGGGAGGAGCACGAACCCAATGCGAATCACCGACTCACTGTCTCGACGCTCCCTCTACGCGGGGCTCATCATCGGCTTGCTGCTGGCGACCGGTTCGTTGTTGGCGGCGCGCGAGGAACCGCGGACGACCACGAAGCCCGTCTGCGCGGACGAGAACGGCGGCATCACGCTGCCCCCCGGGTTCTGCACGACGGTATTCGCGGACGACATCGGCCATGCCCGGCACCTGGTCGTCGCGCCGAACGGCGTGGTGTACGTCAACACCTGGAGCGGCCGGTACTACGGCAACGACACGCCTCCCGCCGGCGGATTCCTCGTCGCTCTCCAGGACACCAGGGGCGAAGGCCGGGCCGACGTCAAGGTCCGTTTCGGCGAGAGCGTCCAGACCGGAAGCGCCGGTGGCACCGGCATCACGCTCTACCGCGGCGCGCTCTTCGCGGAGGTCGACGATCGCATCGTGCGGTATGCATTGCCCGCCACGGGGATCGTGCCGACCGAGGCGCCGACGGTGATCGTGTCGGGACTGCCTCTCACTGGTGACCATCCCATGCACCCGTTCGCGATCGACGCGCGGGGTGCGCTGTACGTCAACAGCGGCTCAGCTACCAACGCGTGCCAGATGCAGAACCGGATGCCCAACTCGCCAGGGCACCAGCCGTGCACGGAGCTCGAGACGCGGGCCGGCATCTGGCGCTACGAGGCCGAGCGCACGGGGCAGCGGTTCTCGCCCGCCGAGCGCTTCGTCACCGGCATCCGCAACGCGGGCGGTGTCGCCGTCGATTCGACGGGCGTGGGCATCTATGCGACCCAGCACGGCCGGGACCAGCTCGCGGAGAACTGGCCGGCACTCTACCAGCCCGGGCACGGCGCCAATCTGCCGGCGGAGGAGCTCGTGCGAGTCGAGCGCGGCGCCGACTATGGGTGGCCCGAATGCTACTTCGACGACACGCAGCAGAAGCTGGTCCTGGCGCCTGAGTACGGGGGCGATGGCGGAAAGGCTGTCGGGGTGTGTGGGCAGAAGCGGGGCCCTGTCGCGGTCTTCCCCGCCCACTGGGCGCCCAATGACCTAGCGCTCTACTACGCCAATCAGTTCCCTGTGCACTACCGCGGCGGTGCGTTCATCGCATTCCATGGCTCGTGGAATCGAGCGCCATTCCCGCAGGGCGGCTACAACGTGGTGTTTCAGCCGTTCGCGGACGGCAAGCCGACGGGCAAGTACGAGGTCTTCGCCGACGGCTTTGCCGGCGCCGTGAAGGAGCCTGGCCGGGCCGCGCACCGGCCCGCAGGACTCGCCGTCGGACCCGACGGCGCCCTCTACGTTGCGGACGATGCGCACGGCCGGATCTGGCGCATCATCTATACGGGCACGGTGGCGGCGACGCGCGGCGCGCCGGCATCCACGCCGTCCGAGCGCGCCGACGCTGCAGCGTCCGCGGCCCCCGCTGAACGCGTCGGGCCTCCGGAGGGCATCCATCCCGACGCCGGCGCCGAGGCGCCGGGCTTGCCGACACCCAAGGGTGCAACGGCGGCGATGGTCGTGCTGGGTGACCGTCTCTACCACGGCAACACGTGCGTTGGATGCCACGGCTCCAACGCGGAGGGGACGCCGCTCGGATCCAACCTCACGAGAGGCAAATGGCTGTGGGGCGACGGCAGCCTGGCTGCGATCGCCCGGACGATCACCCAGGGCGTCGCGAACCCGAAGGAGCACACGGGCGTGATGCCGCCGATGGGCGGCGCGCAGCTCTCGCCATCCGACGTCTCGGCACTCGCCGCGTATATCGAGGCGCTGAACCAGCGCGCCGAGCGCTGAACAGGAGCCGGGCGAGGAAGCTGACTCGTCAAGTGCGGTGCGGAGCATGCCATTTCACGAGCGCGGCGTCGCCTGGACATCCGCTGACAGCGTCCTACGGATCTGGCGGGAATGGGCATGCCGGATTCGGCGGGCACGGCGGATTCGCCGGGCATGGTGGTGCAGTGGCACATGGCGGCGGGGTCGCGCACGGCGGCGGTCGCTGAGACCGCCGCGCGTTGGCGCCGGCGCTCCCGATGGAGCGCCGGCATATGCACGCGCACACTGCGTCGCGGCAGTCCACGTCTTGGCGTGGTCCCAACCGGGCGTTTCGCCTTGACCCCTTGCGGACGCGGACGTAGCATCGGGCCGTTTTTCGACTGTCCCTCTCGCCGGAGCGCGATGAGATAGCCATCACCAGCCCGGAGGCCCTGCTGCACGGAAAGGATCAGAGCGATGAAGACGCGTCTGCCCGCGCCGACTGTGCTGGCTGTCGTCAGCCTCGTGGTCACCCTGGGAACCGCCTCCGCGCCGGCGCAAGAGAAGGCGCCCAAGCCGGACACATCAGATGCGACGCCGTTCGCGTACGCCGCGCCGGCGTTCATCAAGGAGCTCGATAGCCGGTATCCGGCCCAGCCCCCGATCCCACCCTCGCCGCGGTACGGCGGCGTGCTGCACTTTCCGGCGAGCGTCCGGACGTTCGACCCGACCGGGGGCTATCGTCCTGAGCTCGCGCTGGTCTGGGACACGCTGACGGAGTGGGAGGCCACGTGGTACTTCCCCGAGGTGCAGCGCACCCCGATGATCCGCAAGACCCTGGCCACGAGCTGGGAGATGGTGAATCCCTCGACCTGGATCTTCAAGCTCCGGCAAGGCGTGAGGTTCCACAACCGGCCGCCCGTGAACGGGCGAGAGATGACCGCCGAGGATGTGAAGTACTCCTACGAGCTGTTGAAGGACAAAGTTAGCTACGCCACGCGCGCGGCCCTGGTCAAAACCGTTCACGTGATCGACAAGTACACCGTCAAGTTCGAGCTGACGCTGCCCGATCCGAAGTTCTACCTCAACGTGGTCGATTCCCTGTCGCCGGTGATCGTGCCCCGCGAGGCCGTGGAAGCGCCCGGCGGCCTGGCCGAGAATCCGATCGGCACTGGTGCGTTCATGCTCAGGGAGTTCGTTCCCGGCGAGGGCGCGCTCCTGGTGCGCAATCCTGACTACTACCTGAAGGACAAGGATGGGCGATCGCTGCCCTACGTCGACGCCGTGCTCCTCTTCTTCACGAAGGATCCGGCAACCGACACGGCGCTGTTCCGCACCAAGCAGGTCGACCTGATGCGGGTGGCCACGCTGGACGTGCTCTACGCCCTCATGAAGACGGTGCCCGACATGCAGCTCTACCGTGTCCCGTCGTTCGGGTGGGGCGACTACGGTGTGAGCATGGCCGTCGACAAGGCGCCCTACAACGACGTGCGCGTCCGTCAGGCGCTATCGATGGCCATCAACCGCGATGTCATCGCCGAGGTCATCAATCGCGGCGATGCGTCGCTGTACGGGCCCTTCCCCTGGGCGCTGGCCGGCTACACCAAGCGCGCAGACTACTCGTACGCATCGCTCGGTCCCAATTATCAATACAATCCGAAGAAGGCCAGAGAGTTGCTGGCCGCTGCGGGGTATCCCGCCGGCTTCGAGATGGAGCTGGAGTGGGCAGAGTTCCAGGGCTGGACGTTCAACGAATTCGTGCAGATCGTCGCGCGCTACTTCGGCGACATCGGCGTGCGCGTGAAACTCAAGCAGCTCGAGACCTCCACCTGGCTGAACAAGGCCGGCGGCAGCCAACCCTTCGCGCACGCGCTCGCCGCCTTTAGTCCCATCGGGGCGGGGCCCAGCTTCATGGACTGGACATATCCGCGCTATCACTCGTCCTTCCCACGGACGGTCAACCGTGCGGGAATCAATGATCCCAAGCTCGACGATCTGCTCACCACGTGGCGTCAGGATCCCGGGGACAAGCGGGGGGTGCTCCAGCGCGCGATCTGGGATCATCTCCGCGCAAACGTGTACCGGATCACGACGATCGTGCCACCGCACTACCGCATCACCCAGGCGTACGTCCACGCGGCCGGGAACCCATACTGCTGGTTCCCGGGCTACTGCTCGTACGAGGCCAAGACCGCCTGGATGACCGACAAAGCGCCGAGCCGGAAGTTCGACAAGTTCGCGCAGTAAACTGCCCGTCGGGCGGCGCGGGCGGAGCAAGAAGGGAAGCGCAGAGATGGGAAGCTACATCACGCGCCGGATCGTACACGGGCTGGTGGTGCTGTGGCTGGTCTCGTTCGCGGTCTTCTCGCTCGTGCGCGTCCTGCCCGGTGACGCAGTCCTCATGCAGCTGGACCAGGCGGCGGCGCCGACGCCGGAAATGCTGGAGCGCGCGCGGCAGGAGCTGGGGCTCGACCGCCCGTTCGTCAGGCGGATCAGCCTCACATCGCACCTGGCGGTGATGTCCATGATCATCGCCTTGCTCATCGCGCTGCCCATCGGCGTCCTGGCCGCCGTGCGCCAGGACACCGCCGCCGACTACGCGGGACGGTTGGGAGCCATCCTCGGTCTGTCGCTGCCCGACTTCTGGCTGGCCACCGTCACCATCACGTTCCTCGCGATCTGGTTTCGATGGATTCCTCCGATCGGCTTCGCGCCGATCTGGGAAGACCCGGCCCGGAATCTGAGCCAGCTGCTCATCCCGGCCCTGATTGTCGGCGCGCGTCTGGCCGCCGTGTCCATGCGCATGACCCGCTCATCGCTCCTCGAGGTGCTACGACACGACTACATCGTGACCGCGCGAGCGAAGGGCACCCGCGAGTCGGTGGTGATCGTCCGGCACGCGTTGAAGAACGCGTTCATCCCGGTGGTGACGATCATCGGCCAGCAGTTCTCGGTGCTCCTCGGAGGCACGGTGATCGTCGAGTTCATCTTCCTGCAGCCGGGGGTGGGCAGCCTGCTTCTCGATGCCGTGCTGCTGCGCGACTACACGCTCATCCAGGGCGCCGTGCTTTTCTTCGCCGCCGTGATCGTCGCCATGAACCTGCTCGTCGACCTGAGCTACACCTGGCTTGATCCCCGAATCCGCTACCGCTGAGGCCGGACCGCGCATCTCGCCGCGCGCGCGAGGCGCGCCGCCACGTCCGGCGATGCGTGCTGCCAGCGCCGCCTGGCGGGCGGTGGCGTTGCTCGTCCGGCGCAAGCCGCTGGGCGCGGCGAGCGCAGCGATCGTCTGCGGCTTGGCCGCCGTGGCCCTGTTCGCGCCCGTGCTGGCACCGCGCGACCCGTACGCCTTCAATCTCGACGAACGCGGCCTTCCGATCCGGATGCAGGCGCCGAGCGCCACCTTTCTTCTCGGGACCGATCCGCTGGGACGCGACGTGCTGAGCCGTATCGTCTACGGCGCCCGCGTATCCCTGGTCGTCGGGTTCGCCTCGGTTCTCATTGGCACCCTGCTGGGGACGGCGCTCGGCCTGGTGTCGGGCTACTGGGAGGGCTCGCTGGATCAGGTGATCCAGCGAGGCGTCGACACGGCCATGGCGATTCCCGGCATCGTGGTCGCGCTGGCGGTGATGTCGGTGCTCGGGCAGAGCCTCACGAACATCATCCTCGTCATCGGTCTCGTGATCGCCCCCGGCACCTCCCGCGTGGTCCGCGGGAGCGTGCTCGCCGTCAAGCAACAGACTTTCATCGATGCGGCGCATGCTTCCGGCGCCACACCGGCGAGGATCGTGCTCTGCCACGTGCTCCCCAACGTCTTTGCCCCGATTCTCGTCATCGGCACCGTCTGGCTCGGCAATGCAATCGTCATCGAGGCGGCCTTGAGCTTTCTCGGGCTCGGCACGCCTCCGCCGACCCCGACCTGGGGCGGCATGCTGAGCGGCGAAGGCCGGCGCAATCTCGAGACCGCCCCCTATCTCGCCGTCTTCCCCGGGCTGGCCATCAGCATCGTGGTGCTGGCCTTCAACATGCTGGGCGACGCCCTGCGCGACCTCCTGGACCCACGCTTGCGGAGTCGGTAAACGCCGACGGAGGTCTCCGTAAGCGTCGGGGAAAGCCCGACGGAGATGGCTCAAACGTACATTTTATTCGGCGAAACGTACATTGACCGGGGGGCATGGGACTGACAGTTTCTTCTTCGCGATGGGCTGCGCACTCGCGCCGGCGACACTGCCTGCCAAACGGGAAGTAGGGCTACGGCTGAGCGGGCGCTTCCGCCACACGAGCGGGTTGTGCCATCCACACCGCACCGATCGTCAGGACCCCCGCGATCACGGCGGCCACGAAGGCCACGGCGTAGCTTCCGGTCATGTCGAACACGGCGCCCGCCAGCCAAGCTCCGACCGCCCCGCCGACCGCGTTCGCAAGATGCAGGGCACCGAAGATCGCGCCGAACCGCGCTTGCCCGAAGACATCACTGATGACCGTCGGCATGATGGGGACCGTCGCGGCATATCCGATACCCATCAGCACGCCGTAGACGTAGACGATCTCGGAGTGCGGACTCAGCGCGATGAGCTCGAGCAGGCCGACGCTCAACAACACCACCACCATGCCTGTGGTGAAGGTCGACCGGCGGCCGATGACATCGGCCGCCCAGCCACTGGCCACCTTGGCGAACACACTCGAGAGACCGACGAGTCCGCCGGCGCTCGCCGCGATCATCACCGGGATGCCATGGTCGACGAGGAATGCCACCTGATGAACCAGGAGCATCTGGCAGACGAAGTTACCGAAGAACTGAGCGATGGCGAGCACCCAAAACGAACGCTGCGCGAGCGCGGTTGCCAGGGTTGGCTCTTCCGGGCGCCGGCGTGTTTCGCTGGCCGAGGATCGCCGTTCGTCACCCGGAGACGCCGGCGGGTCATGCACGAGTTTGAACGCGGCCGGAATTGTCCACACGGCGATCACGATCCCGAGCATCCGGAACGCCCATCGCCATCCGATCGCGTCGATCATCACCTGACACAACGGAATCACGGTGAAGATCCCCACGCCGATGCCGGCCGATGCGACACCGAGTGCGGTCCCGAATTGTCGGGGAAACCAGCCCCGGATCAGAACGACGGAAGGGACCAAGGCCGTCGCGGTGACGCCGAGCGACGTCAAGATGCCGAAGGCGAGATAGAGGTGCACAGGGCAATCCGGTCAGCGAGCCAGCCGAGTGGAGGACTCGACAGCCCGTGGACCAGTGCGAAGACTGCAAATGCGCCGGCCAGGAGTGAGCGGCTCCAATGTAGGTCCTCGGCCAACGCAACGAGGAAGACCGAGTATGCATACCACACGCCATACGCGAGACCGAGCGTCACGAAGGTGGCGACGAGCGACTGGCTCGCATCGGAACGGACACTCATCGCCATGAAGCCCGCGGATCTCGACAACGGCCGGAGATCGCGACACGTACCAAGATCGTGGACTTTAATCGATCAGACAGGACAAATCGATAAAATAAATTGACGGAACTTTCAGTCCTAACCTACGATCGCGCGCACGAGCGCCACCGACGCCGAATCGGATTGTCCAGCGTCAACAGGCGGTGGTCATGAGGCTTGGCTTTGGTCTCCCGGTGGGCGGCACCCGGGCAACACCCGACAACATGCTCATGCTCGCTCAGCACGCCGAGGCGCTGGGCTATCGTTCGTTGTGGGTCTTCCAGCGGCTTCTCTGTCCCGTCTCTCCCCTGAATGCGTACTACGGCACGCCGAACGAGGCGTGGCCAGAGCCATTCCGGTCCACTCTCGACCCGATCGTCACGTTGGCCTTCATCGCCTCACAGACAAAGCGGGTTCGACTCGGTACGAGCGTTCTGGTCGCGCCGTTCTATTCCCCCATCGTGCTCGGCAAGCAACTCGCGACCCTCGACGTGATCTCCCGAGGACGGCTCACGGTGGGACTCGGCATGGGCTGGTCGCGCGACGAGTATGACGCCGCGGGCACGCCATGGGAACACCGGGGTGCGCGGCTCGACGAGTTCATCGAGTGCCTGGACGCGGTGTGGACGCACGACGAGGTGAAATTCAAGGGTGCGTTCTATTTCGTGCCGACCT
>VBPC01000228.1 GCA_005887895.1 Candidatus Rokuibacteriota bacterium
CCTGGAACGTCGCGTAGGGCGAGTAGGGGCCGAGGGCCTCCCACTTGATCTCCTCGCGCAGCACGCCGGCGCGGTTGATCAGCCGGAAGTATCGCTGATCCAGATCCTCGAACAGCCCCTCGCGCCAGAACTCCTGGAGCAACGGCTTGTACTCGCGAAGCGACCCCAGGTTCGGGATGATGGACTCGTACGTCACGATGAAGTTTCCGGAGTGCATCGTGCCGTCGATCGCCGCCTTGATGCACTGCTCGAAGTAGGCGATGAGATAGCGCGCGTACCCGCCGAAGACCTCGTCGCCGCCTTGCCCGCCGAGCAGGACCTTGCGGTGGCGGCTCGCGAGCTGCGACACCATGAACTGCGGGAACGAGCCGGGCCCGGCCACGGGATAATCGAGGTGATAGATCACCTTCTCGATCGACCCCACGAAGTCGTCGGCGGTGATGTCGACCTCGTGGAGCTCGAAGCCCCGCGAGCGGGCCAGGTCTCGGGCATACGCGCTCTCGTCGTAGGCCGGGTCCAGCGAGAACTTGCCCGTGAAGCCCTTGAAGCCAGGCCCCTGCCGCTCGGCCGCCAGCCCGGCGACGATGCTGGAGTCGAGCCCGCCGCTCACGTACGCGCCCACCGGCACGTCGCTGCGCTGATGGACGGCGACCGACTCTTGAATCAGCGCCCGGATCCGCTCCTCGAAGTACTTCGCCGTGTGGTCGAAGTCAGGGTGGTAGTACACCTCCCAGTAGCGACGCGTCTCGACTCCGCCGTTTCGCGCAAGGAGGACGTGGCCGGGCGGCAGCTCGCCGACACCGCGGAACAAAGTCTTGCCCGACAGGCAGAACTGGAAGGTCAGGTAATCCTTGAAGCCCTCCAGGTCCGTCTCGACCTCGGGCACGAACGGCAAGAGCGCCTTGACCTCGGAGGCCACGTAGAGCATACGATCGACCACCGTGTAGTAGAGCGGCTTGATGCCGAACCGATCGCGAGCGCAGAAGAGCGTCTGCCGGTCTTCGTCCCACAGGGCGAACGCGAACATGCCGCGCAGATGGGTCAGGCAATCGGCGCCCCATCGAGCGTAGGCCCGTAAAATAACTTCCGTGTCGGACGTCGTGACGAACTCCTGCGCGCCCAGCTCGGCGCGCAGCTCGACGTAGTTGTAGATCTCGCCGTTGTAGGTGATCCAGTTGCCGCGGCCATCGGTCATCGGCTGCTGGCCGGTCGCGAGGTCGATGATGCTCAGCCGTCGATGCGCGAATCCCGCGACCCCGCGGGGGTGGACCCACGTCCCCTCCCCGTCCGGACCCCGATGCTGCAGCAGGCGGTTCATCGCGCCCAGCGCCGGCCTCAGGTGTGGGACCGGCGCGAGTGAGAGATTCAGGACGGCCGCGATGCCACACATCGTCAGGGCCTCGTCGCGAAGCGGGTCACGAGAGGATCTCGACGATCCGCCCGGCGGTCATCCCATCGCCGTAGAGATCCGGATGCGGAGCCCCCGCGCCCGGGCGCCGGGCGACGGCGGTCAGGATCCGCTCCGGGTCCGTGCCGGCGACGGTGTTCCAGCCCGACGCGACCGTTTCCACCCACTCGGTCTCCTCCCTCAGCGTCACGCACGGCACCCGCAGGTAATACGCCTCCTTCTGGACGCCCCCGGAGTCGGTCAGAACGCAGGCGGCCCCGCGCTGCAGCGCGAGCATGTCGAGGTACCCCTGCGGCGCGAGAACCCTCACGTTGCCGCCAATCCCGATGCCCAGCTCCGCCACCCTCTTCCGGGTGCGCGGATGAAGCGGCATCGCCACCGGCTTGTCGAGCGCGTCGAGAGCGACGAAGATCCGGCGCAGCGGGCCGGCCTCGTCCGTGTTCTCCGCGCGGTGCACGGTGGCCAGATAATAGCCTCCGGCGTGAAGCCCGTGGCGCGCGAGGGCCTCCGCGCGGGCCTCCGCGCGAGCTCCGTGCAGACGCAGGGCATCCACCATGATGTCGCCGACGACGTGTACGCCGTCGCGAATGCCTTCCTGGGCCAGGTGCTCTCTCGCGGCGTCCGACGGAGCGAACAGCCACGTGGAGACATGATCGGTCACGACCCGGTTGATCTCCTCCGGCATGCGCCGGTTGAAGCTTCGCAGCCCCGCCTCCACGTGGCCGATGGGCACGTGCAGCTTCGCGGCCGCGAGCGCTCCGGCCAGCGTGGAGTTGGTGTCACCGTAGACGAGGACCGCCTCGGGACATTCCTTCTGGAGCACGGCCTCGATGGCCGCCAGCATGGCCCCGGTCTGCGCGCCGGGCGCCGCGCTGCCGATCCCGAGGTGATAGTCCGGGGCCGGAATGCCGAGCTCTTCGAAGAAGACGTCCGACATCCCCTGGTCGTAGTGCTGTCCGGTGTGCACCAGGATTTCCTCATGGCGCAGCCGCAGCTCGCGGCTGAGGGCCCCCGCCTTGATGAACTGCGGCCGGGCGCCAACGACGCTCACGACCTTCATGGCGCCGGCCGTCTGCCGGGACCATCCCCGGCAGCAAGGATGGCGGCCAGCGCATCACCGATCGCCTGCGCATCCGCGCAGTAGAGCTGCTCGAGCGCACGGAAGCGATAGACGCCTCCCGAGCCCAGGGTGAACGTCAGCCAGCGGAACCGGCCTGCGCGGCAGACGACTTGCGGCGCCACGGCCGCATGATCCCACACGAGGGCCCGGATCCGTCCCTGACGAAGCGCGGCGACGGCCTCATCCGTCAGGGCACCCCCGGTCGCCCCGGGCCCGCGCCGGCTGACGGCGACCAGGACGTTCGCCGCCGCCTCGTATTCCCAGTCCACGGTGAAGGACTGGCTCGTGCTGAGCGACCTCTGCCGCGCCGTGCGGATGAGCTCGAGCCGCAGCAGATCGTCCAGGAGGGCGTACACCGCCGGCGCCGGCCGCGCCCCACGCCGCCGCCGCAGGTACGAGGTCAGGATGCCGCGCCATCTCGGGTCCGCGCGGAACAGCCGCCAGACGGCCAGCCCCTTCCCCACGATCCCAGCGGGATTGTGGATCAACCGTGACGCCAGCGGCCCGCGCCGGGCGCGCGGAAGCCGTTCGAGGACGCGCCGCGCGAGGTCGTGGACGAGCTGGGTTGAAGGCAGCACCGCGAACGCCTTGCCCCAGGGCACGAGCGCTTGCCGCCGTTGCCGGTAGCCGTCGCCGTAGAAGCGCACGGCCGAGAGCGATCCGGTGCCGCGCCGGCCCGGCACGTGCCTGTCGAGAATGCCGTCGAACCACCGCGCGAACGCCGGGAAGCCATAGCGCCCGCTGGCGACCAGTTCTCGATGCGTCCGCTTCGCCATCTCGCGACAGAAGGCACGGTCGCGCACCCGGTCGACGACCTCGCCCACGTTCGAGTAATCGCGGCGCACGCCGATGAAGTGCTCGTCGGCCCGGATGATGCCGCCGTAGAGACCCTCGTGCTGCACGAGCGTGCATCCGAGCGCAGCGGCCTCGAACACGCGGGGGGACACGGTGTCGATGACGACCTTCCAGTCGGCGTCGGCGAAGAAGCGCGCCTTGATGTCGCCGTAGCCTGCGTCCGGGTTCAGCGCCAGGTGGCGCGCGCAGCTGCGGCGGATGTCGCCGGTGAAGTCCACCACGCTCGCGCCGCTGCTGGTGCCGAGCACGCAACGGCAGTCGCGGAGGAACTGCACCCACTGGCGCCCGTAGAGCCGGTCGCGCTCGAGCACGGAGATGTCGGCCGCCAGGCCATGCGCGCGAGCCAGGCCCTGGAAGCGCTCCGCGATCGCGGTCTTGTCCTGCCCGAGGTCGCCGAGATCGAACGGCATCGCACGCGACCGGTACCCGACGTCGATCGCTCGGGACGAATCGACATCGAGGTGGACTGCCTCCAGGGTGCGCGGGATGTACCCCGGCAGCACGGTGTAGAGCCCCTCGAGGGACGGGATGGCCTCGGCCGGGTAGAAGGTGCGGTGATCGGCCTCGGCGACGCACGTGAAGGCGACCTGGACGCCCAGCTCGGCCATCACCTGGTTCACCCGGCGGACGTCCCGGTACTCGTCCTGGAGGAACGCGACCTTGACGGCGGGGGCGTGGGCAATCCGTTCGCGCACCGCATCGGACAGCTCGGGCCCTGGCAGGTACACATCCCAGAAGATCGCGATCACATCGAAGGGACGAAGGTCGATGCGGCCGTCGAGCCGACGGCAGTCGAGCGCGTAATAGTAGCGGTGGCGCGAATGGAGCCGGAAGCTCAGGAGATAGTCGCGGACCGCGGCGGCACCCGTTCCGTCGTAGGTCGAGAGGATCAGGATCTTCAGGGACTCATCTCTCACAGGCCGGGACATCGGCGACGCTCGACGCGCGCGAGGAAGGTGTTCCCCTCAGGATGCGGGCTCAGCCGCAGCTAGCGGTGAATGCCTCCCCTCCCAATTCCGACGGTGATCCACTTTTGACCTATGGGAGCATAGACGATTTCCAGGCTCAATGCCGAATGATCCCAGACGATGAGCTTCACCAGCCCGCGCTGCAGCGCCTCCTCCAGCCGGGTCCGCACGACGGAACCGCCGGCCGCGGATCGTGATCCGCCCTTCCCGGCAACCTCGTTCCGGTCCCCCAGGGGCGTGCTCGTCAGCATCACCAGCCCCGCCCCGGCGTCGAAGTCCACCGAGAGCTGGAACGGCTGGCGAGCCCTCAGGATCCCCAGGCGGACGCGCCGGACGATGTCCAGCTTCAGGAGGTCGTTCATCAGACCGTCGCAAGACGCCTGCCGCCGGAGCCGCGGATCCGTCAGGTACTGCGCCACCAACGCTCGCAGCGGCGCAACACCGAGTCCGATCCTCGTCGACGTGTACGCCTTCACGAAGAAATCGTTTGGGTTGTCGATCAGCCGATCGATCACCGCACCGAACCGTCCGCGCGGAACCCTCGACAGGCACCGCCGCCAGATGTCGAGGGCCAGCTTCTTCGATGGCAACACGGTGAACCGGTCTCCACGAGGGACGATGGCCTGTCGATGCTTGATGAAGTTCGTCGTGTAGAACTTCAGCGCCGATACCGGCCGGTGGGTGGCGGGACGACCGATGTGGGCCGCGAGTCGACGGTCGAATTGCGCGGCGAACGTCTGGTAGCTGTACAGGCGGCTCGCGATGAGATCTCGGTTCGCGTTCTCGGCCAGGCGCTGACAGTAGGCGCGATCCCTCATTCGATCGACGACATCCTGGATGTTGGAGTAGTCGCGCCGCACGCGGATGTAGTGACGCTCGGGGTCCAGGATCTCCGCATAGCCGCCTTCGTGCTGGACCAGCGTGCAGCGAAACGCGGCGGCCTCGAAGGTGCGCGGGGAGACGGTGTCGATGACGACCCGCCAGTCGACCGCGGCGAAGAACCTCTGCTTGACGTCCTCGTAGATCGAATCCGGGTACAGGCTCAGATGGCGTTCGCAGTTGCGTCGGATCGCGCCCGTGAAATCGACGACGCTGGCGCCGCTCGCCGAGCCGAGCACACACCGGCTCGCCGCCAGAAAGTCCAGCCACCGCCGTCCGTAGAGTCGGTCTCGCTCGCGCACCGAGATATCGCTCCGGAACCCTTGCTCACGCGCGATGACATCGAAGCGATCGGCGATGATGCGTTTTTCCCGCCCCAAATCGCCGAGATAGTAGGGCACTTCGCGTGATCGGTAGCCGATGTCGAGCGAGCGCGGCGCGCGCGGGTCGACCGACACCGCTTCCAAATAGGTCGGCACGTATCCCGGCAGCACCGTATACGTCGCCTCGAGGGTGGGGACGAGCGCCTTCGGATAGAAGGTCTCGTGATCCTGCGTCGCAACGCACGTGAACATCACCTGAACCCCGAGCTCACTCATCACCACGTTCATCGACCGCACATCCCGGTACTCATCCTGCAAGAAGAGCACCTTCAGGGCCGGAGCTCGGCGAATTCGATCGCGAACCGCCTCGGCGAGGTCAGGGCCCAGCAGGTACAGGCTCCAGAAGATCAGGATGACGTCGAATTGCGCGAAATCCGTGTCGGCGTCCAGGATGCGGCAGTCGAAGACGTAATAATACTGGTGCCGGGAATGAGCTCTGAAGCTGAAGAGATAGTCGCGGATCACATTGGCATTGCCGCCGTCGAACGCCGACAGGATCAGGATCTTCAATACGGCCTTGTCCTACTTCGTCGCCACGATGTACAGATCGGTCCCGAGCACGCGACCCAGCGTGCCGAGGAGTCGCTCGCGCGGGATGACGATCCTCCCGCGAAGAAAGACGTAGGCGTCGCAATTCCGGGTGTCGATGCGTACTCGCGAGAAATCCTTGAACAGCGATCGCCTGACCTGTCCCCGGGACACGAAATCCGTGTGCGGCGGCGCCTCGCCCTCCGTGTTGGCATCGTAGTAGGCGCGGACGGTCTCGCCGAAGCCGGCGTACCGGCGGCGACCGGCGATGCAGTTCCTGAGATACCGGACCGGCAGCTGGACGAACCGCCGCAGGGAGTGCCGATGGTAGAGCATGACGATGGCCCTCCCTCCCGGCCTCAGGACCCGGTGCACCTCCTGGACGGCTTTGGGCAGATCGCCGGTGTGATGCAGGCAACCGATGGAGTAGACGTAGTCGAAACTCGCGTCGGCATACGGGATGCTGAGCGCCGAGCCTTGCCGGATCCGGTCGCCCGGGTCCTGGCCGACCAGCGTCAGCCGGTGCCGCATGATCGCCACCGGAGCCGGGGCCACGTCGAGCCCGTGGTAACGACAGCCGCGCGCGGCAAGGTACTGCCCCAGCGTCCCGTAGCCCAGGCCGATCTCCAGCACCTGCTTGGCCGCCAGATCCTCGCGCGTCACATACGGGGTCAGGTAGGGATACAACGCCAGGTAGGCGTCGTCGAACCTCCGCAAGCTCTCGGGCGTATGGTCAGTGATGCCCAGCGAGCGAGCGAGCTGCGAGCCGCAGAGCTCGTTCCAGAACTCCGTGTTCCGTGAATCGAGCGTGACCTGGGTCATGGGTCCTTTCAGCTGACTGCCTCCCGCCACCTGATGATAATCGGCCATCTGATGCCGGCGTTACATCAGGCGCTCGCGCGAGACTCGACGCGATTCCAGCTCGGTGGGTCGTGCGACCAGGCGCTTGCGGATGAACGCGCGAACCTGTCTGCGCCAAGCCGCCGGCACCAGCCGGCGATAGACGGGTGAGGCGAAGTGGATGGCCGCGTGGGTGGCACTCAAGGCGATCGCACGGACCGCGAGACGAAGGCGGAGCGACTCGTGGACGGGATTCGTCCCCCGCCGATCGCGCCCCTTCCCCCGGTCGCGCAGCTCGGCGGCGACGACCGCGTCGAAGCGGTCAATGAACGCCCGATACGAATACCTCGGATCGAGGGCGATCTCCCGATGCGTGCGATCCACCATCTTCTGCACGGCGGTGGTGTCGCGAATCGCACGCAACACCTCATCGATGTTGCCGAAGTCCTTGCGCAGAGGCATGAAATGACGCCACGGCTCGAGCACGTCGGAGTATCTTCCCTCGTAGAGCACCATCGCCGTGCGCA
>VBPC01000134.1 GCA_005887895.1 Candidatus Rokuibacteriota bacterium
TCGCACCTGATCTTCATCGGCGCCCAGTACTCGCAGTCGCTCCCCCAGCCGTTCGAGGAAAAAGTCGTCCCCATCTTCCGAAACGACTTCGAGGGCTGGCGGACGCGGCTCTTCCAGAAGATCCATCCCGAGCCGCACTCGCTCAAAGGTATCGAAGACGGCATCGCGTGGGCCGGCGAGACGTCGCCCGATATCTTCATCGAGGCGTTGCGCCAGATCGAGAAGGACAACGTCTACGATCTGCTGCCGCGGCTGACCCCGCCCGTGCTGATCCTCCACGGCACGAAGGACGAGGTCGTGCCCTACCGCCACGGCAAGAAGTTCGCCGATGCCGTCCCCGGCGCGCGGCTCGTGACGTTCGAGGGCGGCGGTCACAATCTGCCGGGACGCGAGGCCGCGAAGGTGAACCGGCTCGTACGCGACTTCGTGCGCGGCGAGACCGTCGATTCGACCGCGATTCCGCCGACCAGCGAGCGGCGCGCGCCGGCCCCCCGCCGGCGCCGACGCGGGCGCAAGATCCTCTGGCTCTCGAGCTCGATCGGTCTCGGTCACATCCAGCGCGACATCGCGATCGCGCGGACGCTTCGCCAGATCTATCCCGAGGCGATCGTCGACTTCCTGGCGGCCGATCCCGCGCGACGCGTGGTCGAGCTCAGCGGCGAGCGCCTGCATCCGGCGACGAGCCTTCTCCTCAACGAGAGCGCCCACGTCGAGAGCTGGGCGACCGCCGATCATCAGCTCCACGCGTTCAACGCGCTCTGGGACATGGACGAGATCATGGCGGCGAACTTCATGGTCTTCGCGGATGCCGTGGAGGCCGGCGACTACGACCTCTGGATCGGCGACGAGGGGTGGGACCTCGACTACTACCTGCACGAGAACCCCGAGATGAAGCGGGCGCCGTACGTCTTCATCACCGACTTCATCGGCATGTTGCCGATGCGCGAGGATCCGACGGCGACCGAGTTCGTGCGGGCGTGGGAGAAGAACGCCGAGAACGTCGACCATCTGCGCCTTCATCCCGACGTCCGCGACCTCTCGCTCATGGTGGGCGACGAGGAGGACGTGCTCGACCGCCCGTTCGGTCCGGACCTGCCCAACATGCGGCAGTGGGCCCGCGAGCATTTCAAGTTCGCGGGGTACACGTACCACTTCGACCCCGCCGACTTCCGGGACAAGGCGGCGCTCCGCGCCTCGCTGGGCTACCGGCCGGACGAACGCGTGATCCTGGTCTCGGTCGGCGGCACCCGCGTCGGCCGCCACCTCCTCGAGAAGTGCGCGGCGGCCTTCTCGCTCATCGCCTCCCGCGTCCCCGACACGCGCATGCTGCTCGTGGCCGGGCCCCGTCTCGACGGCGCGGCGGTTCCGCCCACGCCTCGTCTCGAGGTGCGCTCGTTCGTCCCCCAACTCTTCCGGCATCACGCCGCCGCCGATCTGGCGATCGTGCAGGGCGGGCTCACGACGACGATGGAGCTGGCCGCGTTGCGCACCCCGTTCCTCTACTTCCCGCTGCGGAACCACTTCGAGCAACAGTTCTTCGTGTCGCGCCGCCTCGAGCGCTTCGGCGCCGGCGTGCGGATGGACTACGACCGCACGACCGCGGAGGACCTGGCGAGCGCGATGCTGGATCACCTGGGCAAGCCCGTGCATCACCGCGACATTCCGACCGATGGCACTGCGCGGGCGGCCCGCCTGGTGGCCGAGCTGCTCGCCTGAACAGGAGGATCCCATGGCAGACCGACTGAACGACGTCAACCTCGAAGGCATCATGGCCGTCGACAAGCTCGTGCGCGAGACCCCGGCGCTCGGCAAGTGCCAGTTCAAGGCGAAGTCGAGCTGGCAGCGCGGCACCAAGAGCCAGGTGTCGATCAACGCGTGGACGGCGGGCGGCAACAGCATGTCACCGGCGCCACGGCGGTTCACGGTCATGGTCGACGAGCCGCCCGAGCTCGGCGGCGTCGACGGCGCGCCGAACCCGGTGGAGGTGCTGCTCTCCGCGCTGGCCGGCTGCGTGACCGCCGGGATCGCGACGAACGCGCAGATGTTCGGCGTGCCGATCGACGCGATCGACATCGATCTCGAGGCCGACGTCGACGCCCGTGGCTTGCTGGGCCACGACAAGTCCGTGCGCAACGGCGTGACCGACATCCGCTACACGGTCACCATCCAGAGCTCGGCGCCCGAGGACAAGATCCGGAAGGTCAAGGAGACGATCGACCGCAAGTCACCGGTGCGCGACACGCTGGCCGGTCCGGTCAACATCGTCTCCAAGCTCGTGTACAAGCCGCGCTGACGCATGCCGGGTGACGTCAACTGCATCTTCACGAAGGTCCTCATTCCCTTCGTGGAGAAGGAGGTCGGGCCCGAGGGCGTCGCGGCGGTTCTCCGGACCGCCGGACGCTCCCGGGAGTACCTCGTCGCCGACCACAACTGGCTGCCGTTGTCGCTCGCCAACGAGCTCGTCCGCGTCGTCATGGAGCTGATGGGCGAGACGGACGAGGAGCGCTGGGCCCGGCGTTACGCCGAGTACCTGATGGAGTGGCGACCGTCTCGCGCCGACCGCCACTACCTGGGCACGTACTCGATCGGCCTCGGCGAGCCCCGGCGGTATTTCGAGCGCTGCCCGACGATCTGGGGGCAGAACCTGTCGTTCCTGCGGTTCGAGCTCGTCGACATCGGCCGCCGCCAGGCGCGCTTTCGGTGGAGCCCGGTGTCCGGCGGGCCCACGCCACGCTGGAGCTGCACGCAGCTCAAGGTCGGTCTCGAACGAGCGCCGACCGTCTGGGGACTGCCGCCCGCGATCGTCACCGAGCGACAGTGCGCCACCCGCGGCGCCGACGCCTGCGTGGTCGACGTCCGCTGGACGAATCCGCCGCTCGGCCGATCGTTCTGGAGCGCGACAATCGGCGGCGCGGCGGGATCGCTGCTGATCGGTTACGCGCTGGCGACGACGCCGGGCGCGTCGTGGGTCGTGCCGGCGCTGGCGGCCGCCGCGCCGCTCGCGGCCGGCGTCGGGACGGGCCTGATACGGCGCGAGCGCGCGCGCCGCCGGCACAGCCAGCAGCTGCTCGACCTCCAGTCCGAGGAGATCATCTACTCGAACAACGAGCTGGAGAAGAAGTTCCGGGACCTCGAGACCAAGATCGAGCAACTCTCGCTGCTGATCGATCTCAGCGCCGCCGTGAACGCCACCCTCGACCCCGAGAAGATCTACGAGCAGGCGGTCCAGCCGCTGGTGCACCGCATGGGGTACGAGGCGGCGCATCTCTATCTCGTCGATCGTGACCGGCGGGTCATCCGTGGCCACCAGGCCGCCGGCCGCGCGAGCGACCAGCTCGCCACCGTGGCGCTGCCCCTCGACGACGGCGCGAGCGCGGTCGCCCGGGTGGCGACGACCGGGGTGCCGATTCTCGTCGAGGACGTGGCGGCCAGCCCGACGTCGCTGCACCTGGCGGCCGTCCCCGCGCTCGCGCTCGATCTGCGGGCGTTCGTGGCGGTGCCGCTGCGAGTGAAGGACCGCATCTTCGGTGTGCTGACGGTGGCCTCCGGCGAGCCGAGCCGCTTCGCCGCCGGCGATCTCGAGCTCATGTCGGCCGTCGCCAACCACGTGGCGCTGGCCGTCGATCGCGCGGAGAGCTTCCAGATGATCGAGGAGCTCACGCGCGGGCTGGAGGACAAGGTCCGCGTGAGGACCGAGCAGCTCCGCGCGGCCAACGAGGAGCTGCAGGCGGCGTATCGCGACCTGCAGGCGACGCAGGTCCAGCTGATCCAGCGCGAGAAGATGGCCTCGGTCGGCCAGCTGGTCGCCGGCGTCGCCCACGAGCTGAACAACCCGATCGGCTTCGTCTACTCGAACGTCGGCACGCTCGACGACTTCGTCAAGCGCCTGCGCGCGATCGTCGACGTCTATCGCGCGGTGCCGCTGGCCGACGCCGAGCAGGCGCGCGTCGACGAGCAGTGGAAGCAGCTCAAGGTGGACTACGCGCTCAAGTACATGGACTCGATGATCGAGGGCATCCGCGAAGGGGCCGAGCGCGCCCGCAAGATCGTCCGCGACCTGCGGGTGTTCGCGCGGACGGACGCCGAGGTGTGGCAGGCGGTGGACCTGCACGAGGAGCTCGAGTCGAGCCTCACGCTGGTCAATCACCTCCTCAAGGACCGGGTCACCGTGCAGCGGACCTTCGGCGGGTTGCCGTCGGTCGAGTGCGTTCGCTCGCAGATCGACCAGGTGTTCCTGAATCTCCTCGCCAACGCGGCGCAGGCGATCACCGGGCCGGGCGCCATCGCCATCGAGACGCGCGTGGAGGACGGATGCGCCGTCGTCGCGGTCAGCGACACCGGCGCCGGCATCGCGCCCGACGTGATCGGCCGCATCTTCGATCCCTTCTTCACGACCAAGCCCGTCGGCGAAGGCACCGGGCTCGGGCTCTCGATCAGCTACGAGATCGTCAAGAAGCACGGCGGCGACATCCGCGCCGAGAGCCCGCCGGGCGGCGGGGCGACCTTCACGGTCCGGCTGCCCCTGACGCGGCGGCCGGCGTGACCGGCCCGGTCGCGATGAGACCCGCTTCAACCTCGAGGCGCGCCACGGCTTCGCCGGGGCGCGTCCGAGCGCTGGGGGTCTGGGGGCCATTTCGAGGCCCCCGGCAAGAATGATGGGCGAGCCCGCGACCGTGCTCCTGGTCGACGACGAGCCGCGCGTGCTCGACTCGCTCGAAGCGATGCTCGGCATGGACTACCGCGTCCTCCGCACCGAGCATCCGCCGACGGCGCTCGAGATGCTGGCCGGGGAGCGCGTCGCGGTCGTCATCAGCGACCAGCGCATGCCGGGCATGCTCGGCACGGATTTGCTGTCGCAGAGCCTGGAGGTGTCGCCGGAGACCGTGCGCATTCTCCTGACGGCGTTCACCGATGCCGACGCGCTCATGGCGTCGATCAACGCCGCCAACATCTACCACTTCGTCCTCAAGCCGTGGGATCCGAAGGAGCTGCTGCACATCGTCGGGCAAGGCGTGCAGCGCTACCGGCTCGGCGAGGAGCGCGAGCGGCTCGTCCGCGACCTCGCCCGCAAGAACGCCGACCTCGAGGCCGCCCTCGCCGACCTGCGCGCCGCGCAGGATCACGTGGTGCGGGAGACGTCGTTGCGCACGCAGCTGCAGCGCTACGTGTCCCCACGACTCGTCGACATGGCCGTCGCGAACCCGGCGCTGCTGGAGCTCCCCGGCGAGTGGCGGCAAGCGACCGTCCTCTTCGCCGACATCCGGGGGTTCACGCGCCTGATCGAGACGACGCGGGCGCCGGTCATGATCCGGCTGCTCAACGAGTACTTCAACCGGATGATCGAGGTGATCTTCGGCCATCACGGCACCGTCGAGCAGCTCATCGGCGACGAGATCGTCGCCCTGTTCGGCGTGCTCGAGGGCGCCGAGGATGCGGCGGCCCGCGCGGTGGGCGCCGCCGTCGACATGATCGACGGCGTCCGGCACCTCGCCCGGCGCTGGACCGAGACCGGCTTGCCCGCCTTCGACATCGGGATCGGCCTCAGCTCGGGCAAGGTGATGGCGGGGACCATCGGGTCCGACCGGCGCCGCGAGCTCATCGTGGTCGGCCGCCCGATGATCGCCGCCGCCCGCATCCAGCGCATGACACGCCTCTTCGGAGCGCATATCATCGCGGGCGAGGAGACGTTCCGCCAGGTGAGCGACTCGGTGAGCTACCGCGAGCTGGGCACCCCGCGCCTCAAGGGCCTCAAGGAGCGCACCGGGCTCTACGAGATCCTCGGGAAGAAGCCGGCCGTGACGGCGGTCTCCGGGCCGGCGTGACGGCGCGCGCGGACGGTCCGATGGAGCCGGCGACCGTCCTCATCGTCGACGACGAGCTCCGGGTCCTCGACGCGCTGGAGGCGATCCTCGCGGCGGAGTTCCGCGTCGTGCGCGCGGCCGGCGGCGAGGCGGCGCTGGACATCCTGCGCGCCGAGAACGTCGCCGTCATCGTCACCGACTACCGGATGCCCGGCATGACCGGCGTGGAGCTGCTGCGGCGAAGCCAGGAGCACGCGCCGGATGCCGTGCGCATCATCCTCACCGCGTACACCGACGTCGACAGTCTCATGGAAGCGATCAACACCGGGCGCATCTACCACTTCGTGCCGAAGCCCTGGGAGCCGAACGATCTCGTGCTCATCGTCCGCCGGGCCGCCGAGCGCCACGCGCTCGGCCGCGAGAACGCGCGGCTGCGCGACGAGCTGGAAGTCGCCTACAACGCCGCGCGCCGCGACCTGGCCGCCGTGCGCGCGCGCCCGCTCGGCTTCGACACGCTGATCGGCGCCCACGGCGGCCTGCGCGCGGCGACGGAGCTCGCGCGCAAGGTGCTCGACAGCGACACGACCGTCCTGCTGACCGGGGAGACGGGAACGGGCAAGGAGCTCTTCGCGCGGCTCATTCACGACAACGGCGGGCGCCGCGCCAAGCCCTTCGTCGCCCAGAACTGCGGGGCGCTGCCGGAGTCGCTACTGGAGTCCGAGCTCTTCGGGCACGCGCGCGGCGCCTTCACCGGCGCGACGGCCGACCGCCACGGGCTGTTCGAGGAGGCGCACGGCGGCACCATCTTCCTGGACGAGGTGGGCGAGATGTCGCCGGCGATGCAGCTCCGGCTGCTGCGCGTGCTCCAGGAAGGCGAGCTGCGGCGGGTCGGCGAGACGGCCACCCGGCGCGTGGACGTGCGCGTGATCGCGGCGACGAATGCCGATCTCGAGACCGAGGCGGCGGCCGGCACGTTCCGGAAGGATCTCTTCTATCGGCTCAACGTCTTCCCGATCCACTTGCCGCCGCTGCGCGAGCGGGCCGGGGACATCCCGGCGCTGGCCGAGCACTTCCTCGGCCTCTATCGGACGCGGGCCCGGCGCGCGGTGCCGTCGATCTCGCCCGAGGCGATGGCGCGCCTGCGCGCCTACCCGTTTCCCGGCAACGTCCGCGAGCTCGAGAACGAGATCGAGCGCGCCGTCGCGCTCGCCGAGCCCGGCGAGGCGATCTCGCCCGGACAGCTGTCCGAGCGGGTCAGGGTCGACCGGCCGGCCGCCGGCACACCATCGACCCTCAACGACGCGATCGAGCATCTCAAGCGGCGCATGATCGAGGACGCCTTGCGCGAGTGCGGGTCGAAGACGCGGGCGGCCGAGCGGCTCGGTCTCACGCGCCAGAGCCTGCAGCAGATGCTGCGGCGGAGGAACATCTAGCCGCGCCGGCGAAGAACCGCCTTCGCGCTCACGAGATCGGCGGTGTCGAATCCCTCGGTGAACCGGCGGTAGATGGGCGCCAGGGCCCGGCTGGCCTGGGTCGCCCGGCCCTGTCGATGGTACAGCCGCGCCAGGCTCGTCGCGCTCCGGAGCTCCCACGAGAGGGCGTCCTGGCGTCGTCCCAGCTCGATGGCCTGCCGGAAGAGGTCCTCGGCCGCGGTGGCGGCGTTCGCCGCGTCCGCCCGCAGGAGGATCTCGCCCTTGATGCGGAGGAACTCGGCGACGTACCGAAGCCCGCCGTTCTGCTTGGCCCGGTCGAGCGCGCGGTCGATGGCGTCCAGCCCCTCGCCGACGCGGCCCGAGCCGCCGAGCGCCTCCGCCATCGCGCCGAGGAACATGTCGTACCGCGTATGGAATGAGGTCCCGGCGAGCTCGGCGATCGTCGCCTGGAGCTGCTGCAGTCCCGCGAGGGTGTCGCCACGCCTGATCATCAGCATGCCCTTGAAGCAACGACCGTCCGTGTGCCAGAAGGCCAGTCCGTGCCGCTCGGCCTGCTCCAGCAGGACCGTGACGAAGTGCTCGGCGGCCGCGAGATCGCCGGTGAGGAGACTCACCGAGCAGATGCCCTGCGCGAAGGCGTTGCACAGCGTCACGCCGTGATTCGCCGCCACCGCCTCGTCGACGGCTCGCCGGGCGGTGGCCACGGCCTGCTGCGGGTAGCCCTGCAGCCAGAGGATGGTCGCGAGCCCCGACCGCGCTGTCACCCATGGATCGAACTGGAAGCGGCGGACGATGCGTCGATCGTGAACGGACGGGCGGGGACCGGCCAGCATGCGCTCGATGTGCCGCCTCGCCAGGGCCTGCTCGCCGAGAAAATGCAGCGCGAAGCCGATCATCCGGTCGCCGACCGGCGGGGCGAGCGGATCCGCGGCACTCGCCGCGGCGCGGGCGAAGCCTTCCGCCAGCGTCCTCGCCTGCCGGACATCGCTGGCGTTCATGCGATCGACCCACAGGCCCCACAGCGCCCGCAGGCGATAGTCCGTGTCGTCCAGCCGGTCGGCGATCTCGAGCACGCTGGCCAAGGCGGCCCGCGTTTCCGGCACCGCGCCTCTCGTGTACATGAGCGCCGCGCCGAGGGCGGCCCGCAGCTGCATTTCGCGTCGCCGGTCGCCGGCCTCGGCCGGTCCGAGGCGAGCGAGGGCCTGCTCCACGCGCCCCCGGCACTCGTCCATGAGCGAGAGATGCGTCCACAGCGGCACGGCCGCGATCGTCAACGCCACGCCGACCTCGCTGTCCCCGCCCGGGGAAAATGCCCAGTCCAGGGCCACGCGGACGTTGGCGATGTGACGGGCGCAGACGGCCATCCAGTCGGGTGGCGAGCTCGTTCCCCATTCCAGCTCGACGCGAGTGCAGATGCCGGTGTGGTACTCGGCGTGACGCCGCGCGAAGCGGTCGAACTCTCCGGTCTCGATGAGCTTCTCCAGCGCATACGCCCGCATCGTCTCGAGGAGGCGGTACTGCGTCGGGCCTCGGACGTCCGCGGAGACCAGGGATTTGGCCACCAGGTCGGCCAGCGTATCGACGACCTCGGCCGCGGACAGCCCGAGGCCGGAGGCGACCTCGGTGGCGGCGGCGAGCGTGAAGGCGGCGGCGAACACCGCCAGTCGCCGAAGCACGAGGCGCTCGCGCTGTGAGAGCAGCTCGTAACTCCAGTCGAGCGTCGCCCGCAGCGTCTGCTGGCGGGGCAGCGCGGTCCGGTTGCCACTGGTCAGCAGCGTGAACCGGTCGTCCAGGCGGGCCGCGATGGCCACCGCCCCCAGCGACGGCACCCGGGCGGCCGCCAGCTCGATGGCGAGCGGCATGCCGTCCAGACGGCGGCAGATCGCCGCGATGGCCGCGGCGGTCGAGCGATCCGGCGCGAACCCTGGCTCCGCCGCGTGGGCGCGCGTGACGAACAGCCTCACCGCGTCGTGCCGCAACACGTCGTCCATGTCGGCGTCCTCGGGCGGCAGCGCCAGCGGCGGCACCCGGTAGACGTACTCGCCGTCCGCGCGCAGCGGCTCGCGGCTCGTGGTCAGCAGCGCGGCGCCCGGGCTCGCGAACAGCACGGCCTCGGCGATGCGCGCCGCCGCGTCGACGAGGTGCTCGCAGTTGTCGAGGACCAGCAAGACCCGGTTCGCGCCGATGGCGGCGCCGATGCGTTCGGGCGAGACACCCTGCGCGGGGAGCGGCAGATCGAGCGCGGTGGCCACGGTCACCGGAACCAGCTCGGGAGTCGCCAGCGGCGCCAGCTCCGCGAGAGAGACCCCCTCGGGAAACGCCGGCAGCAGTCGCCGGGCGACCTCCAGCGCGAGTCGCGTCTTGCCGATGCCCCCCGGCCCGGTCAGCGTGACCAGCCGATGCTTCGCGATCAGGCCCATGACGTCCCGGATCTCGGTCTGGCGGCCGATGAGCTCGGAGACCGGCGTGGGAAGGCGCGTGATCGGGGCCGGTGGAGCGCCGGTGACGGTGACGGGGGCGCGAGGGTCCCCGGTGAATTGATAGCCGCGCCGGGCCACGGTGCGGATGAGGTCACGGTCGGCGCCGAACACCTTCCGCAGGGCCGAGATCTGCGTCTCGAGATTGTTCTCCTCGACCACGCGGTCCGGCCAGATCCGGCGCATCAGCTCGTCCTTGCTGAGCACCGCGCCGCGACCCTCGATGAGGGCCAGCAGGGTCTCGAACGCGCGGCCGCCCAGCTCGACCGGGCGGCCGTCGGCAAGGAATTCGCGGCGATGGCGGTCGAGCCTGAAGCGGCCGAACTCCACGACCGCCGAGGGATCCGTCGCCCTCTCCATGGCCGGCAAGTGTACCGAGGCCTTCAGGCCTTTTCAGGACGTTTCAGCGCGGCACAAGGACTCCGGCTCCGCGACCCCCGTACGATCCGCGCCCGACAGTCCGCGAGTTCCGCATCGAAGGGAGTCGACATGGCGAGCACGATCACGGTGAAGGACGGCACACAAATCTATTTCAAGGACTGGGGCCAAGGGCAGCCGGTGGTGTTCAGTCACGGCTGGCCGCTGAGCGCGGATGCCTGGGACGACCAGCTGCTGTTCCTCGCCGAGCGCGGCTACCGTGTCATCGCGCACGACCGCCGCGGCCATGGCCGATCGAGTCAGCCGTGGACCGGCAACGATCTCGACACGTACGCCGACGACCTCGCGGCGCTCGTCGAGACGCTCGAGCTCGCGAACGCCGTCCACGTCGGCCACTCCACGGGTGGCGGCGAGGTCGCCCGTTACATCGCCCGCCACGGCACCGGGCGCGTGGCGCGGGCCGTCCTCATCGGCGCGATTCCGCCGCTGATGCTGCGGACGCCGGCCAATCCCGGCGGTCTGCCGATCGAGGTCTTCGATGGCATCCGGACGAACGTGCTCGCCGACCGCTCGCAGTTCTTCAAGGATCTCAGCGTCCCCTTCTACGGCGCCAACCGGCCGGGCGCGAAGGTCTCCCAGGGCCTGCGCGATTCGTTCTGGCTGCAGGGAATGCAGGCCGGCTTCAAGAACGTCTTCGACTGCGTCAAGGCCTTCTCCGAGACGGATCAGACGGACGATCTGCGGAGACTGACGGTGCCGACGCTGTTCATCCACGGCGACGACGACCAGATCGTGCCCATCGGCGCCTCGGCCCACGTCGCCGTCAAGATCGCGCCGAAGGCGCGCCTCAAGGTGTATCCGGGCGCGCCGCACGGCCTGTGCAGCACCCACAAGGACCAGGTCAACGCCGACCTGCTGCAGTTCCTGCAATCGTAGGCCAGGGACTGATGCTCCTCGCGGCGTTCACGCTCGTGCACGTGGTGCTCAGCCTCGTCGGGATCGGCGCGGGCTTCGTCGTGATGGCCGGGCTGCTCGGGGGGCGCGAGCACCGGCGCTGGACGGCGCTCTTCCTGGTGACCACGGTCGCCACCAGCGTCACCGGGTTCGGCTTTCCGGTCGATCACCTGCTGCCCTCGCACGTCATCGGCGTCGTGTCGCTCGTGGTGCTGGCGGTCACGACCTTCGCCCGCTACGGCGGGCACCTCGCGGGAGCCTGGCGCTGGGTCTTCGTCGTCGGCTCGGCGGCCGCGCTCTACCTGAACGTCTTCGTCGGAGTCGTCCAGGCATTCCTGAAGGTCCCCGTGCTGCACGCCCTGGCGCCTCGGCAGAGCGAGCCGCCGTTCCTGGTCACCCAGGTCGTCGTGCTCGTCCTGTTCGTCGTTCTTACGGTTTCTTGCGCAAAACGGTTCCGCGCCGAGCCCACCCCGCCGTCTGATGGCTCTTACCGGGAACAGAGACATGGCTCGAACGTCGTCAGCGGCTGAGATCCTGATCTGGGTTATCGCGGCGACGCTCGCCGGCTGTGGCGATGCGTCCCGGGCCGCCGGGCCGCCCCCGGCCCCCGTGGTCAAGGTCGAGCCGGTCGTCGAGCGGGACGTGCCGATCTCCGCCGAGTGGGTGGGGACGCTCGTCGGGTACATCAACGCGCAGATCCGCGCCCGCGTCAGCGGACACCTGATGAGCCAGGATTACAAGGAGGGCTCCCTCGTGAGGAGCGGCGACCTCCTGTTCCAGGTCGATGCGCGGCCGTTTCAGACCGCCGCCGATCAGGCCGACGCCAGGGTCCACCTGGCGGAGTCGCAATTGAGCCAGGCCAAGGCGCAGGTCAGCGCCAGCCAGGCGCAGGTCGAGCAGGCGCTGGCCAAGGTCGTCCAGGACGAGGCCCAGGTGAAGCGGGCTGAGGCCACGCAGCGTCAGACGGAGCTCGATGTCGGGCGCTACACGCCGCTGGCCGAGCGTGGATCGGTCAGCCAGCAAGAGCTCGACAATGCGGTCCAGGGCAACCTCGCCAACCTCGCGACGGTGGCCTCCGCGCGCGCCGCGGTGCTGAACTCGCAGGCCAGCGTCACGCAGTCGCGGGCCGCGCTCGAGAAGGCGCAGGCCGACGTCAAGACCCAGGAGGCCAACATCGCCGCCTCGCGTGCGGCGCTCGCCGACGCCCGGCTCAACCTCGGCTACACGAGAGTGGTGTCGCCGATCGGCGGGATCGCCGGCTTCCGCGTGGCGAACATCGGGGACTACGTCGGGCCGAGCGACGCCACACCGCTGACGACGGTCTCCCAGGTCGACCCCATCTACGCGGAGTTTCCCATCAGCGAGCAACGGGCCCTCGCCGTGTTCCGCCGCTGGGACGCCGATCCGCGAGCGCCCCGGGACATCGAGCTGCAGCTGGTCCTGGCCGACGGGAGCGTCTATCCGACACGAGGGCGGGCCGCCGCCTTGGATCGGCAGGTCGACGTCACCACCGGTACCGTGCTCGCGCGCGGCGTGTTCCCGAATCCTGGAAACGTGCTGCGCCCCGGCCAGTACGCGAAGGTCCGGGCCGTCGTCGAGATGAGGAAGAACG
The DNA here is from genome assembly GCA_005887895.1 of Candidatus Rokuibacteriota bacterium. Taxonomy (GTDB): domain Bacteria; phylum Methylomirabilota; class Methylomirabilia; order Rokubacteriales; family CSP1-6; genus AR5. The sequence goes on from VBPC01000134.1 coordinate 12,656, forward strand.
CCCTCATGATCCCCCAGCGGGCCGTTCAGGACGTGCAAGGGGTCAACCAGGTTGCGGTGGTCCGGGCGGACGAGACCGTGGACGTGCGCCGGGTGAAGGTCGACGCGCGCGTCGGCTCGCTCTGGATCGTCGCCGAGGGGCTCAAGCCCGGCGAGCGGGTCGTCGTGGAGGGAGGCGACCGGGTGCGCGCCGGCCAGAAGGTCCGGCTGGCGTCGAGCGAGCCCGCCGAAGGCAGCGCGCGGAAGTAGCCCGCCCCCAATGGCCAGGTTCTTCATCGACCGGCCGATCGTCGCCATGGTGATCTCCATCCTCATGGTGATCGTCGGCGTCGTCGCCATGGTGCAGCTGCCGGTCGCGCTGTACCCGAACATCGCCCCGCCCGAGATCCTGCTGACCGCGCGCTACCCGGGCGCCGACGCCGTCACGCTCGAGCAATCGGTCGCCACGCCGATCGAGCAGCAGATGAGCGGCGTGGACAAGATGCTCTACATGTACTCGCTCAACCAGGCCGCCGGCAGCCAGATGCAGCTGCGGGTGGACTTCGACGTCACCACCGACCCGAGCGTCGACCAGGTGCTCACCAACCTGCGCTACACGCAGGCCGCCTCCCAGCTTCCGCCCGACGTGGTCAACCAGGGCGTCACCGTCATCAAGTCGGTGACCAGCCCGCTGGGGCTCTTCGCGCTGTACTCGCCCAAGGGTACCTACGACTCGCTGTTCCTCGCCAACTACGCGTACGTCAACATCAACGACCCGATGACACGGGTGCCCGGCATCGGCCAGGTCCTGATCTTCGGCGCCTCGCAGTACGCCATCCGGCTCTGGATCAATCCCGACACGCTGGCGAAGCTCGACATCACCGTGAACGAGATCGCCGCCGCCCTGCAGGCGCAGAACACCGTGAACCCGGCCGGCCAGCTCGGCGGCGATCCGGTGCCCCCCGGCCAAGAGTTCACGTACACGGTGCTGGCGCAGGGGCGTCTGGCGAGCCTCGCGGACT
>VBPC01000229.1 GCA_005887895.1 Candidatus Rokuibacteriota bacterium
CCCCAGCCCCGCCACGGCCACGATCGTCAGGGCAACCGTATACGCGAAGAACGAACGCTCGATGGTCGACAACCAAGGCCGACGACGCATCACGCGCGCCAGAATAGCAGACCCCCGTCGCAGGACCCCTTCTTCCTGTCCCGCACTGGGGGGCTTGGGGGGAGCGGTGCGCTCCCCCCAAACTAAATAAGCGCGCTCTCCAACACAATGCCCCGATCTACCGCCCGCGCCGCCTGCGCCAGCAGCCGGGTCGTCCCCACCGGCACGTCGGGGCTGTCGGCGATCTGGCGCAGGAGGTCGATGAGCCGGCGCATGGCCCGGATGAGGTCGCCCTCGTGGCCGCCGAACGCGGACTCGACGACGCCGGACCAGTCGTCGTCGCCGGAGGCCCAGCGATACACGGCCGGCATGAAGCCGGGCTGCACGCTGATCGGCATCCCCAGGTGGCGGGCGCGCTGGGCCTGGAAGACGGCGTCGGCGATGCCCATGAGCTGGTCGACCTTGCGCTTGAGCTTGCCGTGCTTGCGCAGGAAGCCGCGCGCGATCAGCGGCTCGCCGGAGCGCGACTCCTCGAGCAGCGCCGCGCAGATGGCGGCCGCCTCCGCCACCGTCACGTCGTCGAAGAGCCGACGCCACACGGCCTCGGCCACCATCAGCTCGTTGTCGTGGCGCAGCCCGGCGATGACGCGGCCCTTGGGCAAGAGCTCGCGGCCGAGCACGGCGCCGAACTGCTCGAGCACCTCCACCACGCGCAGGAATTCCTGCCAGTAGGCGCCGCGCACGACCTCCAGCGCCTCGCGCCGCTGGCGCAGCCGCTCCTCCAGCCGATCGATCTCGCGCGAGGCGCGGTCGCACGTCGCGGTCGCGCCCCACGGGCAGCGATGGCACTCGATCGCCGCCAGCGCCGCCTCGGGGCCCTGCGTGCGCTCGCGCTCGATCAGCTGCGGCACGTCGAGCCGGCCGAGCTGCTCGGCCAGCAGGCGCAGGCCGCGGCCGTCGTGACGGCCGTCTCCGTGCAGGTCGCGCGGCACGTGCATCGGCGGCGTGGCCCAGAAGATCCGCTTGACCAGCCCGCTCTTGAGCCGCACGACGGCGCCGTGCGGCAGCAGCGCGTCGAACAGCACGCGGTGACCGCGGATCGCGTGCACGCGCAGGATCATCGCCAGGCTCGGCGCGCCCTTGCGGCGGATGAGCGCCAGCCGCCCGGGCTCGGCCTCCACCGGCGAGCGCTCCCCGCGCCGCCCGCCGCGCCCGGTCGCCTGCCGCCGCGCGTCCACGTCCTGGCGAGCGCGGCGGTAGCGCTCGATGCGGGAGAAGTCGCCGCACGGAGCTTCGTAGGCGCGCGCCTCGGCGAGCGCGGCCTCCAGCGCGCGCACGTCCTGCTCCATCTCGCGGATGCGCTTGAGGTTCTGGTACTGGCCGAACGAGGACTCGATGCGCCGGCGGATGACGTCGGGCTCGGCGCCGGTGGCGATGAGCGCGGCCGCCGAGCCATAGCCGAGCTTGAAACGGCTCTCGATCGGCTCCGGCGAGCCGTCCACCACGCGCAGCACGTCCTCCAGGCCGTCGCGCGCGTCGAGCGCGATCACGCACTGCCCCTCGGGGTCGATGCCCCGCCGGCCGGCGCGCCCGGCCATCTGGGTCAGCTCGTTGTGCGACAGCGAGCGGAAGCCGCGATCGGTCCGCTTGGTGAGCCCCTGCAGCACGACCGCCCGCGCCGGCATGTGGATGCCGAGCGACATCGTCTCGGTGGCAAACACGACCTTGCAGAGGCCCCGCTCGAACAGCGATTCGATCAGCCGCTTGAGCCCGGGCAGGATGCCGGCGTGATGGAGCGCCACACCGATGCGCAGCCCGCGGAAGACCGACTGGCTCAGGGACGACTCGCCGAGCGCCGGCTGATCGGCGAGCGCCTGGGCGATCGCCTCGTCGACGTCCCGCCGCTGCTCGCGCGTGATCAGCGGCCGGCCCTCGGTGAGCACGTCCTCCATGGCGCGCTCGCAGCCGGCCCGGCTGAAGATGAAGTAGATCGCCGGCAGCCAGCGCTTCTGCTCGAGCGCCTCGATGAGCACGGTCGGATCGACGACCCGGCGCGTGTACCACTTCGTGCGGTCGTTGGGGCCGCGCGGCTCGTCGCCGATCACCGACGCCCGCCCGCGCCGCACGTCGGCGATGTCGTGCAGGTCGCCGGCCAGATCGGCGACGAAGTAGTGCAGCGGCACCGGCCGCTGCGGATGGTAGATCGGCACGATGGGCCGATGGACGATCGAGATCCAGTCGGCGATCTCCTTGACGTTGGCGACGGTGGCCGACAGGCCCACCAGCAGCACGTCGTCCGGCGCCGCCACGATGATCTCCTCCCAGACGGTGCCGCGGCCCTCGTCCCCCATGTAGTGGCACTCGTCCAGCACGATGTACTTGAGATTCTCGAGCCCGCTGCCGTAGAGCGCGTTGCGGAGGATCTCGGTGGTCATCACCAGGACCTGCGCCTGCGGATTCACCTTCACGTCGCCGGTGAGGATGCCGACCCTGTCCTCGCCGTAGGCGCGCGTGAAGTCGCCGAACTTCTGGTTGCTCAGCGCCTTGAGCGGCGTGGTGTAGGCGATGCGCTGCCCGGCCTCCAGCGCGGCGTGGATGGCGAACTCGGCGACGAGCGTCTTGCCGGCGCCGGTCGGCGCCGACACGATCACCGACTGGTCGCCGGCGATCGCCCGGATCGCCTCCACCTGGAAGTCGTCCAGCGAAAAGGGATAGCGGGCGCGGAAGCGCTCGACCACGTCCATCCCTCCACCTTATCACGCGGCTCGGGGACGGCCGCCGCCGGTGCCGCTCGCGGAGCCGGTCACTTGCGGGTAGCATAGGCGCCACGAGAGCGCGAGCGTGATCGTCTACCATGTCGGCGTCACCACGGTCGAGGACTACGCGGCCAAGCGGGAGCCGCACCGCCGGGCCCACCTCGAGCGCCTGCAGGGGCTGCGCGCGGTCAGCATCTGCCTCGGCGGCGGGCCGGCGCCGGACGGACGCCGCGTCGACCTCGTCTATCGCCTGCAGCGCCCCGACCAGATCAAGAACGCGCTCGAGGAGGATCCGTACTGGCTGGGCGGGGCGTGGACGCACTACGAGCCGCGCTCGTTCTCCCAGTTCGTCGAGCCGTGGGAGATGGTGCCGATCGTGCTCGACGGCACCCGCCGGGCCGTGATCGTCGAGGGGCCGGTGGAGCAGCACGACATGGCGCAGTTCGCGCTGATCGAGCTGCGCGGCGCCGGCCGCCTGCACCTCGGGGGCTTCTTCGAGGACGGCCGGCTGTGGGCGCTGACCAAGACCGCCGACGCCGAGCAGGCGCGAGGCTGGTTCGCCGACACCGGGTTCTGGAAGACCGACGCGCTGACCACCCGTCCCCTGCTGCACGTCCTGTGAGAAGGAGGCGCGCATGACCGCCGTGCTGCGTCCCGTGGTCGGCCTCGTCACGATCGGCCAGTCGCCCCGGACCGACGTCGTGCCGGAGATGGCGGCGGTCATGGGCCCCGGCGTCGAGGTGCGCGAGGCCGGCGCGCTCGACGGCCTCTCGCGCGCGGCCATCGCGGCGCTGGCGCCGACCGGCGACGACGAGATCCTGGTGACGCGCCTCGCCGACGGCACGCCGGTGTTCGTCGGCAAGCAGAAGATCGTGGGCCACGTCGAGGCGCGCATCGCCGCGCTCGAGCGCGGGGGCGCCGGTCTCACCGCGTTGCTCTGCACCGGCGCGTTCCCGCCGCTCGGCGCCACGCGGCCGCTGATCCAGCCGCAGCCGGTGCTGCTCGGCACGCTGCGGGGGCTGCGCTGGAGCGGCCGGCTCGGCGTGCTGACGCCGTCGGTGCCGCACGTGCCGCAGACCGAGGCGCGCTGGCGGCGCGACGGCTTCGACCCCGTCGTCTTCCCGCTCTCGCCCTACGAAGAGGAGGACGCCGCCGCGCTGGCCCGCGCCGCCGGCGCGCTGCGCGAGGCCGGCGCCGGCCTCGTCGTCATGGACTGCATGGGCTTCCGCCGCAAGACGCGCAACGAGCTGCGCGCTTTGACCGGGGTGCCGGTGTTGCTCGCCAATCTGCTCGTCGCCCGCGTCATCGCCGAGCTCACCGGCGTCTGAGACGCGGCTCACCCGGAGGAGCCTGCCAATGAGAGACGGACTCCGCTTCGTCGACTCCGACATGCACATCATGGAGCCGCCCGACCTCTTCGAGCGGTACCTCGACCCGAAGTTCAAGCACCGCGTGAGCGTGCCGGTCGGCAGCGACGGCCGCCCCAAGCGCGGCGCCGCCGGGCTCGTCGTCGTCGACGGCCTGCCCACCTCCGACATGGACC
>VBPC01000230.1 GCA_005887895.1 Candidatus Rokuibacteriota bacterium
AAGGCGAACAAGCTGATCATGGAGCTGCCCGAGGTGGACGAGCTGTTCGTCTATCCCTCGTGCGGCGACGAGACCAATGCCATCGGCGCCGCCTACGCGCTCTACGCCGACCGGGCCGGCACCGCCAAGATGACGCCGCTGCAGGACCTCTACTGGGGCCCCGAGTTCGACGACGCCGAGATCGAGCGGGCCGTGCGCGCGTTTGCCTTCAAGACCCCGGTCCGCTACGAGCGCGACGAGCCCATCGAGCCCCGGGTGGCCCGCATGCTCGCCGAGGGCCAGGTCGTGGCGCGCTTCAAGGGCCGGGAGGAGTTCGGCGCCCGCTCCCTCGGCAACCGCGCGATCCTGGCGAATCCCTCCCGCCCCGAGGTGATCCGGGAGATCAACGAGGCGATCAAGGCGCGCGACTTCTGGATGCCGTTCGCCCCCTCGCTGCTGGCCGAGTGCTCGACGGAGTACCTCGTGAATCCCAAGCAGGTGAGGGCGCCGTACATGATCCTCTGCTTCGACACGACGGAGCGGTGGTCGGAGCTGCGGGCCGGCGTGCACCCGTTCGATCGCACCGCGCGGCCCCAGGAGGTCAGCGCCGACACCAATCCGGCGTATCACGCGCTGCTCAAGGAATTCCGGCGACTGACCGGCATCGGCGGGGTGCTCAACACCTCGTTCAACCTCCACGGCTTCCCCATCGTCAGCCGCCCCGAGGACGCCCTCGACGTGCTCGACCGCTCCGGGCTTCGGCACCTCGCGATCGGCAACTGGCTGGTGTCGAAGCGATGACGCTGGCAAGCCTCGCGCGCCGGCGGCCCGGCGTGCTGCAGTCCGCGCGATGGGCGGCGCGGGCGCTGTGGCGGGAGGCGGCCGGCTTCCGCTTCCGCTACCCGGTGGAGACCGTGCCGGCCGCCGCTCAGCGCCGCTCGCTGCGCTACCACGTCTACAGCGAACGCCTGTTCTTCGACGCCATGGAGCTGGACGCCCACGGTGTTGCGATCCAGCGCTCGCGCCTGTTCGGCGAGACCTACAACCCGGCGTACGTCGCCTGGTACGGACTGGTGAGCCTGGAGCGCTGGCAGCGTGGACGGGATACCCAGGGGTCGGCGCGGTTCTCCCGGCAGGCCGACTGGCTCGTGCGGCACGCCGTGCGTCGCGACGACGGCGCGGTCGTGTGGCCGTACACGTTCGACTGGCGCGAGGGCCGTTGCCAGCTGACGGCGCCGTGGATCTGCGCCATGGCCCAGGGGCTCGCGATCAGCGTGCTCGTCCGCGCGTATCGGCTCGGCCACGGTGGCCGTCACCTGCTCGACCTCGCCCGCGCCGCCACGCACGTCTTCGAGAAAGGCCTGGAGGACGGCGGCGTGCGGACCCTCGAGCACGGCGGCGCGCTGTACGAGGAGTATCCGGGATACCCGCTGCCCCGCGTGCTCGATGGCTTCCTGTTCAGCCTGCTCGGGCTCTGGGACCTGGCCGCCCAGACCTCCGAGCGCCGCGTCCAGCAGCTGTTCGCCGACGGCATCGTCGGATTGGTCCGCTCGCTCGATGTCTGGGACTACCGCCGCATGTGGAGCTGGTACGGCTCGCACGGATATCTGTGTCCGCCCCAGTACCACCGGCTCAACGCCGCGCTGCTGCGGGCGCTGAGCGCCGTGTCCGGCGAGCCGATTCTGCGCGCGCGCGCCGAGGCGTGGGATCCGCCGCGGCGGGGGCCGCTCGCCCGCGCCGAGATCTATCTGGCCTTCCTCGCGACCAAGAACCTCTCGCGGCTGCGCCACCGGACGTGGCGGCGATGACGGCGCTCGGCGACGGGGGACGCTGACCATGTGTGGTATCGCGGGCATCGTCCGGCGCGATCCGCGGGAAGCCGTGGACGAGGCGCGTCTCAAGGGGATGCGCGACGTCCTGCGTCACCGCGGTCCCGACGGCGAGGGCCTGCTCCTCGACGGACCGGTCGGTCTCGGCCATCGGCGGCTGGCGATCATCGACGTCGCCGGCGGACAGCAGCCGATGGCCAACGAGGACGGGACCATCTGGATCGTCTACAACGGCGAGATCTACAACCACGCCGCGCTGCGGCCCGGGCTGGAGGCACGCGGCCATCGGTACCGCACCCGCAGCGACACCGAGACCGTCCTGCACGCGTACGAGGAGGACGGCGAGCGGTGCGTCGAGCGCCTGCAAGGCATGTTCGCGTTCGCGCTGTGGGATCGTCCACGCGGGCGGCTGCTGCTGGCGCGCGACCGCCTGGGCATCAAGCCGCTCTACTATGCCGTCACGCGCGACGAGCTGCTGTTCGCCTCGGAGATCAAGGCCATTCTCGCGGCGCTGCCCGGCCGCCCCGTGTTCAATCGCCGGGTGGTGCCGGAGTTCCTGGCCACGCGGTTCGTGTCGGGTCAGGAGACGTTCTTCGAAGGCATCCACAAGCTGCTGCCCGGTCGTACGCTGACGTGGTCGGCCGGCGAGGGCCTTCGGACACGCCGCTACTGGCGACTGCCCACGGCGCTCGACGCGGCGCCCGACGACCTGGCCGCCCGCGCGCGGCGACTTCGCGACGACCTCACCGCCGCCGTCCGTAGCCACCTGATGACCGACGTCCCGCTCGGGTTGTTCCTCTCGGGCGGCCTCGACTCCACGGCGCTGGCGGTCCTGATGGCGAAGATGGTCGCCGAGCCGGTGCGGACGTTCTCGGTCGGCTTCGACGACCCGGACGCCAACGAGCTCGGCTGGGCGCGGCTGGTCGCGGATCGGATCGGGGCCGAGCATCACGAGGTCGTCGTGTCGCCCGAGGAGTTCTTCGGCGCGCTGCCGCGTCTGCTGTGGCACGAGGACGAGCCGATCGCCACGCCGGCGAGCGTCCCGCTGGCCTTCGTCTCGCGGCTCGCGCGCGACCACGTCAAGGTCGTGCTGACCGGCGAGGGCGCCGACGAGCTGTTCCTCGGCTACAACCGTTACCGCGTCGTCGCCTGGAACCATCGGGTGGGGCGGGCCTGGGAGACGGTCGCGCCGGGCGCCCTCAGGCGTGGCGCCGCCGGACTCGCGCGGGCGCTGCCGGCGCCGGCGCGTCGGTACGCCGACATGACCTTCCTCGACCGGCCGGCGACGCCGCGTGCGCTCTTCTTCGAGGGCTTCTCCGTGTTTCCGACGGCGATCCAGGACGGCCTGCTGGCGGATCGGGCGCTGCTGGCGGGGGATCCCCACGCCCTCGGCCTCCGCCACTTCGAGGCGGCGCCCGGTGGGCTCGGCGACCGCATGAGCCACGCCGACCTGCAGACCTACCTGGTCGAGCTGCTGATGAAGCAGGACCAGATGAGCATGGCGGCATCGATCGAGAGCCGCGTGCCGTTCCTCGATCAGAGCGTCGTCGAGACCGCCGCGGCGACCCCGGCGCGCTTCAAGCTGGCGGGCTGGCGCACGAAGGCGCTGCTGCGCGAGGCAGTCCGCGACCTCGTGCCGGCCCCGATCCTCAGTCGGCGCAAGATGGGATTCCCGGTGCCGCTCGACGGCTGGCTGCGCGGGCGGTTTCGACCGGTCGTGGAGGAGTTCGTGCTCGGGCCACGATCGCTCCGCCGCGGGCTGTTCGTCCCCGGCGCGCTGCGGCGGCTCGTGCAGGAGCACCACGCCGGCGTCGGCCGGCACGCCGACCGGCTGTGGCTGCTGATCAACCTGGAGCTCTGGCAACGCATCTTCGTCGACGGCGAGGACGTCCGGATCGGCCCGGCATGCTGACGCTGCCCGAGCGCCTGGAAACCCACCTCTTGCCGTCGCGCCGGCGGCTTCGGCGATAGCGACCGGAGGCTTCCCATGAGAGAGCGGCTTCTCGATCTTCTTCGCTGTCCCACGTGCGTCGCCCGCCTCGACCTGGAGACGTTCGCGACGCGCGGCGACCAGATCGTCGACGGCGCGCTGCGCTGTCCGGTGTGCCGCACCGTCTACCCGATCATCGA
>VBPC01000135.1 GCA_005887895.1 Candidatus Rokuibacteriota bacterium
GCCGGGGCGCGCCGAACGCTTGGGGGATTGGGGGCCATTTCGTGGCCCCCATCTAAAAACGAGGAGCCGGGACCGATGGCCCGGCTCCCCGCCTCGTCGCGCCGTCACCGACGACGGTGCCCCTGGACGGCACGAGCGCTGGGAGGTGTGGGGGGCGGTGGCCCCCCGGCTCACTACACCCGGCGATTGGTGTCGATGTAGGTGTCGTTGCTCCGAGTCATGGCCACGATCGCGAGGATGACGACGACCAGCAGCGCGGCGGCGATGACGACCGCGGCAGTCGGGCTCAGCCCGAAGATCGTCGTGCGCTCCGAGGTGACCGTCCGCGGCAGCGCAGAGGCGTCGCCACTCTTGGACTCGCTCCGCGACTCGGACTTGCGATCGATCGTCATCTGGCCCTTGACGTCGCCGCTCGGCGTCGAGACCGAGCCACTGGCGCTGGAGTCACTGGAGGGCGCGGACGACGGCGCGGGGGCCTGGACGCTGGGCGCGGGGACGGTGGTCTGTGCGACGGCGCCGCCCACGAGGCCCAGGGTGACGAGCGCGATGAGCAGGAGCACGGCTACGCTCTTCATGGTGCTGCACCTCCTGCATCGGCCATGAAGCAACGGTGATGCCACCAGGGGGCATGGCAACATTGACAAGGAGCCCGCGATGAACGCGTCCGAGACGCTGCCGCAGGAGTTCAACGTCGCCACCTGGTTCGTCGACCGCAACGTCGCGGAGGGCCGCGGTGGCCGCCCGGCCTTTCTCTACGAGGACCGCGTGCTCACCTACGCCGACGTCCAGGACTCCGCCAATCGCACGGGCAATGCGCTGCGCGAGCTCGGCGTCGGGATGGAGGACCGCGTCTGGATGCTGTGCCTGGACGCACCCGAGTTCCTGGGGACGTTCTGGGGCGCGATCAAGATCGGCGCGGTGCCGATCCCGACCAACACGCTGCTCCGCGCCGACGATTATCTCTACTTCCTGCGCGACAGCCGGGCCACGGTGGCGGTGGTCTCGGCCCCCCTGCTCGCCGAGGCGGGGCCCGCACTGGGCCAGTCGCCGTGGCTGCGGCATGTGCTCGTCGCCGGCGGGCCGCCGGCCGGCCATGCCTCGTGGGAGGACGCGATCGCCAAGGCCTCGCCCCGGCTGGAGGCGGCGCCGACGTCGCGGGACGACGTGGCGTTCTGGCTCTATTCCTCCGGCTCCACGGGCTTTCCCAAAGGCGCCGTCCACCTCCATCACGACATGGTGGTCTGCCAGGAGACGTATGCGAAGCAGGTCCTTGGCATCCGCGAGACCGATCGCGTCTACTCGGTGGCCAAGCTCTTCTTCGCCTACGGCCTCGGCAACGCCGGCTACTTCCCCATGGGCGTCGGGGCCCAGAGCGTGCTCTACCCGCATCGGCCCACGCCGGAAAGCGCGTTCGAGGTGCTGACGCGCCACCGCCCGACGATCTTCTTCGGGGTGCCGACGCTGTACGCCGGCATGCTGGCGGTGAAGGAGGCGGACAAGCGCTACGACCTCTCGGCGCTGCGGCTCTGCGTGTCGGCCGGCGAGGCGCTGCCCGACGAGATCTACCGGCGGTGGCGCGAGCGGTTCGGCGTCGAGATCATCGATGGCATTGGCACCACCGAGATCCTGCACATCTTCCTGTCCAATCGACCGGGCGCCGCGAAGCCAGGCTCGACCGGGCTGCCGGTCCCGGGCTACGAGGCGATCATCGTGGACGACGAGGGCCGGCCGGTGAAGCGCGGCGACATCGGCAACCTGCGCGTGAAGGGCGACTCCACGATGGCCTACTACTGGAACAAGCACGACAGGACCAAGGAGACGCTCTTCGGCCCGTGGATCCAGACCGGCGACAAGTACCACCAGGACGAAGACGGCTACTTCTGGTACGCCGGCCGTGCCGACGACATGCTCAAGGTCGGCGGTATCTGGGTCTCGCCGATCGAGGTGGAGGCCACGCTCATCAAGCACCCCGCGGTGCTGGAGGCGGCCGTGATCGGCAAGGAAGACACCGACCGCCTCGTGAAGCCGAAGGCCTTCGTCGTGCTCAAGGAGCCGGCCGGCGGCGCCGATGCGCTGGCCGACGAGCTCAAGGCGTTCGTGAAGGACAAGATCGCCCCCTACAAGTACCCCCGCTGGATCGAGTTCGTGCCCGAGCTGCCGAAGACGGCCACCGGCAAGATCCAGCGCTTCAAGCTGCGCGGCTGAGGCCGACCATGTACGACGCCGCGCTGGAGGCGCTCGACCCCGGGCGGCTGCGGGCGCGGCAGTGTCAGCGCCTGCAGGCGCTGGCCGAGGCCATCGTCGGCGTCAACCCGTTCTGGACGGCGAAGTGGCGCGCGGCCGGTCTCGCCTCGGCCCGCGATCTGCGCGGATGGGATGAGTTCGCATGCCTGCCGCTGACCACCAAGGCCGACCTGGTCGCCGACCAGAACGCCAGCGCACCGTTCGGCACGAACCTCACGTACCCGCTCGAGCGTTACGTCCGCGTGCATCAGACGTCCGGCACCTCCGGCGCACCGCTGCGCTGGCTCGACACGCAGGAGTCGTGGGAGTGGTGGGCGCGCTGCTGGGGCTTCGTGCTGGCCGGCGCCGGCGTGCACCGGGGCGATCGCGTGTTCTTTCCGTTCTCGTTCGGGCTCTTCGTGGGGTTCTGGGCCGGCTTCGAGAGCTCGCGCGCGCTCGGCGCCTTGACCATTCCCGGCGGCGGCCAGGACTCGCCCACGCGGCTGGCCGCGATGGAGCGGCTCGGCGCCACCGCGCTGGTCTGCACGCCGTCCTACGCGCTGGGCGAGCCCGGCGCCGGCATCCCGTCCGTGCGCGCGCGCATCGAGGCGGGCTGGGGCGCGCGGGCCTACGACCACGCCGGCATGACCGAGATGGGGGCCTACGGCTTCGAGTGCGAGGCCCAGGCCGGCCTGCACGTCAACGAGGCCGAGTTCATCGCCGAGGTGATCGATCCGGCGACCGGCGCCCCGGCCGCCGACGGCGAGCTGGTCCTCACCAACCTGGGCCGCCTCGGCTCCCCCCTCGTCCGCTATCGCACCGGCGATCGCGCGCGGCTGGCGCGAGCGCCGTGCGCGTGCGGGCGGACGTTCGTGCGCCTCGAGGGCGGCATCCTCGGTCGCCTCGACGACATGCTGATCGTGCGCGGGGTCAACGTCTTTCCGTCATCGATCGAGGCCGTGGTGCGCCGCTTCCCGGTCGAGGAATTCCAGATCGAGGTGTTCCGCGACGGCGAGCTCGACGAGGTGCGGGTGCTGGTGGAGGTGGACGGCGGCGTCGACGGCGCCCGGCGGGTCCAAGAGGCCCTGCGTGCCAGCATCGGCATCCGGCTGGAGGTCGCGCCCGTCGCGCCCGGCAGTCTCCCGCGCTTCGAGCTGAAAGCGCGCCGCGTCGTTCGGTTGTAGATGGGGGGCCCCGATATGGCCCCCCATACCCCTGGGGCGCTCCTCGATGGGTCCCCCTGGTAGGCTGACTCCCATGGCGGAGGCGCCGGCGAAAGTGGTCGAGGAGCTGTACGCGGTCCCGCTGAGCGCTTTCACGCGGGAGCGGGACGCGCGGGCCGCCGCGCTCAAGCGCGCCGGGGATGCGGATGCCGCGCGCGCGGTCCAGGCGCTCCGGAAGCCGACGGCGACGCTCTGGGCCACCAACCAGCTGGCGCACGCCGAGCCAGAGCGGCTCGAGCGCTTCGTCGCCAGCGTCGAGCGCTTGCGCCGTAGCCAGCTTCGGGACGCGCGCGCGGCGGCCGAGGCCATGCGTGCGCAGCGCGCCGAGCTCGACGCGCTGGTCGAGCGCGCCGAAGAATTGCTGAAGGGCGCCGGCTTCCGCGCCTCGCCCGACACCACGCGTGAGATCTCCAACACGCTGCTCGGCGCCGCCGTCGATCCCCGGCGCGCCACGGATCTACGCCGCGGCCGCCTGACCGAGCCGCTCGGCGCACCGGGCTTCGAGGTCCTCGCCGGCGCGCCCGCCGCCGGGCACCTCCGCCTCGTGCACGGAGGCGCCACCACGCAGGGGCCAGCGCCCCGCGGAGCGCGCCGCGATGAACCCGACCGCGACGAGACGCGCCGCCGCGCGAGCCCGGCGCGCCCGGCGCGCGCGACGGCGGCCGAGAAGCGTCAGCAGGAGGCCGAGCGCCGTCGCGCCGCGGCCGAGGCCCGCCAGCAGGCGACGGAGGCCCGGCAAGCCGCGGCCGAAGCCGAACGACAGCGGCGTCGGCGCGAGGCCGAGGAGCGCACCCAGCGCGCGGCCGAGCGGCGCGCGGAGGTCGAGCGCCTCGAAGCCGAGACCCGCCGCCTCACGTCCGCGCTCGCCGACACCCGCCGTCGGCTTCGCGAAGAACGCCGCCTCGTCAAGCGCGCCGCGCGTCCCTGACCTCGCACAGTGCGAGGCAGCGGCATTGAACTCGCGTAGCGTCTCTGTTACCCTCCACGCGCTCGTCCCGAGAATATTTCTCCGGAGAGGTTGTGCACCGCACACCTGGCACAGGAGACGGAGAATGGAACGTCCCATTCGGCAGGTATCCTTGGGGCTCGCCTTCGCGCTCGGGCTCTGCAGTGTCGTTGCGGCGGAGGCGAGAGATCACACCCCGACGGCGCAAGACTGCGCCGCTCTCACCACGGCGCGACTGGCCATTGTCGATCACGCGGCCGGCGAACACGGTGATCGCGAACAGGGCGCCTTCTTGGCGAAGAAGCTCGAGCCGACGCTCACATCAGCGACGCTGGTGGCTGCCGCCGGACAGATTCCGGAGTATTGCCGCGTTCTGGGCTTCATCACCACAGGGGACGCGGACGAAGGGTTCAACACCGTTCGATTCGCCGTGAACTTGCCGACGCTTTGGAACGGGCGGTTCGTGGCGCTCGGCGACGGCGGTCATGACGGCGTCGTGTCGACCTCGACCGTGCGCCTGAACCAGGGATATGCGACCGCCAACAGCGACATGGGGCACGACGCGGCGAAAGGCATCGTCCAGCGCTACTACGGGAGCCCCCCGGCCTTCTCGTATTGGGACGGGTGCTCGACTGGCGGCCGGGAAGCGGCTGTCGAGGCCCAGCGGTTTCCCGACGACTTCGACGGAATCGCGGGCGGCGATCTGTTCATGAATGCGATCGAGATCGCCATGGAGCAGGTCTGGAGCAGCGCCGTGTTCTTCCGCGATGTCAACGGCGATGGCGTTGGGTTCGACAACAACATCACCCAGGCCGACATCGACGCGCTCCGCGACGCCGTGCTCGCGAAGTGCGACGTCCTGGAAAATGACACGATTCGCGACAACGTCGTCGGCAATCCACTGGCCTGCGCGCGAGTCTTCACGAGTGCCGATATCGATGCACTCGGTGTCGCCCGCGGCCTCACTCCCGGCCAGGTTCAAGCAATCAAGGACGTCTATGCGGGTCCCCATAACTCGGCCGGACACCGCTGGTACAAAGGCAAGAGTCTCGGGACGGAATTCAGCTGGGGTAGCTTCGTTGTCCCGACGGCGGCCAACCATTTCTTCCCCGCCCAGGGTGGATTCTCGATGGAATTCGTTAACTTCCTCTGGTTCGAGCACGACCCCGGAGTTCCGACGGCCCGACGTAACGATCCCTCGCTGCTCCCTGGACCGGGCGAATATCGCTGGCTGGACTTCAACTTCGATACGAACACGCCAACCGGTCGCACGGTTCACCCCGGTACCGGACCGTGGACACCGAATGACGGCGGTGGATTCATGCGCGCCATCCTGAACGGCTCGGAAACGGACCTTTCTCCGTTCCTCGTTCATCGCCAGGGGAAATATCTCCTCTACCACGGCTGGGCCGATGGCCTCATCGGCGCCGAGCCGACTGTCGACTACTACGAAGGTATCGTCCGCGACACATTCGAGGGGAACGCCGCCCGAGCGGAGGCAAATGTCCGCCTCTTCATGGTCCCCGGGATGGCCCACTGCGCCGGCGGTGTTCGAGGGGCGGCGGTGGGGTGGGACAAGCTCGCGCCACTGGTCGACTGGGTCGAAAACAACAGGGCGCCCGACTCGATTGTCGTGACGCAGGATGCCGGCACCAAGACCGCGCAGGGCAACGAGCGGATCATCTGCCCGTGGCCACTGCAGCCAACCTACGTGGGTATCACCGGCGGTGGGGCCGAAAACGATCCTGTGAACTGGATCGCGTCGAACTTTTCGTGCCAGCCCGAGTCGGGTCGCCCCCACGACGAGAACGAGGACCACGGCAATCGGAATCGATGAGCAGTGGCGAAGCAATGTCTTCATCGCCCGGCGGAGGGTATGCCGATGAGTGAATCGAAGGAGCTGACGCTTGACGAGGTGCGCGCGCGCATGCGGGCGGTGGGTGTCACGATCGCGGAGAACCGGCTCGCGATGGTGCGCAAGCTCCTGAGCGACGCGCTCGTGCACGTGCGCGCCCTCGACTCGCGGGCGAGCAAGACCGTCGAGCCGGCGGTGCGGTTCGGCGCCGGCGGCGGGGACCAGCCATGAGCGACGAGATCGCCTACGCGACGATCCGCGAGCTCGGCACGCGGTACCGCTCCAGGCAGCTCTCGCCCGTCGAGGTCACGCAGGCGCTGCTCGCCCGGATCGAGAAGCACGATCCCGTGCTATCGGCGTTCGTCACGCTGACCGCCGACCGCGCCCGCGCCGACGCGCGCGCGGCCGAGGAGGCGCTGCGTGGCGGCGATGCGCGGCCGCTGCTCGGCATCCCGGTCGCGCACAAGGACATCTACCTCACGCGCGGCATCCGGACCACCGGCGGCTCGGCGCTGCTGGCCGACTGGGTGCCGGACGACGACGCCGCCTGCGTCCGGCGCTGGCAGGACGCGGGCACCGTCCTGCTCGGCAAGCTCATCACCCACGAGTTCGCGCTCGGGCTGCAGTTCCCCGGCCATCGCTTCAAGCCGGCGCGCAATCCGTGGAACCTCGACCACATCCCCGGCGGCTCCAGCAGCGGCTCCGGGGCGGCGCTGGCCGCCGGGCTCGTGACCGGCGCCACCGGGTCGGACACCGGCGGCTCCATCCGTGGGCCCGCCGCGTTCTGCGGCATCGTGGGCCTCAAGCCGACCTATGGTCGCGCCAGCCGGGCCGGCGTGCTCACGCTCTCGTGGACGCTCGATCACACCGGGCCGATGGCGCGCACGGTGGAGGACTGCGCCTACCTGCTGCAGGCGATGGCGGGGCACGACGCCGCCGACCCCGCGTCCAGTCGCGCGCCGGTGGACGACTATGTCGCCGCCCTGGGCCGGGACGTCCGCGGCCTGCGCATCGGCGTGCCGCGTAACTACTTCTTCGAGGGCGTCGATCCGGAGGTCGAGCGCGCGTTCGAGGCGGCGCTGGGCACGCTACGCGGGCTCGGGGCCGAGGTGCGCGACGTGCAGATCCCGAGCCTGGCCGCCACGCATTCGTTCCTGCTCATCATGCTCGCCGAGGCCTTCGCCTACCACGAGCGCGACCTGCGCGAGCACCCCGAGCTCTACGGCGACGTGCTGCGCGAGCGGCTGCTGGCCGGCGCCCTCGTCACCGCCTCGGAGTACACGCAGGCCCAGCGCATCCGCGCGGGGATCTGCGCGGAGACCGCTGCCGTGCTGCGTGACGTCGACGTGCTGGCGACGCCGACGACGCCGAAGCCGGCCACGCCGTTCGCGCTGGCCACCGATCCCGAGTTCGGGTTCCCGCGCAGCAACATGCCGCCGTTCAACATCACCGGCATGCCGGCGCTGGCGCTGCCGTGCGGGTTCTCGTCCTCGGGGCTGCCGCTGTCGCTGCAGCTGGCCGGGCGACCGTTCGAGGAGGCGACGGTGCTGCGCGTCGGCCACGCCTACGAGCAGGCGACGCCGTGGCACACGCGCCGGCCGCGAGTGTGAGGCGGTCGGCCAGGCCCGGCGATGGCATGCGCCGTGGCGAGAGCAGGACCGAGGCGGCGAGGCCGACCGGCGTCTGATCAGGCCGGCGGAAGGAGATCGGCCATCCGGATGCGGGCGCCCGCCAGCGCGAGCGGCGAGACGGACGCCTCGCGGCCGAGCACCGTCACCCCGCGGTAGCGCCAGCCAAAGGGCGCGAGCGCGTCGGGACCGGCATCGCGGAACACTTCGAGGACGCCCTCGACGAGATTCACGATCCAGTAGTCGGCGACGCCGGCCCGGGCGTAAAGGCTGCCCTTGTGGTGCCTGTCCAGAGCCAGGCTCGAGTCGCCGACCTCGACGAGCAGCACGGGCTGCGAGGGATGGCGCAGTACGTAGTCGCGAAAGCTGCCGGGCACGACGGCCACGTCCGGTTCTGGCTCGGACTCGTCGTCCAGAGCCAAGGGCGCCTGCGCGCGAACTTCCCAGCCAGAGCCGAACGCCAGCCGGAGCGCTTCCTCCACGGCCCTGATGGTGCCGAAGTGGCGGCTGCCCTGTGGCTCCGCGACGATGAGCTGGCCGCCGACGAGCTCGACCGGATCACCCGGTCGGAAGAAGCCGCCCTCGACCAGGCGCTCGTACTCCACTCGCTTCAACGGGCGAGTCTTGATCTCCACGCGACTCATGGTCCGAGGCTACTGGTGACGACTCCGACCGTCAACGTCCTGGACAGGAGACAGCCGTGCGAGCGGCGGCACCGGCCGCCGTCATTGCTGTTGCTGCTGTTGCTGCTCGTCTTCGAGCGGGCTCACGGCGCGCTCGGCCCGTCGCGTCGGCGGCTCGCGGAACGTCTCGAGCGGAATCGGTCGCGTCTCGGTGGCGAGCTGCGAGAGCGGCTTGGCGGCGGAGACGACCGTGCGGACCTCGGCGCGCAGCGTCTCGCGGGCGGCACCGCGGAAGATGCCCTTGTTGGGCGCCACGTCGTCGTAGTGACGCCCGTGGCCCACCACCACGTAGCGCTCGTCGATGGCGCGCTCGTGCGTGGGGTCGAACGGGACCCAGCCGTGCGACGGCGCCCAGAACTCGATCCAGGCGTGGCTCTGCGAGGGCTCGCGCCCCTTGCGCTCCACGTGGAGGTAGCCGCTCACGTAGCGGCAGGGGACCTGGCTCAGACGGAGCAGGCCGAGCATGAGGTGGGCGAAGTCCTGGCAGACGCCGGCGCCGATGCGCAGGAAGTCCTCGGTGGTCGAGTCGTACTTCGTCACGTCCCTCTGGTACTCGAACCGCGACGCCAGGTGATGGCCGAGCGCCTGGACGAGCGGCCCCAGCGGCGTGTCGCGCGGCGGCGCGGCGACCTTGTGGGCCGCGCGGAGCGCGGGCGTCAGCGGCACGGGGCCGTCGAACGTCAGGAAGTCCAGCAGCGGATAGGGAAGATCGCGCGGCGGCACCCCGTCGGCGAGCGACGCGATCGGTGGCACCGTCGGATGGGTGTCGACCAGGGACCGGCTCGACACCTCGATCCGGTCGTGGAACCGCGTGATCGTGAAGTGGTGGGTGACGTTGTCCTGCCAGTCGACGTAGCGGTGCACGCGCGTCGGCGGCCCGACGGCGAGCACGAACGAGCTCACCGTCTGGTCGCTGGTGGTCTTCGGCTGCAGCCGCAGCTCCATGAACGACTCGCTGATGTAGGCGTCGTACTCGAAGGCGAAGCGGTGCTCGACATCCAGGAGCATGGCTCAGGTCGCGAAGTACTGCCCGGCCAGCGCGTCGTGGGCCTGGCCGCTCGCGTCCACCACCCCGTCGAGCAGCGGCGCGTAGTCGCCGCCGGGCGCCGTCCGCTCGTCGTGATAGCAGAGCCCCGCGTGGAGGCGGCCGATGATCCGGGAGGCGGGTCCCGGCTCGCCCGAGATCCGCTCGAGGCACCGCTTGACCGCCTCGGCTCCGAAGCGGAGCGAGCGCGGCGAGTGGGGATCGAAAAGGAGGAACGGCACCACCAGCTGCGGCTCGAGCCGGGCGCCGTAGGCGCGGCGATAATTCTCGAGCGAGCCGAGGGCGCGCAGCAGGGTCCGCCACTGCGTGTAGTAGAGCGCGACGTCGGCGCGCGGCTCGCTGGCGCCGAGCGCGGGCAGCTTGGTCCGCAAGATCAGCGCGGTCCGGTACACGCGCTCCAGCGACTCGCCGAGCTTCAGGAACAGCCAGCTGTCGTCGCGGGTGAAGGTGTGCTCGATCGCGCCGATGGTCGAGAAGAGTCCCTTGTGGGCGGCGCTCAGCGCGTCGCGCAGCGCCGGCGGATCGACCAGCCCGCGCCGCGCGTCGGCGTCCAGCGCGCGGAACGTCTCGTTGATCGCCAGGAAGACCTCCACCGTCAACGCCTCACGCACCGAGCGGGCGTTCTCGCGCGCCTTGCGCAGCGAGTAGTGCACGGAATATGGGTTCGCGGGGTCCAGGAAGAAGCCGACCAGGTACGCTTGCGACAGCGGCGCGAACGCCGATGCCGGCGCGCCGACCTGGGCGGCGGGAAAGATCGCCAGCAGGTCCTTCCAGGCCGCCTGGGCGACCTGCTCGGCGAGGCCCTGGGTCTCCGTCGAGAAGTCCTCGGTGACGAGCAGCAGGCGGGTGATGTTCTCCGACCGCTCGAGGTAGCGGCCCATCCAGTAGAGGGCGTCGGCCACCCGCGAGAGCATCAGGTGTTCCGCGCCGCCAGCACCCAGGTGTCCTTGCTGCCGCCGCCCTGGGACGAGTTGACGACGTAGGAGCCTGGGCGCAGCGCGACGCGGGTGAGGCCGCCGGGCAGGACGCGGATCGTCTCGCCGTAGAGGATGAACGGCCGCAAGTCGATGCGCCGCGGCTCGAAGCGGCCATCGACGTACGTCGGGTGTGACGACAGCTCGATCAGCGGCTGGGCGATGTAGTTGCCGGGCGCCTTCTTCATCTGCGCCAGGTAGGCGTCGACCTCCCGGCGGGCGGCGAACGGCCCCATCAGCATGTTGTAGCCGCCGGAGTCGCCGGTGGTCTTCACGACCAGCTCGGCCATGTGCTCGCGCATGTAGGCGAAGTCGTCACGGCGCAGACCGACGTAGGTCGGCACCTGCCCCAGCAAAGGCTCCTGCCCGAGGTAGTACTTGATCAGCGCCGGCATGTAAGCGTAGACGGCCTTGTCGTCGGCGACGCCGGCGCCCGGCGCGTTGGCGATGGCCACGTTGCCCTCGCGATAGACGTTGACCAGGCCCGGCACGCCCAGCAGGCTGTCGCGTCGGAACGCGAGCGGATCGAGGAAATCCTCGTCCACGCGCCGGTAGATGACGTCCACGCGCTGGCGGCCGGCGGTCGTGCGCATGTAGACGGCGCTGTCCTCGACGACGAGGTCACGGCCCTGGACCAGGAAGGCGCCCATCTCGCGGGCCAGGAACGAATGCTCGAAGTAGGCGGAGTTGTGGATGCCGGGCGTGAGCACCACGGCCACCGGGTTCTCGCTGGCGCGCGGCGCCGACCACAGCAGGGTGTCGAGGAGGAGTCGCGGGTACTCGCGGACCGGCCGCACGGGATAGCGCGTGAAGAACTCCGGAAACACCCGGTGCAGGAGATTGCGGTTCTCCAGCACGTACGACACGCCGCTTGGGCAGCGGCAGTTGTCCTCCAGGATCAGGTAATCGCCGCGATCGTTGCGGATGATGTCGGTGCCGACGACGTGCGTGTAGATCTGCCGGGGCGGCGTCAGCCGGAGCAGGGCGCGCTTGTACTCGCGGCGGGAGAGCACGAGCTCGGGCGGGACGACCTTGTCGCGCAGGCACTTCTGTTCCTGGTAGACGTCGTTGATGAACAGGTTCAGCGCGGTCACGCGCTGGATCAGGCCGGCCTCGATGCGCTCCCACTCCCGGGCCGGAATGATCCGCGGCACGAAGTCGAAGGGGAAGATGCGCTCGAGGCCTTCCTTCTCGCCGTAGACTGTGAACGTGATGCCCTGGTCCACCAGCGAGATCTTCTGCAGCCGCTCGCGCCGATCGATCTCGGTCTGCGTGAACGACTCGAGCGTCGTCACGAGCGCCCGGTAGTGCGGGCGCGGCCCGGCGGCCCGGTCGAAGGTTTCGTCGTACGCGCTCGTGTCCGGCACCCACTTCACGGCGCCTCAGAATAGCACCGGGTGAAGTCACGGTGAGAGGATGACAACCGCGGTGGGGGCCTCACGTGTGGGGTGGCTGGCGTGGACGGCCGCCACCGCCGTCATCGTCGCGCTCGCCGCGATGCTGACGGCGGGCGTCGTCGCGGCGCGCTACGAAGCACGGCTCGGCCAGATGGCGCGCGAGACGGCGGCCGTCCGCGAGCGCCGGCAGCGCGACGAGGCCGCGCTGCGCGAGCAGCTCACCGCCTACCAAGGCGCCATCGACCTGCTACGCGATCCCGCCACGCGGGTGGTCGAGCTGCGCGGCGCCGGCCCCGGGGCGGAGGCCACCGCGCGGCTGATCTGGAACGACAAGGCCGGCGGCGACCTTCTCGTTGCCAATCTCCCGCCGGCGCCGGCGGGCAAGGCCTACGAGCTGTGGACGCTCGGTGGGCCGGCGCCGCGGCCCGCCGCCGTCTTCCAGGTCGACGCGTCGGGGCGCGCCGTGCAGCGCGTCGAGCCGGCCGCGGGTGCCAGCGGCTTCGCCGTCACGCTCGAGCCCGCGGCCGGCTCGCCGGCGCCGACCGGTCCGGTCGTCCTCGCGGCGCGCTAGATCGCCCTCAAACACTCTCGCCGGTCAGCACGGACTCCGGCACGCGGGCGGCCAGCCGCTCGAGCTCCTCGGCGAGCGCGTGGCGCCGCGCGACGAGCCGCGCGCGGAGACCGCGACGGGCCAGGAAATGGAGGAGCGCGCGGGTCTCGCGCCTGACGTTCGCGAGTCGCGCCTGCCACGCGAGCGCGAAGAATCCCGCCGGGAACAGGGCCAGCAGGAACAGCGCCGTGGCCCACGCGCCGCCCAGCTTCGCCGCCTGCCACGCCTCGAAGGCCCAGCCGAGCGGATAGATCAGAATGCCGCCGGCGAGCTTGTAGGTCGCCTCCGTGTCCGGATCGGGGCGGGCGAGCCGGATGCCCAGCCAGAGCATCGCGTACGGCAGCGCGTGCAGCGCGATGCCGAGCAGCGCCAGCGGCAGGCCGACGACGAGCGGCACGATCTCGCGCACGGCGTAGCGGGCGACGAGCGACGGCGCGTACTCGCGGCCCACCGAGCTCGGCGTGAGGCCGAGGCGGTCGAGCGTGGCCGCGTACTCCTCCACCTCGCAGCGGAAACGCTGGACGTCGGCCGGCGCGGTGCGGCGCAGCCAGCGGTAGGCGCGCGAGGCGCGCTGCAGCCAGTCGGCCGAGGCCGGCGCCGGCGCGGTGCCCGACTCCTCGCGCCAGACGCGCTCCATGAGCCGGAGGAGGCCCAGCGTCTCGCGGTCCTCGGCCTCGACGATGTGACGGCGGAGCGCCTGGGCCAGCCGATCGGTGAGCCGATGCACGGCGGCGGCGGGATCCGTGCGATAGAGCGCCACGCAGTCCTTGGCGGCGATCGGCTCGCCGATGAGCACGAGCGCTCGGCCCTCGCGGAACAATCCCGGCTGATGGAGCACGAGGCCCACCGGCAGGAGCGTCACCGGCGCGGCGCCGGAGGCTTCGGCCTCGAGCAGGATCCGCGCGGCGCCGGTGCGGAGCGTCATCAGCGTCGGTTCCGGCTGGCTCACGCCCTCCGGGAAGATCAGAATCGCCTCGCCGCGCGCCAGGGCGTCGTTGACGGCCTGGAACGTCTCGACGTTGTCGACCGGGCGGCCGCCCGCGTCCTCTCGCCGGTGGACGGGCAGCGCCTGGGCCAGCCGCAGGAACGGCGCGACGATCGGATGGCGGAACAGTCCCGACTTCGCCAGCGGCCGCAGCGGCCGCGGGATTGCGGCCAGGAGCATCATCGGATCGACGAGCCCGTTCTGGTGATTGGCGGCCACGATCAGTGCGCCCGTCGCCGGCACGCGCTCGCGGCC
Organism: Candidatus Rokuibacteriota bacterium; assembly: GCA_005887895.1. GTDB lineage: Bacteria > Methylomirabilota > Methylomirabilia > Rokubacteriales > CSP1-6 > AR5. The sequence goes on from VBPC01000135.1 coordinate 13,825, forward strand.
GGCGACGTCGATGCGCCGGTAGAAGATCGCCAGCAGCGCGCGCACCAGCGTGAGCACGAGTCGCGGTCCCACGGTCAGCGGCGCCGGGCAGCGTGCAGGACGGCGACGACGGTCATGGCGTCGCGGATCTCGGAGGCGTCCACCATTCGCATGACCTCGTCGAAGTCGAACGCGCGGACCTCGATGAACTCCGTGTCGTCGCCGTCGCGGGCCACCGGCGTGAGCGCCTCGGCCAGGTAGATGTGCGCGGTCTCGTCGACCACACTCTTCGAGCTGTGGAATGCGCACAGCTTGACGAGGCGGCCCGCCGCGTAGCCCGCTTCCTCGGCCAGCTCACGCTGCACGGCGTCCTCCTCGCGTTCGCCGGGCCGGATGCCGCCCGTCGGCATCTCCCAGAAGAACTCGCGGGCCACGTAGCGATACTGGCCGACCAGGATGACCGTGCGCGCGTCGGCGAAGGGCAGCACGCCCACGCAGGGGGCGCACTCGACGACGCCGTACAGCGTGGTGCGACCGTCCGGCATCTCGGCGACGTCCTCGCGCACGCGGATCCAGGGATTGGCGTACGCCTCGCGGCTCGACAGGGTGCGCCACGCCGTGCGCGCCAGGGCGCGGCGTCGGTCGGTCATGTCGGCCATCTTCCGGTATACTCACAGCGAAGTCCACCGGAGGCGACGACACGATGACCCTTCCGAAACCCGTCGAGCGGCTGTGGGACGAGCTCGAGCGCGTCCGGGGCGACGTGCTGGGCGAGGTCGCCGGACTGTCCCAGCGCCAGGCCGACTGGAAGCCGCGCGAGCGCGAGTGGTCGGTCGGCGAGATCGTCGATCACGTGACGGCGGCGGAGACCGCCACCGGCAAGCTGACGACGAAGCTGCTCAAGGAGATCCAGGCGGGCAGCGCGGCGGCCGTCTTCCCCCACGACCTGACCGAGTTCGCGCCGCCGCCGCCGTCTCCGCCGGGACCGGCGGAGGCGCCGCCGCTCGTGTGGCCGGGACACGGCAAGCCGATCGCCGAGCTGATCGCGACGATGAAGGCGGCCCGCCTGCGGAGCCGCGAGTCGATCGAGCGGCTGGCCGGCTGCGACCCGCGCCGGCTGACGTTCAAGCACTTCCGTCTCGGCGAGATGGACCTCGGCCAGTGGTGGCGGCTGCAAGCGAGCCACGAGGCGACTCATCTGCAGCAGCTCCGCGACGTGAAATCGGCGCCGGGATTCCCGCGGGCGTGACGCGATGAAGGTCGTGCTGCGCAACCCCCGGCGCGAGGTCGAGCTGGCGGGCAACCGCCGCGTGAAGGACGTGCTGCGCGAGCTCGACATCCTGCCGGAGACCGTCCTCGTCATCCGCGGCGACGAGCTGGTCACCGCCGATCAGCTCGTGACCGACGCGGACACGATCGAGCTGCGCCCGGTGATGTCCGGGGGCGCCCAATGAAATGCCGGAAGTGCGGCGGGACGGCGGTGCTCGAGCTGCGGCGGCACAACGCCGCGTTCTGCGCGGACGATTTCCAGGAGTTCTTTCGCAATCAGGTGCGGGAGGCGATCCGCCGTCACCGCATGTTCACCATCGACGAGCCGGTGCTGGTGGCGGTCTCCGGCGGCAAGGACTCGCTGGCCCTGTGGGACGTTCTGATCGACGAGGGCTACCGCACGACGGGCCTCTACCTCGACCTCGGCATCTTCGACTACTCGGTCGAGTCGCGCGGCAAGTGCGAGGCGTTCGCCGCCGCCCGCGGCGTGCCGCTGATGATCAAGCGCGTGGAGGAGGAAGTGGGCGCGCCGGTGCCGGTCATCAAGCAGGTGACGCGGCGGCCGCCGTGCTCGGGCTGCGGGCTCAGCAAGCGCTACCTGATGAATCGCGCGGCGCTGGAGGCCGGCATGCCGGTCGTCGCCACCGGCCACAACCTGGACGACGAGGCGGCCACGCTGTTCGGCTCGGTCATGCACTGGCAGATGGACTCGCTGCCGCGCCAGTCGCCGGCGCTGGCCTCCACGCATCCCAAGCTGGTGCGCCGGGTGAAGCCGCTCTACCGCCTCTCCGAGCGGGAGACGGCGGCCTTCGCCTTCCTGCGCCGCATCGACTACATCGTCGACGAGTGCCCGTTCGCCAAGGGCGCGACGTCGATCGCCCACAAGGAGATCCTGAACCGGATGGAGGACGCCTCGCCGGGCGCCAAGCACAACTTCCTGTTCGGCTTCCTCGAGAAGGCTCGCCCGGCGTTCGAGCGCGCCGAAGCGGTCGTGCTCAACGAGTGCGTCCGCTGCGGCCAGGTCACCACCGGCACCCTCTGCGCGTTCTGCAAGCTCGCCGACCAGGTCAAGCGGTCCGTTTGATTGGGGGCCCCGAAATGGCCCCCCAAACCCCCCCAGCGTTCGCGCCGTCCCGGCGGAGCCGGGACGGCTCTCGGTAGCGCGCTGTACGAAGGGGCCCCGAAATGGCCCCCCCAAACCCCGCGGCGCTCGGGCCGTCGCGGCGGAGCCGGGACGGCCTTCGTTAGCGCGTCGTTGCCCCGCGTTATCGAATGGGCCGGAAATCTCTGCGTCAGCGTCGGCGAGCGGCTCGTCGGGGGCGCGCTGGGCTCGGCGCGTAGAAGCCGGTGTGGTGCGTCAGCAGTGTTCCGTCGCCGCCGATGCATTCGGCGACGGCGTAGACCAGGCGCCGGCCGACCTTGAGGACACGCGCGGTGCACGTGAATGGCTCGCGGCGCGCGGCTCGCAGGAAGGCCGTGTCGAGATCCACGGTCACCCAGGTCGCGCCGCTGCCGAGGCGCGTGGCGACGGCGAGCCAGATCGCCACGTCGGCGGCTGCCATGAACACCGGACCGCTGACGGTGCCGCCGGGGCGTTCGAACTCGGCGCGGAACGGCACGTCGATCGTGCACTCGCCGGCGCCGATCGCGCGCAATCGGAATTGGTAGTACGCGTTGAACGCCGCACCTTCGAGCCAGCGTTCCAGCTCCCGCCGACTGGTGGCGAGTGTCATCGGCGCGTCACCGGACGATGAGCGCGATCGAGAGGGCAAGCAGAGCGCCCATGGCGATGTTGAACATTCTCAGCCGTCGACGCTGCTGGAGCACGTGCTGGACGGCGGCGCCGAAGGCCAGCCACAGGAAGCAACTGGGCAACGCGGCGAGAACGAAGAGGCCGCCGAGACAGGCCGCTTGAACGCCCGGGCTGCCCGCCTCGGGGCGGAGAAACGTGCCGGCGGCGCTGGCGCTCACGAGCCAGGATTTCGGGTTGACCCACTGGAAGACCGCGGCGCCCACGTAACCGACGGGATTCGTCCCCGGGATCGATGCGATGCGGCTGGAGGACGTCGCAATCCTCCACGACAGCCAGAGCAGGACCGCGGCGCCACCCCAGTTGAGGGCCTTCAGCAGCAGCGGATGCCCCAGTACGAGACTGCCCAGACCGAGCGGGACGAGGAACATCATGAGACCCATGCCGGTGACGACGCCGAACAGGCAGGGAAGTCCTCTCGTGACGCCCGCGTGCGCCCCCGCCGCGGTCAGCATGATGTTGCTGGGCCCCGGCGTCACCGCGGCGACGACGGCGAACAGAAGAAACGCCGTGACCTGGTCCGTAGCCATACGCTGCCTCCACCAAGCGAGGTGCGGCTCCAGCGAACCAGATCGGCCTACGAGGGTCTTGAACGATCGTGCCAGGAGACGGCGGCGAGCTGGATCGCGAGCACGAGCCGAGTCGGCGGCGTCGAGCTGTTCAGCGCGTGGTTCGCCGGCGAGGCCTATCAGAAACATCGTCACGACACCTACGCGATTGGAGTGACCGACTCCGGTGTCCAGATCTTCGACTACAGGGGCGTGGTCCACGCCAGCACCCCGGGGCAGGTGGTCGTGCTGCATCCGGATGAGATCCACGACGGTCGCGCGGGGAGCGACGACGGTTTCGGGTACCGGATCCTCTACGTCGGGCCTGCCCTCGTGGCCGACGCGGTCCGGGCCATCCGGGGCAGGTCCGGTCCGTTGCCGTTCGTGAGCGAGCCGGTGTCGACGAACGCGACGTTGTCACGAGCGATCGAGGGAGCCTTTCGCGCCCCGCTGGAGTCGCTGGCGATCGATAGTCTCATCCTGGAGCTCGCGAAAGGATTGATGGCCGGAGAGGGAGATGGCACCCCACCACGATGCTCGCGGCGCGTCGACGTTCCCGCCGTCGAGCGAGCCCGACGGTTCCTGGACGCCGAGAGGACGCGTGTCGTGCATTCGACAGAGCTGGAGGCGATCACGGGATTGACACGCTATGACCTGTGCCGCCAGTTCAGGATCTCGTTCGGGACCAGTCCCCACCGCTATCTGTTGATGCGTCGGCTCGAGTTCGCCCGCGACCAGATTCACCAGGACCGTCCACTGGTCGAGGTCGCCTGCGACGCGGGATTCGCCGATCAGGCCCACTTCACGCGCGTCTTCAAGACGGCCTTCGGACTGACGCCCGCACGCTACCGTGCGCTGAGGACGGGTCGGCGGTCGCCCCGAGATGGCCTTGCCAACGCCCGCAGCGTTGGGACTGTCCCGCAAATCTCGTGCGCTCCGCGAGGGCCCGCCGCTACAATGGCGGCTGCGATGGCTGGCTACCGGTGTCCGAAGTGCGGGAAGGTCGCGATGGTGCAGAAGGTCTGCTGCGGTCGCCCGATGAAGAAAGCCTGATCCGGCTGGGCTGACCGCGCGCTCAGCGCGCGGCGACAGCGTCCTGCAGCGCGGCGTCGAGCTCGTCGGGACGGATCGGCTTGAAGAGACAGCGCCGGACGCCGAGCCCGGCCAGGCGCGCGTGGTCCTCCTCGCGCAGGCCCCAGCCGGTGATGAACAGCAGCGGTACGCGCGCGTCGACGGCGCGCAGACGCTCGGCGAACTGTGGCCCGACGAGCGCATCATCTCGCCGAGCGTCGACAGCACCTGCGGATTGTCGTCGACGACCAGCACCCGGACCTGGCGTCGGGGGGCGGCCGAGCGGGCCGGTGTCTGCGGGCTGACCGGTTCGCGGGCGACCGGGAACGTCAGCGTGAACGTCGTGCCGGCGCCCGGCTCGCTGTCGACGTGGATCTCCCCGCTGTGACGGCGGACGATCGAATAGGCCATGGACAGGCCGAGCCCGGAGCCGGCGTCGCCCTTCGTCGAGTAGAACGGCTCGAAGATGCGCTGGCGGACGGTCTCCGGCATGCCGACGCCGGTATCGGCGACGGTCACTCGCACCTCGCGCGTCGACGTGTCGCGCGTGGCGATCGTGAGCGTGCCGCCCTCCGGCATCGCGTCGATCGCGTTGAGGATGAGGTTGGTCAGCACCTCGCTCAGCGCGGCCGGCCGTCCGAGCACCGGCTCGCGGGCCTGCAGATCGAGGCGCAGGTCGAGCGGGCGGCGGTCGCGAGCGATCTTCTCCTCCCAGCGGGGCCGGGTGATGGCGACCGCGTCCTGCACGATCTGGTTGATCTCGACTCGGACGAACTCCTCGTCGGGCCGCAGCCGCGCGAACTGCTGGATGCGGCGCACCGTCTCCGAGCCGTCGATCGCCGCCGACTCGACCACCGTCAGCGAGCGCTCGATGAGCTCGCTGTTGGCGGGGTTCTGCTTCATGAGCTGGGCGTAGCCGAGGATCGCCTGCAGCAGGTTGTTGAAGTCGTGGGCGATGCCGCCGGCGAGCTGGCCGAGCGCGGTGAGCTTCTCCGACTGGTGGAGCTGGCCCTCGATCTCGCGCTGCGTGGTGATGTCGCGCACGATCGCGATGAGCCCGTCGAGGCCGCCCTGGCGGTTGCGCAACCCGGACAGCGTCACCGACAGCGTCAGCGGCCGCGGCCGGCCCTGGGCCCGGCTGATCTCGAACGCCTCGCGCTCGGCGCCCTGGCTCAGCTTGCGACGGCCGGCGCCGTACTCGCGCTCGGGTAGCAGCTCGGTGATCCGCCGTCCCAGCGCCTGCTCGGCCGAGAGGCCGAAGGTGCGCTCGGCGGCCGGGTTCCAGCCGTCGACGCGGTCGTCGGCGGTGATGGTGATGATCGCGTCGCCGGCCGAGGCGATGAGCTGCTCGAGCGAGCGCTTGGTGTCGGCGATCTCGCCGTAGAGCCGCGAGTTGCGGAGCGCGATGGCGAGGTACTCCGAGAGCATCTCCAGCAGCTCCCGCTCGCGCGGATCGACGGCGCGGCCGGAGGCGCGGTTGTCAACCAGCAGCCAGCCCAGCGGGCCCTCGGCGTCGCGGATGGCGCACGAGACGACGATGCCGCCGGCGCCCGGCACCGGTGGCGGCGCCTCCGGCGCGATCGTCACGACGTCGTAGCCGAGGCCGGTGTGCAGCTGGCCGGTCACGGCGGCGGTGATCGCCTGGTAGTCGAGCTGGCCGACGATCGCGCGCGAGATCTCGCGCAGGATCGACAGCTGGGTGACGCGCAGCGACTGCTCGACGCCCTCACGCTTCGCCGCTTCTTCCAGCTCGCGCGTCTTGGTGCCGAGCCGGCGCATCTCCTCGACCAGCCGCGCGACTTGCCCGCGCGCACCCAGCTCGGCTTGCCGGCGCAGCAGCGCGCGCCGCACGACGTCTTCCAGGTCCTGGCGCGAGAACGGCTTGATGAGGTACTCGAACGCTCCGTGGGTGAGGGCGAGCTTCACCGTCTCCAGCGAGGCGTAGGCGGTGATCATCACGACCTCGACCGCGGGGTCGATGCGCTTGATGCGGCGCAGGACCTCCAGCCCGTCGATCTCCGGCATCTTGATGTCGAGGATGACGATGTCGGGCCGGTAGGCCGTGATCTGCTCCAGCGCGACCCGGCCACTGTCGGCGGTCTGGATCTGGTAGGACGGCTTGAGCAGCATGCGGAGCGACTCGCGCGGTCCCAGCTCGTCGTCCACGACCAGGATGCGGGCAGCGTTGAGCGGCGGCGCCGCGGTGGTCACGACAGGGCCGGCAGGGTCACGAGAAACGCCAGCTCGTGACGCGTCTGGCGCAGGCGGAGCTGGCCGCCGAGCGCCTCGACCAGTCGCTGGGCGACGGCCGGGCCGACGTCGATGAGACTCTCCTGGACCATCTGGACGGGGTCGAACAGCCGCTGCAGCTTCTCCGACGACACGCTGGCGGTGCGCGAGCCGACGAGGACCCGCACGTCCGTCCCGCCCTCGCTGTCGTCGTGACGCCCCACCGAGAGCGAGACCTTGGCCTGCTCGGTAGGCGAGTTGTGCGTGAGGTAGCGGATCAGGTAGGACAGCGCCTTGCGGAGCTGGACGGCGTCGACCTTGACGAGCTGCGGGGCCGCCTCCGGCACGACGTCCAGATGCAGGTGCTTGCCGGCGGCCTCGTCCGCCAGGTCGATGGCATCGACGAGCTGCCCCACGACCTCGCGGGCATCCACAATCGCAAAGTTTAGCTCACCTTCGGTCACCAACCCGGCAAGTTTTTCGAAGACCTCCACGAGCCGCCGGACGTCGCGGCGCACGACCGAGGAGAAGTGCCGGCGGAAGTCGGGATCGTCGTACCGCTCGCCGATGAGCTCGATGAACGTGTTGATGGAGACCAGCGGGTTCTTGATCTCGTCGGCGATCCGGGCGACCACCCGGGTGAGGAGCTGGAACTGCTCGGCCTCGCGGCGCTGGGCGGCCAGTTCCTTCTGGGCGGTGAGGTCCTCGAACACCAGGACGGCTCCCAGCGGCTCGCCCGCCTCGTCGCGGACGGCGTACGTCGAGACCTCCAGCCAGAGCCGGCGCAGGGCCAGCTGGATCTCCGTGCGCGGCACCGCTCGCCCCGAGGCCAGGGTGTCGTACAGCATGTCGCCGAGCGGCGAAGGCAGCACGCGGAGGTCCTGACCGACGGCCGAGGACGCGGCGAGCTCGAGGATCTCCTCGGCCCGGCGGTTGAGGGTGCCGACCTTCTGGTCGTAGCCG
>VBPC01000018.1 GCA_005887895.1 Candidatus Rokuibacteriota bacterium
ATTGAAGGGTCGGCATGAAGTGTCCCCGGTGTGAGTACGAGAACCGCCGCGATCGCCGCTTCTGGGGCGAATGCGGCGTTCCCTTGGCCCTCGCCTGCGTCGCCTGCGGCTTCTCGAACGACCCGGGGGAGAAGTTCTGCGGAGGCTATGGCCAACCGCTTGGCAATGCCCCACCGGTGACGAAGTTCGCTGAGCCCGCCGCCTATACCCCGAAGCACCTGGCCGAGAAGATCCTCACATCGAAGGCCGCTCTGGAAGGCGAGCGCAAGCAGGTGACGGTGCTTTTCGCCGACCTCAAGGCTCCATGGAACTGCTCGCCGAGCGCGATCCCGAAGAGGCCCGCAAGATCCTCGACCCCTTATGGTCTGGATGGCCTAAAACTTGCGCGGGCAAGCCAGCGGGGGATCCTCGGCTGAGGTGTAGGAAAAAGGGAGGCGAATCATGCGGAGCTTGATGATCGAGATACTCGTCCTCTTCGGCATGAGTCTACTGACCTTCGGGAGCATCGCCGATGCTGCGGGGCCGGCGCAGGCTGATTTCGACATTTGCAACGCAGAGGCACACACTCGAGCAGCGAGCCCGAGCGCGGCACCAGCGACGGGAGGCGATACCGCTACCAAGCCTGGTACCCCGGTGAGCCCGAGCGCGGCAGCAGCGACGGAAACCGCGTCGACCCCGAGCCCGTCACCGGCGCCCGGAGCTGATACAGGCAGTAAATCCGGTACCCCGGTGAGCCCGAGCGCGGCACCAGTGACCCAACCGCCGGCCACCCCGAGCCCGGCCCGGACGACTGGGACTGGTGCGGGGACAGGAGCGGGCAGAATCACGGACAGCACGTCGCCGGGGACGCCGTCTGCCTCTGACGACTTGTCTCGTGGTATGGCGGCGGCGGGCCAGGCCGACCCGGCGTTCAGGCACGCCTACGTAGCGTGTATGAAGCGACGCGGGTTCTGATAGCCGCATTCGATGGGGCCGGGACCTCTTCGCCGGAGGTCCCGGTCGCCCGCCGCCGCCGGCTCAGCAGCCTGGCCGTTACTGGTTTACGCCGAACACCCAGATCACGCCGCCCTGAGGCACGTCCGTCTTCGCCCCGCGAATGTCGTCAAGCGCCCCCTGCATCCGCTGCGCGTCGACGCCCCAGCCGGATTGCACCGCGACGTACTGCGTCCCGTCGACGGCAAAGGAGCTCGGGACGCCGGTGATGCCGGAGTTCGTGCGCCACTGCCACAGGGGCTCGCCGGTTTTCCCGTCGAAGGCACGGAAGTACCGGTCGTTGGTCCCGCCGGCGAAGACGAGGCCGCCGCCGGTCGTCAGGACCGGTCCCCAGTTGTGTGACTCGAACGTACGCATCCACACTTTCTGGCCGGTGTTCATGTCCCAGGCCTGGATCTCGCCGATGTGGTTCGCCCCGTCCGCGACCACCATCCCGATGTCCTTGATCTCGGTGCCCAGCCAGAGCTTGCCCGCCTCGTAGGGTTTCGCCGTGCCCAAGAGCGAGCCGCAGAGGTTCTCGTTGGTCGGGATGTACAGATATCCGGTCTTCGGGTTGTAGGCGGCCGGCGGCCAGTCCTTCCCGCCCCACAGCGACGGACAGAAGGGGATCTTCTTACCCGTGACCGGCTTCTTCGTCTCGTCGTACTCGGGGCGGCCGGTTCGCGGGTCGAGCTTCGTGAACACCGTCTGCTTGACGTAGGGCTTGCCCTCGACGAAGCCGATGGCGTCGGCCCGCCGCTCCAGCACCCACAGGTATCCGTCGCGGCCCGGATGCACCAGGCTCTTGATCGTCCGCCCGCCGCGCTGGACGTCCATCAGGATCGGTGCCGACACCTCGTCCCAGTCCCAGGAGTCGTTCCAGTGGTACTGGTGAAACGCGCGCAGCTTGCCGGTGTCGGCGTCCAGTGCGATCACCGAGGACGAGTAGAGGTTGTCGCCGGGGCGCTGATCGCCCATCCACTGGGCCCCGTTGCCGGTGCCCCAGTAGGTGAGATTGAGCTGGGGATCGTAGCTGCCCGTGATCCAGACCGACGCGCCGCCCGTCTTCCACGAGTCGCCCTTCCAGGTATCGGACCCCGGCTCGCCCGGCGCCGGGATCGTGAACGTCTTCCAGGCCGATTGGCCGGTGCGGGCGTCCAGCGCCTGGACGAAGCCGCGGATGCCGAGCTCGCCGCCGGAGACGCCGACCATCACTTTCCCTTTGGCCACCAGGGGCGCCAGCGTCATGTAATAACCCTTCTTGTAGTCCTCCACCGTCCGGTCCCAGAGCAATTTACCGGTCTTCGCGTCGAGGGCGACGACATGGGCGTCGAGGGTGGCCAGATAGACCTTGTCCTCATAGAGGCCCACCCCGCGGTTGGTCGGGTGCAGTTGAAAGAGATCCTCGGGCAGCTCGCGCTTGTACCGCCACAGGAGCTCGCCGGTCTTGGCGTCGAGGGCGAGCACCTGGTTTTGGGGCGTGCTCACGAACATGATGCCGTTGTTGACGATGGGGGGCGCCTGGTGACCTTCGGCCACGCCGGTCGAAAAGCTCCAGACCGGCACGAGGTTCTTCACGTTGCCAGTGTTGATCTGCTCGAGCGGACTGTAGCCCCAGCCATCATAGGTTCGCCGGTACATCAGCCAGTTCTCGGCCTCGGGATTGACGAGCCGCTGGTCGGTCACGGGGGTGTAGCTGGCGGCGCCGGTGGTGGTGCGCGCGCGCGGCGCCGGTTGCGTCATGGTGGCGGTGCCCGTCCCCATGCCTTGTGTGGTGCACCCGCCTAGCAGCGTTACCGGCACCGTCGTCGCGACCAGAAGACTTCCGATTCCGACGAGTGCTCTCGCGCTTGTCATCGTCGTTCTCCTCCGACTTTTGGTGAAGGGTACGCGGCGCCGCCCCCGTTCAGCCTGGCAGGAAGCCGGGCCGGCCGATGAAGCTGCCCTCGGCAACGATCACGCCATCCGCGATCTTGACCGGCAGCCGCGGGAGCCGGCGCGGCGCGGGGCCGCCAACGACGCGGCCCTTATCCCGCGGATCGAACTCCGATTCGTGACATGGGCATCGGAATCGTCGCGTCTCGGCTTGCCACAGCGTCACGTCACAGCCGGCGTGCGTGCAGACACCCGAATACCCCACGACGCCGTCGGCCGACCCGGCGCGCGTGTCTTCGTCGAGCTCGTCCGGGGCAAGCCGGACGAGCAGGATCTGGTTCAGGCGCGAGCCGTCACGGACGATGCGGCTGCGGGGGTCAATGGGATAGACCAGGAGCGGAGGCTTGCCGACCAGCAGATCGCCGGGGGTGATGACTTGTCCGCTTCGCTCTCCGCCGGCGAACACGAAGCGGTCTCCGGCCAGAGGACGCTGCGTTCGGGGATCACCGGCCTGGGCGGCAGCCGGGCGAGGCGCGCAGAGAAAGACGCCGGCGCCGAGAGCGGCCCGTAGTAATACGCGGCGTGGCCATCCGGAGTGCAAGGGCGTCGGACTGTCCACCGGCCGCGATTCTGGTGGCGAGCCGCACGTAATGTCAAGTGGGCGAGACGATCACGGTGGAGCACGCGGTGAGCCGGTGCCCTATCTGCGGCCGAACCAGCTGGGTGCTGTCGCTGTCGTCGGCTTGAACCGCACGACGCGCGTCACCGCCGCACAGTTCAAACACTCGGCGATCGCGTACTCAAGCCCGGCGATGGTCGGCACCAGCATGGACCGGATCCTCGCGGTGTTGTCGATCATAAGTTGGCCCAGGCGCCCGGGGCACAAGTAGCGGGGATGGTACGCGACAGGAAGTCGCGCGTCTGCTGTCGCATTAGCACCTGCCGGGTGCGGGAACATGGCCGACAGCAGCGATCCCGACGCCGAGGCAGCCTAGCACACCCCGTAGATGTACGTAGAGGCGATAGAACCGTGAGCGTCGGCGCTCGTTGCTGCTAGGACCAGCGCGACAAGTAGCATCGCGGTGCAGCCGAAGCGTGCTACGGTCGCGGGCATGGAAACTCTGGCCGACAGAATCGCCGAATGGACTGACATCATCGCCGCCGCCAAGCTCGAACTCGGGACCGTGCGCGCGCATGTTGGTAGTGTCGCCACCAGGCGCGACCCCTTCGTCGTGGCGCTCGACGAGGCTGAACTGGAGCTGGACGCCGCGCAAGAGGAGTTCGCGGCCATGACCGAGGCGCAGGTGCTGCTGGCGCAACTCGCGCCGAAGCTCGACGAGCCAGGGCGCGTAACACTCGCCCTCGCGGTTGGGCTCCTGTGTCAGGTCGACGGGGCGACGCGCGCCGACGCGCTAGCGTATGAGGTGGACCGGCTGCGCGGGCTACGGTTGAAGATGGT
>VBPC01000019.1 GCA_005887895.1 Candidatus Rokuibacteriota bacterium
TGGTGACGTCGTCGTGGGTCCCGCAGCGGACCTTCATGAGCCCGCTCGACAAGTGGGATCCCAAGACCCTGTCCGACACCATGCTGGTGTGGGACCTCAAGGCGCGCACGATCGTCCAGGAGCTGAAGGGCGACCCGGTGCCGCTGGCCGCGCGCTGGATGCTCAAGCCGGGCGCGACCTACGGCTACAACATCTCCAACGGCGGCGACTCGCTGTGGATGTTCCGCATGCAGAAGGACGGGCGCTTCGCCTACAAGAAGGTGGCCGACACCGGCAAGGGGTGCCTGCCCGGCGACCTGCGCCAGTCGCCCGACGATCGCTATCTCTACGTGAGCTGCATCGGCGCCAGCGAGGTGCAGGCCTGGGACATCGGCAGCCCCGAGCACCCGCGTCTGCACGACACCGTGGGCGGCATCGTGCAGGCCAACATGATGCACGTCACCTACGACGGGCGGCGGCTCTACGTGACGAACTCGGCGATCAGCAGCATCGACTACTCGCCGCGCTACGCGCTGCGCCTGATCCGCATCGGCCCCGACGGCAAGCTGAAGCTCGACCCGCTGTTCACGGTGGACTTCGCGCAGGCGCCGGTGGGTCCGGCGCGACCGCACGACATGCTGCTCAACTGAGGCGGCCCGTGCGGCGTGGCCCGCGGGCGCTCGCCGCGATCCTCGTCACCGTGCTGGCCGCCCCGGCGGCGGCCCACGAGGCGCCGCCGCCCGGCCCCGCCTCGCCGCTGACGGCGAGGCCGAGCCTGTCGGCGATCAGGGCGGCGCCCGACCTCGTCCTGCGCGACGTCGGCGGCCGGCGCGTCGGGCTCGCCGACCTGCGCGGACGCATCGTGCTCGTCTCGTTCGTCTACACGCGCTGCACCGCCGCCTGCCCCCTGCTGGCCGCCCGGCTGGCCCGACTGCAGCAGCGCATCGCCTCGCTGCCGTCCCCGTCGCGGCCGGCGCTGCTGTCGATCAGCGTCGACCCCGAGCGCGACTCGGCCGCCGACCTGCGCCGCTACGCCGCGCGCTTCGGCGCCGACGGGTCGACCTGGCGGTTCCTGCGCGACGATCCCGCGCGGGTGCGAGCGACCCTGCTGGCCTGGGACGAGGGGACGCGGCCGGCGCCGGGCGGCGAGCTCGATCATCCCGCGCGCGTCTATCTCGTCGACCGCGCCGGCACGATCCGCGAGATCTACGCCCTCGCCTTCTTCGACGACCGCCAGGCCTGGCTCGACATCCAGGCCCTCCTCCGCGAGCCCTGATCCCGCCCCCCTGAGTCGACGCTTTCGAGCGCCGGCTTCGCCGGCGCAATCGAATCCTGGGGGGAAGCAGGGAGGAGCGCGCCATCAGGCGCGCGACGACCGTCGAAAGGGGGGCGAAGCCCCCCTTCGAGTTACTTCAGGTGGACGGTGACGACCGCCGACAGGCCGGCGCGGAGCGGCTGGGGATGGCCGGACGCCTGGCCGTCCAGCACGACCTTGACGGGCACGCGCTGCACCACCTTGACCCAGTTGCCGGTGGCGTTCTCGGGCGGCAGCAGCGAGAAGCGCGAGCCGGTGCCCGCGCTGATCGAGTTCACCGTGCCCTGAAAGACCGTGCCGGCGAACGTGTCGATGCGGACGTCGGCGCGCTGGCCGGGCCGGATGCGCGTGAGCTGCGTCTCCTTGAAGTTGGCGATGACCCACACCTCGTGCAGCGGCACCAGCGCCAGCAACGGCTGTCCCGGCTGCACGACCTGGCCCACTTCCACGCTGCGCTTGGAGACGACCCCGTCGATGGGCGCGCGGACGACCGTGTGCTCGACGTTGAGCTCGGCCGCCGCCAGGTCGGCCTCGGCGGCGCGCAGGAGCGCCTCGGCCCGCGCCAGCTCGGCCGTCTTGACCGAGACCGTCCCCTGCTGGCTCTCGGCTTTCGCCAGGGTGCCGCGCACCTCGGCCACACGCTGGCGCGCCTGCTCGGTGCCGAGCAACCGCGAGGCCACCTCGGCCTCCGTCTGCTGGACCTCCTTCTCGATCGCCGCCAGCCGCCGCCGGACGGCCTCCAGCACCGCCTCGGAATTCTCGAACGCCGCCAGCGCGTCGTCGTACTCGCGGCGGCTGACGTAGTCGTTCTTCATGAGCTGTTTCATGCGGTCGAGGTCGCGCACGGCCTTGCGCTGGGCGCTCTCGGCGGCGGTCACGTCGGCACGGCTGGCCGCCGCCGCCGCCCGCTTGGACTCCAGCCGCGCGCGCGCCTCGTCCACTGCCGACTCGCTCGAGCGCACGCCGACGCGCGTGCCCTCCAGCGCCGCCCGCACCTCGTCGACCTGCGAGCGCGTGGTCTCCCGGGCCAGCGGCAGCTCGGCCCGCGCCGCCCGCACGTTGGCCTCGGCCACCGCCACCGCGGCCCGCGCCTGGTCGCGCCTGGCCTCGTAGTCGCGCGGATCGACGCGCAGCAGGATCTCGTTGGCGCGCACCGCCTGGTTGTCGGTGACGCGCTGCTCGACGATGTGGCCGGCGACCCTGGCGCTCACCGGCGAGATCGTGCCATCGACGTAGGCGTCGTCGGTGGAGACCTCCAGCGAGGACTTGTACCAGGCCCAGCCGCCCCAGCCCAGGATGCCGAGGGCGACCAGGCCGGCGAGGCCGGCGATCGCACGACGGTTCATCACGGCAGCAGCAGCGCCTTGGCGTAGTCGGCGGATGGCGCGGTGAGCAGCTCGCGGAAGACGCGGGCGCCCTCGTCGAGCGGGAACGGCCGCACCCACGGCTCGATCTCGATCCGGCCGTGGGCGAAGAGCGCGACGGCCGTCCGCAGATCGTCGTAGGTCACCGCGTAGGAGCCGGAGATGCGGCGCTCGCCGAGGACGACGTCGCGTCCGCTCAGCTCGGTGGCGTCGCCGTGGGTGCCGATCCACACGACCTCGCCGCCCGGGCGGACGGCCTCCACGGCCGTCCGGCGCGTCGCCGCGGTGCCGGCGGCGTCGATGACGACGTCGGCGCCGCGCCCGCGCGTGAAGGCGCGGATCTCCGACACGACGGCGTCGCGGACGGGATTGAGGAGCGGCTCGGCACCGACCGCGTGCGCCATCGCCAGGCGCGCGTCGCTGGTGTCGACGGCGACGAGCCGCAGCGCGCCGCCGGCCCGCGCGACCTGGAGCGCGAGGAGCCCGATGGCGCCGCAGCCGATCACCATCACCGTCTCCGGAAACTTCTGCTCGAGCCGCGACCACACGTGGACGCCGTTGGCGAGCGGCTCGACCAGCGCGCCTTGCACGGGTGACACGCGCTCCGGCAGCGGCAGCAGCACGCGGGCCGGCGCCGCCACCCGCTCGGCGAACGCGCCCGGGCGATTCATGCCGAAGATGCCGCGGTCGGGACAGAGGTGCACGGCACCGGCGCGACAGCTCGCGCAGCGTCCGCACGGGATGAGCGAGCTGGCCACGACGCGGTCGCCGACCTTGAACTCGGTCACGTCGGGCGCGACGGCCACGATCTCGCCGCAGAACTCGTGGCCCATCACGAGCGGCGGCGTGCGGCGGGGACTGCGCGCGGCCACCGCCTCGACCTCGGAGCCGCAGATGCCGACGGCGGCCACCTGGAGCACGGCCTCCCCGGCGGTGGGGACCGGGTCGTCCACGGTGGCCATCTCGAGGACGTCCCAGGCCGCGTAGCGGAGCGCCTTCACGCGCCTACGCTACCATGTCGGGCGGGTGCGGTCAGAGAGGGCGCAGTCGACCGCTCGCGTCGAAACCCAGCGGGCCCTCGCCCAGGACTGTCAGGTCGCGACGCTTGTCTACCTCGGCCGCATAGGCCTCCGAGACCTCGATCTCGCCGAGCAGGAGCGTGTTCTTGATGCGGACGACGCGCGCCCGCTCGGGCGGCGTCAGCCCGATGCACGACAGCGCGGTCTCGATCGCCTCCCGATCGGTCTCGTAGGTGGCGGGCACCTTGGCCATCCCGGGCGAGCAGGCGGTGATGGCGTTGATCAGTGTCGGCTTCATGTCGATCCTGTCGACCAGCCGTCGCGTGGTGAAGTCGGCGTTGCCGATGCCGATCGCGTTGCCGTAGCTCTCCTCGGTGATGTCGAGCGCGACGATCCACAGGATCTTCGGATCCGACGGAAACGGCTCGTGCGGGTTGGTGGGGCGGCCGATCACGTTGGTGTCCATGCCGGAGCCCGAGATGTTCTTGCCCATCTGCTCGACGACGAGCACGTCGATCGGCGAGAACGGCAGCCGGGCCATCCACTCGCGCGCGCTCTTCAGCAGACGCCG
>VBPC01000020.1 GCA_005887895.1 Candidatus Rokuibacteriota bacterium
CGTCTGCGCGCAGCCCGATCGCTCGGCGGATGACGTCGAGCAGACGCTCGCGGGCCTGGACGCTACCGCCCTGGGCCAGCCGCAGATCCTCCGCCATCGGCGACGTGAGCGCGGCCGTGGGGAGGGTCACGGTGTATCGAACGGTGCTGTGGTGGACAGTGATCGAAGCGTATCCGGTGCTCCCGCCGGTGTGGGCCAGGGTCGGAATGGCCCCACCCGTCAGAACGACCAATCCGAGGCACGCGATGATACCCACGCGCCTCAACGCCCGGCCTCCGCCAGGATCTGCTCCCAGGCCTCGCCGATGAACCGCGACATCACATAGACCTGCTCTCGGTCCTCGATCCGCATGTACTGGAGAACCTTCTGGGGATTCGGTGACCCGAAGCCGACGGCGAGCAGCCGTCGCCCGCCCCGGAAGAGCGCGGCGGAGTAGGCCGGGGGATCGAGGCCGAATTCTCGAAGCCCCTGCTCGGCCCACTCGGTCCGCTCCATCACGCGGATCGGCGCGGAGACGTGCATGAACTTGATCGAGTCGTCGAGGTGGGTCGCGAGCGAACGCGCGACCGGACGCGGGCCAGGGCCGAGCTGCCATCCCCCGACCGTTCGCGTGAAGACCCACCGCTGCGCGCGCGCGGCCAGCTCGACCCGATCGACCTCGGCCGGCGTCTCCGGAAGCACACCGGCGGCGACGAAGCGGACGAGCTGACCGCTCTCGCGCATCTGGCCGGACAGCGCCATGGCGACCAGGAATCCCACCGCCAGCAGGGCACCGCCGAGCCCGAGCAGGCGCCGCCGCCGGGCTACCGTCGACGCCACCAGACGACGGCGCCACAGAGGACGACGCCGAGAGGAAGGACGACCTCGATGGCGAGGAAGATCCGCTGCATCTGACGCTTGGTGAGGAGAACCAGAGGCGGCACCGGGATGCGCGACGCCACCGAGGGCGCATGCTCCTCGCGGACGAGCCAGCGCACGATGGACACCGCGAGGTCGCCGTTGGCCATGTAGGGCAGGAACGAGTTACTCGCGAAATCGCCGTCGCCGACCACGACCAGTCGAAAAGGCCTCGCGTCCGGCCGCGATCCCGGCCACACGCCCTCGGCGGCGGCCGCCAGGACGTGCCGCCCCTTGCGAGCGGCCGGCGTCGGGGGAGTGCCCTCGGCGTCCGGCTCGCGCTCCGCGACGGGCCGGACCGCGCGCGTGTAGCTCTGCGCGCTGCTGCGGAAGAGCGGGGCGAGCGTGACCCCCGGCGGCGGGGCGAGCAGGCTGATCGATCGGATGCCCGGGAAGAACGACAGCGCCACCTGCCTGGTGATCGGGTGGGCTTCGTAGACGGGGACCGCCACCACCTCGGGGTCCGTCGAATAATGGTCGAGCGGATCGACGACCACGTCCTGCTCGACGACGATGCCGAGGCGGCGCAGGCTGGCCGCGAGGCGCGGCTCGAGCACGAAGCCGAGGTCGTAGGCAAGGAGGGCGGCGCCGCCGCCGGCAAGGTACGCGGTCAGCGCCTGACTCTCGCCGGGCAAATACGTCGTGCGGGGGTTGAGGTCGACGACGGCCGCGCAGTCCGACGGGATGGCCGGCAGGGTCGCCGGGACGATCTTGCGGACCTCGTAGCCGACAGCCTCGAGGGCGCGGCGCATCCGGCCCGCCCCGTGGCCTCTCATCAGCACCACGCCCGAGCCACCCTCGCCATGACTGTGCCCGGCCAGCCCCTCGAAGTGCGTGTGGAACTCGAAGTTGTCGACGGGGTACTCGTTGTGGCCTTCCACGAAACAGATCGTCGTCACCCGCTGGCGGAGGACGCGGAGGATGCCGAGCGCGATCTGGTCCTCGTCGGTGCTCATCACCTGAACGCGCCGGCCGTCCGTCTGGAGCACGGCCGCGTTGTAGATGCGCACCCCGAACGTGTCGGCCACGGTGGGCTGCTTGTCGGGGTCCACGGTGCGCACCCGCAAGTGGGAGTTGCGGCGGCCCAGAACCTCGACCAGGTCCCGCGCGCGCTTTCCCGCCGGATCTTGCGCCTGATAGAAGTACGTCAGCGTCACGTCCTGCCCGAGGGCGTCGACGACGTTCTCCGCTTGCCGCGACGGCGTGAAGATCTGCTCGCGCGTCAAATCGAAGTGCACGTCGTGGAGCACGAGCGCGACGTTGGCGAGCGCGGCGAGGCCCACGACGCCGACGACGACCGCGGTCGTGTAGCCGAAGGCGGCCAGACGCCGGAGGCGTGGCTGCAGCGGCAGCCGGACGGCCAGGGCGAAGAGCACGAGGAGGGCGGCCAGCCATCCCAGGAACCACAGCGAATTGACGATGTCGAGCCGGCTCACGCGCGTCCTACCGTCGCGCCAGCGTGCGCACGGTGAGAAGGAGGCAGGCCAGGACGACCGTCAGGAAAAATCCGAGATCCGAGAGGAACAGCGCGCCGGTGGCGAACGGGGTGAAGTGCGCGACGAGCGACAGGCTCGTGACGATCGTGTCGAACGGATCGGGCAGCAGGTACCCGATCGAGTCGATCATCCAGAGCAGGATGCCGACGCCCATGGCCACCACGGCGGCCACGATCTGGTTCGAGGTCAGCCCGGAGACGAGAAGCCCGATGGCCGCCAGGGCCGCCGCCAGGAGCAGAAGACCCAGGAACCCGCTGTAGATCGGCCCCCAATCGGGGTCGGCGTAGATGCCGAGCACGATCGCGTCACTGGCGGTGAGCACGAGCATCAGCAGCACGAGCGTCAGGCTCGCCACGAACTTTGCCAGCACGATCTCGATCTCGCGCACGGGCGAGGTCAGGAGCAGCTCCAGCGTTCCGCTGCGCCGCTCCTCGGCCAGCAGCCGCATCGTGACGACGGGGACGATGAGGAGGAGCAGCACCGCCGCCTGGAAGAAGATGCGGACCAGCTCGGCCGTGCGATTGAGGAAGAGCATCAACGTGAACGTGAACCCCATGAGGAGGAGATACACGGCGACGATCGCGTAGGCGATCGGCGACGAGAAGACGGCCTTCTCTTCCTTCACGAGGAGCGTCAGGAAGTTCCTCACCGGGCCGCCTCCTCCCGATCACCGGTCAGCCGGAGGAACAGGCTCTCCAGGTCCACGGGCGCCGGTTCCATGGCGAGCAGTCCGAACCCGCTGGCGATGAGAGCGGCGGCCAGCGCCTCGGCCACCGGCTGCTCCGCGTCCACGACGTACGTGGCCAGGGGCATGGCGGAAGCCCGCTCGACGTCGATGGCCGTCACGCCGGGGACCCGCGCGAGACACGCGCGCACGCCCTCCTCGTGGCCGCGGACGTGGAGCCGCAGCCGCTGCCCCCCGCTCGACCCGCGCAGCGCGTGCACGCCGAGGAGGCGCCCATCGAGCAGGATCGCGACGCGGTCGGCGACCCGCTCGATCTCGCCCAGGATGTGCGAGGTGACCAGGATCGTGCGCTCGCCCCCGAGGGAGCGAATCAGCTCGCGCATCTCGATGATCTGGCGCGGGTCGAGCCCGTTGGTGGGCTCGTCGAGGATCAGCAATGCGGGATCGCCGAGCAGGGCCTGGGCGATGGCCACACGCTGGCGATAGCCGCGCGAGAGTTTGCCGATTTGAATCCCGTGCACGTGCTCGAGGCCGAGGCGGTGCACGGCCGCGCTCACCGTCGCCGTCAGGGCGCCCGCCGCCAGTCCCTTGAGCCGGCCCATGAAGAGGAGGAACTCGCGCACGCCCATGCCGCCGTAGAGCGGCGCATCCTCCGGCACGTAACCAACGCGCCGGCGCGCAGCGAGGGAATCGTCGACGACGTCGAGACCGGCGATGCATGCGGTCCCCGCCGATGGACGCAGGTAGCCCGCGAGGATGCGCAAGATGGTCGTCTTCCCCGAGCCGTTGGGCCCCAGAAGGCCCATGATCTCGCCCGGGCCGACCGCCAAGGAGACCTGGTCGACGGCGAGGCGCGGTCCGTACCACTTGGTGAGCTGCTCGGCGGCGATCACGGCGGTCGTCAAGCGATCGTACTCATGACACCGCCGGGGCGGTCGCCCACCCCGGCGGTGCCGTTACATCCACTCCGTCAACTGCTGCAGACTATTCGAACTTCT
>VBPC01000136.1 GCA_005887895.1 Candidatus Rokuibacteriota bacterium
CACACGAGCCAGCCGCGCCCCGCGATGAGCCGCTGCACGTACGGATCGCGATAGTCCGCCTCGGTCGGCAGCGCGCCGCCGAACGCGGTCTCGGGGTACGCGCGCAGGACGGGAACGTAGAGGCGGCCGTCCTGACGCACGAGCAGGGGCCGGTCGTTGGCCAGCAGGTCGGCGCCGAGCGAGAGCACGAACAGCGCCAGGAAGATCCACAGCGACCAGTAGCCGCGCCGGCTCGTGCGGAAGCTGGCCAGCCGCCGGCGCATCAGGGGCGAGAGGCTCACGTGGCCCGCCGCTCGAAGTCGATGCGCGGATCAATGATCGTGTAGGTCAGATCGGTCACGATGTTCAGCAGCAGACCGATCAGCGTGTAGACGTAGAGGGTGCCGAACATCACCGGGTAGTCGCGGTTCACCGCCGCCTCGAAGCCCAGCAGGCCCAGCCCGTTGAGCGAGAAGATCACCTCGATCAGCAGCTCGCCGGCGAAGAAGATGCCGATGAACGCGCTGGGAAAGCCGGCCACCACGATGAGCATGGCGTTGCGGAACACGTGGCCGTAGAGCACGCGCCGTCGCGACAGCCCCTTGGCCCGGGCGGTGGCCACGTACTGCTTGTTGATCTCGTCGAGGAACGAGTTCTTGGTCAGCATGGCCAGGCTGGCGAAGCCGCCCACCACCAGCGCAATCACCGGCAGCGCGATGTGCCACAGGTAATAGGCGATCCGGTGCGGCCAGGACATGAGCGCCCACGTGTCGGAGGTGAGGCCGCGCAGCGGGAACCACTGCACGAAGGAGCCGCCGGCCAGCAGCACGACCAGCAGGATCGCGAAGAGAAAGCCGGGGATGGCGTAGCCGACGATCACCGCCGCGCTGGTCCACACGTCGAACGGCGTGCCGTCGCGCACGGCCTTGGCGATGCCGAGCGGGATCGACACCAGGTAGACGAGCAGCGTCGTCCACAGGCCGAGCGTGATCGACACCGGCAGCTTCTCGAGCATGAGACCCAGCACCGGTCGGTCGCGGTAGAAGCTGCTGCCGAGGTCGAAGACGAGGTAGCTGCGCATCATGTGGACGAAGCGCTGCCAGGCCGGCTTGTCGAAGCCGAACTGCTTTTCGAGCTGGCGCACCAGGTCGGGATCGATGCCCTGCGAGGCGCGGCTGGCGCCCTCCTCGGCGCCGCTCCCCGGGCGCGCGGCGCGGCCGCCGGCCGTCTCGCCGCCGGTGCCGGCCACGCGCGCCGTCGCCGCGCCGGCATGGCCGCGCAGGCGGGCCAGCATGAGATCGACCGGGCCGCCCGGCGCCGCCTGCACGATGAGGAAGTTGGCCAGCATGATCCCGAACAGCGTCGGCACCACGAGCAGAAGGCGGCGGGCGAGGTAGGCCAGCATCTACGCCGGGCTCCCGGCTTTCGTGGGGTCGATCCACCAGGTGTCGAACCCGAGGTCGTACTTCGGCGCGACGGGCGGACGCCCGAAGCGGTTCCAGTAGACCACGCGGAAGGCGGTGATGTGCCAGTGGGGGATGACGTAGTGGCCCCACAGCAGCACGCGGTCGAGCGCCCGCGTGCGCGCCACCAGCGCGGGGCGGTCGGGGGCGCCGATCACCAGCTCGACCAGCCGGTCGACCACAGGGTCACGCACGCCGGCCAGGTTGCGGCTGCCCGGCGTGTCGGCGGAGGCCGAGGCCCAGAAGTCGACCTGCTCGTTGCCCGGGGACAGCGACTGTGCGAAGAGACCCACGGTCATGTCGAAGTCGAACTGCTTCATGCGGTACTCGTACTGCGCCGAGTCCACGGTCCGCACGCGCGCGGCCACGCCGAGCCGCTCGAGGTTCTTCACGAACGGCAGGGTGATGCGCTCCCACGTCGAGTCGTCGAGCAGGATCTCGAACGTCAGCGGCGCGCCGGTCTCGACGTTGACGAGCTTCATGTCCCGCACGACCCAGCCCGCCTGCTTCAGCAGCTCGAGCGCGCGGACCAGGTTGGGGCGGAGGCCGTCCGGCCCCGTCGACGGCGGCCGGTACTCGCGCGTGAGCACGGCATCCGGGACGCGGCCGCGATACGGCGCCAGCACCGCCCGCTCGGCCTCGCCGGGGAGCCCCCGCGAGGCCAGCTCGGAGTTGGAGAAGTAGCTGCGGGTGCGAGTGTAGGCGCCGTAGAAGAGGTGGGCGTTGGTCCACTCGAAGTCGAACGCGTTGGCCAGCGCCTCGCGCACGCGCGCGTCGCGAAAGACGGCCCGGCGGGTGTTGTAGACGAAGCCCTGCATGCCGGTGGGGATCTCGTTGGGGATCTCCTGCTTCTGGATCCGTCCCTCCCGCACCGCGGGAATGTCGTAGGCGGTCGCCCAGTTCTTCGCGACGTTCTCGAGCCGCAGGTCGTAGGCGCCGCCCTTGAACGCTTCCAGCGCGACGGTGCCGTCGCGGTAGTAGTCGTACCGCATGGTGTCGAAGTTGAAGCGACCCACGTTGACGGGTAGCGCGGCCGCCCAGTAGTCCGTCACGCGGCGATAGGTGATCGAGCGCCCGGGCTCCAGCGACTCCACCCGGTACGGCCCGCTGCCGAGGGGCGCCTCCAGCGTCGTCCTGGCGAAGTCGCGTCCGGCCCAGTACGCCTTCGAGAGCACCGGCAACTGGCCCACGATGACCGGCAGCTCGCGGTTGTCGCCCCCCTTGAAGCGGAAGCGCACCGTGCGCGGTCCCACCTTCTCGACCTTCGCCACCTGGGCGTAGTACGACCGGTAGATCGGGTGGCCGCGCGTCCGCAGCGTGTCGAACGTCCAGATGACGTCCTCGGGGGTCACCGGGCTGCCGTCGTGGAAGCGCGCGGCGGCGCGCAGCGTGAACGCCACCCACGAGCGGTCCGGCGCCATCTCGATCGTCTCGGCGAGCAGCCCGTATCCCGACGAGGGCTCGTCGGCCGACGCCACTGTCAGGGTGTCGAACGTGGTGGCGATGCCGGCCGCCGGGACGCCCTTGAGGATGAACGGGTTGAGGTTGTCGAACGTGCCGATCGCCGGGAGCGTCACGCTGCCACCCCGCGGGGCCCGCGGGTTCACGTACGCGAAGTGCGCGAAGCCGGGCCCGTACTTGAGGTCGCCATGGATGGACAGCCCGTGGACGGGGCCCGCGCCCGGCGCCGGGCGTGGCCCGGCGGTCGCGACGGCGGTGGTCAGGGCCAGGGCCAGGACGACGGCAAGCGCTCTCATGCCAGACAACCCTCATATGGTACCTGCTCGAAAAAGGGCTATGCTCGTCCGCACCATGGCCCAGCCCAGCCCGATCGAGATCGACCTCTACAGCGACACCGTCACCCGCCCCACCGCCGAGATGCGGCGGTTCATGTGCGAGGCGGAGGTGGGCGACGAGCAGAAGCACGAGGATCCGACCGTGAACCTGCTGGAGGAGATGGTGGCCGATCTCCTCGGCAAGGAGGCGGCCGTCTTCCTGCCGTCGGGGACGATGTGCAACGAGATCGCGCTGCGCGTGCACTGCCGGCCGGGCGAGGAGATGCTCGCGCACCGCACCGCGCATCCGATCCACTTCGAGAGCGGCGGCCCCGCCGCGCTGGCCGGCGTCAACGTGCGCCCGCTCGACGGCGCCCGCGGCCAGTTCGACGCCGAGGCGCTGGCGGCCGGCATCCGGCCCGACTTCCGCCACTTCCCGCGCAGCCGGCTGGTGTGGGTCGAGCAGACGAGCAATCTCGGCGGCGGCTCGATCTGGCCGCTCGCGCGCGTGCGCGCGGTGACCGACGTCGCCCGGCGTCACCGGCTCTCGACGCATCTCGACGGCGCGCGGCTCCTGAACGCGGTCGTGGCCAGCGGCGTCGCCGCGCGGGACTGGGCGGCGCCGTTCGACTCCGCGTGGATCGACTTCACCAAGGGGCTCGGCGCGCCGGTCGGCGCCGCCCTGGCCGGCTCTCGCGACTTCATCGCCGAGGCCTGGCGACTCAAGCAGCAGATGGGCGGCGCCATGCGCCAGGCGGGCATCATCGCCGCCGGCGGCGTGTACGCGCTGCGCCACCACGTCAAGCGCCTGGCCGAGGATCACGCCAACGCGCGGCGGCTGGCCGAGGGCCTGGCGGGGCTGCCCGGCGTCGCGCTCGACCCGGCCGGCGTCGAGACCAACCTCGTGTTCTTCGAGCTGACCGGACGTCTCGACGCGGCCACGGTCGTGGAGCGCTTGCTCGCCCGCGGCGTGCGCATGGGTGCTCTCGGCCCCCGCACGATCCGCGCCGTCACCCATCTCGACGTCAGCGCCGCGCAGATCGAGCGCGCGCTCGACGCCGCGGGCGCCGTCCTCGCCGCGCCCTGAGCGCGGTGCTATGATCCCGCTCCGACCATGACGGATCGTCTCGCCGCCCCGCCGATGTCCTCGGCGCCGTTCGTCTGGCACGAAGGCGGCCGCCCGGATTGGTCGCCGCCATCGCCCTCGAGAACGTCGAGGCGCGCGTGGACGAGGATCGACTGCTGCTCCCGGCCGGCCCCCACTACCGGCTGAAGGACGAGGTGAAGAGCATCATCACGGTGGTGGCCAAGACGCACCACTACTGGCAAGCGCACCTCACGGCCGGGTGACGCCCGTGCGCTATCCGTTCCGTTGCTCGCACTGCGGCGCCGAGTTCGTCGTCTCGCGGCCGGTGGCCGAGGCCGGCAAGGCCACCTTCTGTCCGACCGACGGCGCGCCGGCCGAGCGGATCTTCACCGTCCCCGAGACGAACCTGCACCGGCCGCCGTCGGCCCGCCCGGCGCCGCCGTCGAGGGGATTCTCACACTCCGGCCACTCGCACGGCCCCGGCGCGGGCCACCACACGCACTGACGGCGCCGTGGACCTCGGGCTCGCGGGCAAGGTCGCGATCGTCGGCGGCGCCAGCAAGGGGCTGGGGCGAGCGTGCGCCCAGGTGCTCGCCGAGGAAGGCGCGTGCCTCGCGCTCTGCAGCCGCTCGCAGAACGACCTCGACAAGGCGGCGCAGGAGCTTCGCGACGCGACGGGCGCCGACGTGCTGGCGTTCGCCGGCGATCTCGATCACCACGAGACGATCCGCGGCCTCGTCGCCGCCGCCGTCGAGCGCTTCGGGCCAGCGCTCGCTGCTCTTCTTCGCTCGGATGTCGCGAGAGGCGCTGCCCCACCTCAAGCGCAGCGGCGGTGGGCGCATCATCAACATCCTGGCCAGCACCGTCTATCAGCCGATCCCGAACCTCGCGCTGTCCGGCGTCACCCGCATGGGCGTGGTCGCCTTCGCCAAGAGCCTGGCCGACGAGGTCGGGCGCGACGGTATCCTGGTCAACAACGTGTGTCCGGGCTCCATCCTGACCGAGCGCATGCTCTCCAACGTGACGTCGCGCGCGACAGAGCTGGGCATCTCGGTGGACGAGGCGCTCGCCCAGCGAGCCACCGAGACCGCCGTCGGCCGCGTGGGCGAGCCGCGCGAGCTGGCCTACCTGGTGGCGTTCCTCGCCTCCAGCCGGTCGAGCTACATCACGGGCACCACGCTGCTCGTCGACGGCGGCCTCGTGCGCTCCGTGCTGTAGCGCGGAGCACCGCCGAGCGCGTCGCTCAGCGAAACCGCGGGATCACGCGCTCGCCGAACCGCCGCATCGACTCGATGATCGTCGCGTGGGGCAGGCCGCCGCAGCTCATCTGACAGAGCACGTGGTGCGCCCCGGCCGTCCGCAGCTCGGCCACCTGGTCGGCCACGCGCTCGGCGGTGCCGTAGAGGGCGGAGTGCTCGAGCGAATAGCGGACACCGTCCTCGTGCGACACGCGCGGGTCGTTCCACGGGTTCACCCGCGACGACGGGACCTGGAAGTCGGCGGGGTTGTGCGTCTGGCGGGCGTGGATCGCGTGGCGCCGCGTCGTCAAGAGGGCGGCCGCCAGCTCGTCTTCCGCCTGACGCTGACTCTCGGCGACGTGGACGAAGCGCCACACCGCGGCCTGCGCGCGCAGCCGCTGGCGCGTCGCGGCCTCGAGACGGCTGTCGGCGAGGCCAGCCTCGTACAGCGCCAGCCGCTCGGGAATCCGTGCCAGCGGGATGCGCGCGATCAGGATCGGGGCACCGAGCCGGCCGCACTCGCGCACCGAGTCGGCCGACGAGACGGCCCGCCAGATCGGCGGATGCGGGCGCTGGCGCGGGCGCGGACGAAGCTCGGGCAGGCTCAGCCGATAGAACTTGCCGTGGTGGACGAGCGGCGCCTCGGTCCACGCGCGGACCATGACCTCGAGCGTCTCCGCCATGCGCTCGCGGCTGTCCTCGCTGCGCAGCCCGTAGCCGACGAACTCGTACTCGTTGTAGTTGGTGCCGTGGCCGACGCCGACGTCGAGGCGGCCGTCGGAGAGATTGTCGAGGAGGGCGAGCTGGGTGGCCAGGCGGATCGGGTGGCGCAGGGCGAGCTGGATGACCGCGAAGCCGATCCGGATCCGCGAGGTCCGCGCGGCGACGACGCTCGCGAACGGGATCGGATCGCAGTAGACGCTCTCGCCGGTGAAGTTGTGCTCGGTGAGCCAGATGCCGTCGAAGCCCGCCGCCTCCGCGAAGCAGGCCTGGGCGACCTGCTCGCGGATCGCGGCGTAGTCGGCGTCGGCCCCCGGCGATTGCCCGAGCGTCAGCCAGCCGAACGTCATCGCCCCCGGGCCGCTCATTCGAACATCAGCACCGTCCGCGCGACCTCGCCGGCCTTCATGGCCCGGAAGGCCTCGTTGACGTCGGCCAGCCGGCCGCGCCGCGTGATCATCTCGTCCAGCTTGAGACGTCCCTGCCGGTAGAAGTCGATGTAGCGCGGCATGTCGACCTTGAAGCGGTTGCTGCCCATGCTGCAGCCCTGGATCTTCTTCTCGCGCAGGAACATCGGCCCGTCCAGCTCGATCTTCTGGCCGACCGGGATCATGCCGATGATCGTGGCGGTGCCGCCCGGCCGGATGCAGTCGAAGCACTGCTCGGCGGCGAGCTTGAGGCCGATGGCCTCGAACGAGTAATCGACGCCGCCGTTGGTGAGAGTGCGGATCGCCTTCACGGGATCGTCGGCGGCCGCGTTGACCACGTGGGTGGCCCCCAGCTCGCGCGCCCGGGCGAGCTTGGCCTCGACCGTGTCGACCGCGATGATCATGCGGGCGCCCGCGATGCGCGCCCCCTGGATGGCGGCGAGGCCGACGCCGCCGGCGCCGAAGACGGCCGTCGTCGATCCCGGCTCGATCCGGGCGGTGTTGAGCACCGCCCCCACGCCGGTCGTGACGCCGCAGCCGATGAGGGCCGCGCGGTCCAGCGGCATCTCGCCGTCGATCTTCACGAGCGCGTTCTCGTGCACCAGCATCTTCTCGGCGTAGGCGGACAGGTTCGCGAACTGGTTGACGGGCTCGCCCTTCCAGGACAGCTTGGGCGGCTCCGTCTTGGCCCGGACGGGCCGCGTCTGGCAGAGATGGGTCTTGCCGGTCAGGCAATAGTCGCACTGGCCGCAGAACACCGACAGGCAGGCGATGACGTGGTCGCCGGGCTTGAGCTCGGACACCTGCAGGCCGACCGCCTCCACGATGCCGGCCGCCTCGTGGCCGAGAATGGCCGGGGTCGGGAACGGATAGTAGCCGTCGATGAAGTGCAGGTCGCTGTGACAGACGCCGGAGGCGACGGTGCGCACCAGCACCTCGCGTCCGAGCGGCTTGTCGATGTCGACGTCTTCGATCGTCAGCGGCTTGTGGGCTCCGTGGAACATCGCAGCTTTCATGGGTCGCTCCTTTGCGAGTGAGGGTGGTCGGGGCTCACGGGATCAGGACCAGCTTTCCCGTCGACTGCCGCGATTCGAGGTAGCGATGCGCATCCGCCGCGTCGGCGAGCGCGAACGTCTTGCCGATGTGCAGCTTCAGTCGGCCGTCGCGCATGAGCGCGAAGCAGCGCTCGGCGCTCTCGCGCGTCTTGTCGGGGAAGTTCCGCGTCACCGTCGGCAGCATGAAGCCGCTGACCTTCTGCGACTTCGGGGACAGCCGGACGACGTCGAACGGCTCGATCGGTCCGCCGGCGCGGCCATAGAGACTCAGATGCCCGAAGGCCGCCAGGCAGCGCAGGTCCTCCTCGAAGGTCGGCTTCCCCACCGCGTCGAGGATGAGGTCCACCCCGCGGCCCTCGGTCAGCCGCAGCACCTCGTCGGCGAACTTCCCGGTGGCGTAGTTGACGACGGCCTCGGCGCCGTGGTCCAGCACCAGCCGCGCCTTGGCGTCGCTGGAGACGGTGGCGAACACGCGCGCCCCCGCGACCCGGGCCAGTTGCACCGCGGCCAGGCCGACGCCTCCGGCCGCCGAGTGGACGAGCACGGTGCGGCCCGGCCCCGTCGCGTCCGCCG
Organism: Candidatus Rokuibacteriota bacterium; assembly: GCA_005887895.1. Taxonomy (GTDB): domain Bacteria; phylum Methylomirabilota; class Methylomirabilia; order Rokubacteriales; family CSP1-6; genus AR5. Next base: position 8,319 of record VBPC01000136.1, read on the forward strand.
TGTGAAGCAGGTGATACGCGGTCAGGACCTGGATCGGAAACGCCGCGCCGTCGACGAAGCTCACGGCGTCGGGGAGCGGGACGACCATGGATGCCGGGGCCTGGCAGTACTCGGCGTACGACTTGACGGTGAAGGCGGCCACCCGGGCGCCCGGCCGCACGTTCGTCACCCCGTCGCCGACGGCCTCGACGACCCCCGCGGCCTCCATGCCCGGCGTGTCGGGAAGCTTCGGCTTCACGACGTACGTGCCCTGCCGGAAGCGGGTGTCGGCGAAGTTCACGCCGATCGCGTGGACCCTGATGAGCGCCATGCCCGGACGGACCTCGGGCTTCGGCACCTCGGACAGCCGCAACACCTCGGGCCCGCCGGTCTGCGAGAAGACGATCGCGTTCACCCTAGACACCTCCGAAGACGTCCGCCCACTCCTCGAGCATCTGCGGATGCCCGTGGCGGATGCTGATGGCGAAATGGTTGTAGCCGGCCCGGCCCAGCTCACGGATGCGCTCCTGCAGCTCGGGCCGGGTCGCCGTGAACGTCACCGTGCGGATCAACTCCGCGGTGCACACCTCCTGTTCCTCCGGGCGAAGGACCATCAGGTGCCCGCGGTGGTTGGCGAGGTAGCGCGCGTCGGGCGGCTCGTACTTCAGATAGATCTCGCGGTAGCGCTCGAGCAGCGGCGCCAGCGACGGCGGCAGGCCGCGGCCCATGTCGCCGAATTGCTCGGCCTCGACCAGGTTGTGGAGCGCGATCGTGGCGTGCGGTCCCGCCTGCGCGCGAGCGCGGGGACCGTCGCACGCCTCGCCGTCCTTCAGCACGCAGCCGCCGGTGAACGCGGTGGCCGGGCGGGTCGCGGGCTCGATGCCCACCGCGCGCCAGGCCGCCTGCATGTCGGCGACGGCGGCCCGGGCCGAGCCCACGTGACCGGTGGCGCAGATCCAGCCGGCGGCCAGCTCGGCGGTGAGCCGGCGACCGCGCGGACCGAGCGCCGAGATGTGCAGCGGGATCGGATCGGTCACGTTGACGACGCCGAGCTCCGGGCTGAGGAAGCGGATCTTCCGCCGCTGGCCTTCGAAGGTCCACTCGAGCGTGTCGCCGGCCAGGAGGCCACGCACGACGCGGATGTACTCGCGCAGGTCGTCGAGCCGAACCGGGCCCAGCCCCATCGTGCGGCGCGCCGTGAAGCCGGTGGAGACGCCGAAGTCGATCCGTCCGGGCGCCAGCGCGTTCAGCGACGCCAGCGCGCTCGCCGCCACCGGCGCGATGCGATTGGAGGGAATCAGCACGCCGGTGGCCAGCCGGATCCGCGAGGTCTGCACGGCGGCGGCGCCCATGGCCACGAACAGGTCGGCGTTGAGCAGCTGCGTGTCGTAGAACCACGCCCGCGCGTAGCCGAGCTCCTCGGCGCGCTTGACGACCTTCCAGGAGTCGGCCGCTGTCGCGAGGTTGATCCCGAAATCCATGTGGGGGAATATCCTAGCGCACAGCTGGAACCAATGACGCCTCCAGTGCCGGATGCCGCCCCGATCCCTGCCGCCCAGAAGTGGGCCATCACCCTGACCGTCATGGTGGTGGCCTTCATGCAGATCCTCGACACCAGCGTCACCAACGTCGTGCTGCCGCACCTGCAGGGCTCGCTCTCGGCGGGGCTCGACGAGGTGTCGTGGGTGATCACCTCCTACCTGGCCGCCAACGCGGTGGTCATCCCCGCGACCGGCTGGCTGGTCGGCGTCTTCGGGCGCAAGCGCTTCTTCCTGCTGTGCACCACGGTGTTCGTGTTGAGCTCGTTCCTGTCCGGCATCGCGCCCGACCTCACCACGCTGATCATCGCCCGCATCTTCCAGGGGCTCGGCGGCGGTCCGATCATTCCGCTCTCGCAGGCGATCCTGTGGGAGATCTTCCCGTTCCACCAGCGCGGGCTGGCGATGGCGGTGTGGGGCGTCGGCTTCATCCTGGGGCCGATCCTGGGGCCGACGGTCGGGGGCTACCTCGCCGACGAGTGGTCGTGGCGCTGGATCTTCTACATCAACCTCCCCGTCGGCATCGTGGGGTTCCTGCTGGCCAGCGCCTGCCTGTTCGATCCGCCGTATCTACGAAAGGCGGGACGGATCGACTGGTGGGGCCTGGGGCTGATGGTGGCGGGCTTCGGCTGCCTGCAGCTCGTGCTGGATCGCGGCGAGCGCGAGGACTGGTTCGACTCCTCGACGATCGTCGCGCTCACGGTGGTGGCCGTCTGCGCGCTCCTCGGATTCCTGATCCGCGAGCTCACGACCAGCGAACCGATCCTGGACCTGGCCGTGTTCACGGACCGCAACTTCGCGACCGGCGCCATCCTGATCGCCATCGTGGGCTTCGGCACCTTCTCGGGCATGCTGCTGGTCGCCGTCTTCACGCAGAAGCTGCTCGGCTACGACGCGTGGACGTCGGGCCTGGTGCTCGCCCCCGGCGGTCTCGGCAACATCTTCTCGCTCTTCGCGTCGGGGCTGGTCACGCGCATCGACCAGCGGATGATGCTGGCCTTCGGCTGCCTGCTCAACGCCGTCGCCTTCTACATGATGACGTCGCTGACGCTCACCATGGACTACTGGGCGCTCGCCCTGCCACGCTTCATCCAGGGCTTCGCGGTCGGCTTCATCTTCGTGCCGCTCTCCACGCTGGCGCTGGCCACGATCCGGCGGGACAAGCTCGTCAACGCCACCGCCGCGTACGGCATGCTGCGCAACCTGGGCGGCAGCATCGGCATCGCGGTGGCCACCACGCTGCTGTCACAGCGGAGCCAGTTCCACCAGGCGACGCTCACCGGCCACCTCACGCGGTGGGACACCGAGACGTACGCGCGGCTCGGTCGGTGGACCAGGCACTTCGCGGCCCAGGGCACGGATGCCTTCACGGCCGAGCGGCAGGCGGTGGCGATGCTCTACAACGAGACCGTCGCGCAGGCGCAGCTGCTGGCCTTCGCCGACGACTTCTGGCTCCTGACGCTGATGTTCGCCGCCGTCCCCCTCTTCCTGCCCCTCATGCGCCGCATCCGCCTCCAGCCCAAGCCCCCCACCGAGCTCGCCGCCGCCGAAACCACCGCCGCCCGCGCCGCCGAAGAAGGAGCGGTGTAGCGCGAAGCGCGCTGCTGGGAAGCGAAGTGGCTGGAAGCCGTGTAGCTCGCGAAACAGAGGAGCGCCCCGGCTCCGCCGGGGCGCTCCCAACGTATGGGGGCTGGGGGGCCATTTCGTGGCCCCCCATTCTTAATGCCCGCCGAACTTGCGGCGCATCGCCTGCAGCGTCTTGCAGGCGAACGCGTCTTCGCCGCGCGAGGTGAAGCGCTGGTAGAGCGACGCGGTGAGCACCGTCGCCGGCACGCCCTCGTCGATCGCGGCCAGCACGGTCCAGCGACCCTCACCGGAGTCCGGCACCTCGGCCTTGACGCTCGCGAGCTCGGGATCCTCGGCCAGTGCCGAGGCCGTGAGGTCGAGCAGCCACGACGCGACCACGCTGCCGCGCCGCCACAGCTCGGTGATCTCGGGCAGGTTGAAGTCGTACTGGAAGTGCTCGGGGTTCCGCAGCGGTGTGACCTCGGCGCTGGCGTGCTCCCGGCCCTGCTTGCCGACGTTGGCGTGCTTGATGATGTTGAGGCCCTCGGCGTAGGCCGCCATCAGCCCGTACTCGATGCCGTTGTGCACCATCTTGACGAAGTGCCCCGCGCCGGCGGGACCGCAGTGGAGGTAGCCGTCCTCGGCCGTGCCCGGGTGCGCGATCTTCTCGCGACCGGGCGTCCGGTCGGCGTTGCCGCGACCCGGCGCCAGTGCCTTGAAGATCGGGTCGAGCCGCTTCACCGCCTCGTCGGGCCCGCCGATCATCAGGCAGTAGCCGCGCTCGAGACCCCACACGCCGCCGCTCGTGCCGACGTCGACGTAGTGGATGCCCTTGGCGGCCAGCTCCTTGCTGCGGCGAATGTCGTCGATGTAGTACGAATTGCCGCCGTCGATGAGGATGTCGCCCCGCTGCAGCAGGGGCACCAGATCGGCGATGACGCGGTCGACCACGCCGGCCGGCGTCATCAGCCACAGGGCCCGGGGCGCGGCGAGCTGCCCGACGAGCTCCTTCAAGGCCGAGGCGCCGCCCGCCTGGCCGCCGGCTTCTTTCTGGACGCGCTGTTGCGTCTGCTGGATGACCTCGGCGCTCCGATCGTTGACCACGAGCTGGTGCCCGGCCTTGGCGAGCCGGACGACCATGTTCTGTCCCATCCGCCCCAGGCCGATCATTCCGAGTTGCACGGTGAGGCTCCTTTCTGAGTCTTTCGGCTATACACCGCCGACGACCCGGCCCGCAAGCCGGAAATTCCGCGCCGGGGCGCCGCGTCAGCGGCCTCCGGTCATCGCGGGACGCCACTCGGTGGCGCCGAATCGGGAGTGGCCGAGGAAGTTGTAGGAAATGCTGACCGTCTCCACCAGCTGGTGCCGGTCGCGGTGGTTGGGAATCCGCGCCTCGCGGTCCGACACGAGGTACTGGATGCCGAGGGCGTGGGGGCCGAAGAGGCGCACGGTGAAGCCCACGTTGCCGCGGACGATCGTCTCGGCCCCGAAATCGGAGGTGCTCGACTCCGGTCCGGAGCCGGTGCCGATCACGTAGTACTGGCGTCCGGACGCCTCCAGCATCGCGCGCTCGCCGAAGATCAGGCGGAGCCCGAGGAGCGTCTGCGGGATCACGCCGTAGTGGTAGTCGCTTTCGGCCTGGTCGGCCACGGTGCCGGCCGCGCCGAAGCCGACGCCGCCGATCGCGGTGGTCTGCAGCGCTACCGTCGGCGAGAGCCACCACTGGAAGACCGTGCCGAGGCCGGCGTTGGTGGTGGCCACGCGAAAGACCTGCGGCGAGAGGTAATCGTAGCCGCCGAAGAGGCCCCACAGGCCACGGTATGCGTCGCCCCACTCGTAGCGGGTACCGGCCAGCAGACCCCGGATCGAGACGTTCTCCAGCGCATTGCCGACGGTGCTGGAGTTCGGCACCCCGGTGAACTCGAAGTGAAAGTAGTCGAACGGGCGCGAGTAGCGATACCCGGGCTTGCCGGGTAGCCCGTACGTGATGGAGTAGTCGACGCTGCCTTCCTGCCGCTTGACGGACTCCGAGAGCCCCGGGTTGTCCACGTGGGCGGTCAGCGTGGCGCCGATCCGCAGGCGGATGAAGACCTCCGGATCGCGGCTCGGAAAGACGGGCGCGAAGCGCTCGCCGAAGGCGAGCCGGTTGAAGCCGGTGGAGGGCGAGATGAGCGCCGCGCCGAGCTCACGCCAGAACCCCGGCCGCTCGCCGCCGCCCTCGAGCAGCAGGCTCGCCATCCGGAACGCCGCCTCGCCGACGAAGGTCCCGCCGATGCCACTGGCGACGTGATCGTTGATCGACGGCTTGGTCGTCTCGCCGTAGGTCTCCCAGAGAAAGCTCCCGCCCACCGTGTACAGCGACGACTCCCAGTACTCGAGGCCGGCCGAGCGGGCGAAGCCGTAGTAGATGCTGCCCTGGTACGGATGCCCGATCTGGTTGACGCTGAACGGGTCCTTGTCGTAGATCGGCGCCGTCCGGAGATTCTTCCAGAACGTGTGGCCATCGGTGTCGTACGTCTCCTTGTCGAAGACGTGCCGGTCGAATTGATTGAGCGCGAAGACGAAGCCGGCCACTTCCACGGCCGGAATCCAGTAGCTGCGGCCCTCGCCGGTGTCCCAGTCGAGGATGCGGGTCGGCCGCGCGCGCTCCTCCGCGGCGGCGGCCGGCGTGACGAGCGCGAGCGTCAGGGCGCCGGCCGCGAGGGCCCGGCGCAGCATCGCGCTCAGGCGGCGTGCGCCACGGTGGGCCCGTCGCCAGCCAGCGTGGTGCGTCGCATGTCGCGCGGCTCGTGCGCCGGAAACGGCCGGGCCCGGTGCATCGTCTGGCGGTTGTCCCACATGACGAGGTCGCCCACCCGCCAGCGGTGGGCGTAGACGAACTGGCGCTGGGTGGCGTGCTCGACCAGGTCGCGCAGGAAGGCGCGCGCCTCCGGCACCGGCCAGCCCAGGATCGTGCCGGCGTGCGAGGAGAGGTAGAGCGAGCGGCGACCGGTGACCGGATGCGTCCGGACGAGACGCTGGCGCACGGGCGCGAAGCGGGCGCGCTCCTCGTCGGTGAAGTCGGTGAAGCCGAGCTGCTGCCGCGAGAAGATCTGCGAGTGCTCGCAGACCAGGTCCTCGACCTCGGCCCTGGTCTCGGCGTCGAGGGCGTCCCAGGCGCCGCGCATGTCGGCGAACTCGGTGTTGCCGCCCCTGGACGGCACGCTGCGGGCGTGCAGGAGCGAGTACTTCGCCGGGATCGCCTTGAACGAGCTGTCGGAATGCCAGAGGCGATTGCCGAGGGCGAACAGGCGCCGCCGGTCGGCGCGCGCGAAGACCTTCTGGTCCTTGTCGAGGTTGGAGACGTCGGCGAACGTCGTCGGCAGCCGCAGCTCGTCGGGCGCGCGCAGGCTGGTGCCGATCGCGTGCTCGATCTCGCCGAGGCTGCGGGTGAAGACCAGCTGCTGCTCGTCGTCGAGCTTCTGGTCGTGGAAGACGAGCACGGCGTAGGTGTCCATGCCGGCGTGAATCGCCGCCACCGCCTCCGGGGACAGCGGCCTCGTCAGGTCGAGGCCATCCACTTCGGCGGCGAGGCAGGGACCGACCTGGCGGAGGCTCATGGACATGGGCGGCTACCTCCCGTCACGCATACACGTCTTCGTCGACCTCGCTCGCGTCCGGGTACGGCGCGGCCAGGGCGTACTGCACGCCATTGTCGATCTCCGCCTTCACGTCGGTGGCGATGCGCTCGAAGACGCCGGCGTCGGCGAGTTGCTGAGCGGTCAGCCGGCCGGCCAGCGTCAGCAGCGGATCGTGCTGGCTCATCCACTCCTTCTCCTCGTCGCGCGTGCGGTACTCGCGGTTGACGTCGCCCACGTGATGACCGTAGTAGCGGTACGTCTTGCACTCGAGGAAGGCGGGCCCGTCGCCGCGCCGCGCGCGCTCGACGAGCCGGCGCATCGTCGCGTTCACCGCCACCACGTCCTGCCCGTCCACGCTCTCGGCCTGGATGCCGAAGGCCCGGGCGCGCGCCAGGATCTCGCCGGCGATGGTGTCGCCGCACGGCGTGTACTCGCCATAGAGATTGTTCTCGCAGACGTAGATGACCGGCAGCTTCCACAGCGCGGCCATGTTCATCGCCTCGTACAGCAAGCCCTGCCCGAGCGCGCCATCGCCGAAGAAGCACACGGCCACCTGCTCGGTGCCGCGCATCTTCGCCGACAGGGCGGCGCCGGTCGCGATGCCGGTCGAGCCGCCGACGATGGCGTTGGCGCCGAGGTTGCCCGTGTCCTGATCGGCGATGTGCATCGAGCCGCCCTTGCCGCGGCAATAGCCCGCTTCCTTACCGAGCAACTCCGCGAACATCCGGTTGACCGTGGCGCCCTTGGCCAGGCAGTGGCCGTGGCCGCGATGCGTGCTCGTGATGAAATCGTCGCGCCGCAGAGCCTCGCAGACCCCGACCGCCACCCCCTCCTCGCCCACGTACAGGTGGGCCAGGCCGGGCATCTTCGCGCTCTTGTAAAGCTCGTTCACCTGCTCCTCGAAGGCACGGATCTTCGCCATCTGCCGGTACATGTGCAGGTGCTGCTCCAGCTCCATCCGCGGCTCGATCGCCGGGGGCGTCATGACGTCCTCCATGGGCCTCTCGCCTACGTCAGGCTGCTCCAGGCTGGGGGGGCGAGTCAAGGAGCGATCAAACACCACGGGCGCCCCAAAGCATCCGGGCGCCCGTGGTCGATCACACGGTCCTCTCGGCGATTCAGTGGAGCTGCAAGTTGCCGCCCGTCAACACCGTGCCGAGATACTGGCTGGAGTACGACAGCTCCCTGACGGAGATCTGGAACGTGTCGTGGCCCACCCCCGGCTCGCCGTTGTCGCACGCCTGTCTCACCGTGAAGTGGAAACCATCGGTGCTGTTCACCCGTGCGGTGCCCGAGAAGGTGACGCACGTCCCTCCCAGGCTCGCGTAGTCGGTCAGCCCCGTGCTGTGGACGTCCAGGCCCTGGGCATGGTCGGTGTACTGGAGGTGGCCCTGGAGATCCGGGCGTGCGTTGAGCCCAAAGGTCGCAATCGTCCGGCCTGTCCCGAGCCGACCACCCCCCGTCATGAAGCCCGTCGCCGGCGTCGGGGCAGGCGTGAAGTTCACGTCGCTGTGGGCGGAGGCGACGATGATGTCGCCTGCCACGGCTCCCGTGAGCACGACGTGGATCATATTGACCGTCAACGCCGTCGTATGCACGCCATCCCCACCGGGGATCTGCTGATTCAAGATCACACTACCGACACCAGGGACATCGATCGTGGTGTTCGGCGGCGGGCTCACATCCCCGAGGGGGAGGCCGTTGACGGTGAGCCCGACCAGGGTCGACCCCTCCGCAGTGCTGGTCGCCGTCGCGCCGTTGGCGGTGCTGCTCGCCATGGCCACCACGAGCTTCGCGGTCACCAGCCCGCCAGCGACGTCCACTGCTTCGACGGTCGCACTGCTCTGCGCGCTCGCAGTGCTCGCGCCGATCGCCCCACTGGTCGTGACCCTGAGAGTGTCCGAGCGGACAGTGCCGGGGACGCTGACGCCCAACACTTCGCTCTCGACCATTCCTCCGCCAGGAGGCAAGACCACGTCGGGCGTCCTCGGAATCACCACGAGCCCCACGTTCGCCGAGACCCCGAAGGCTTCGCCACTCACGCTGTTCTCAGCCTGAGCCGCCGCGATCATCGAGCCGAGCACGAACATGCCAGTCGAAAGGCCGACGACCCATCGCACGATACGGAACTTCATCACCACACCACCTCCGTAAATTCGCTCGCGAGAACATTCGGCAAGTTCGGTGCCGGTGACGGTGAGCCAGCGGGGGATTCTCTCCTCGACCCGATGTGGTCCGGGATTCTATCGAGGGCACTGACGAGAATCAGCAATGCGGGCGAACGAGAGAGCGAGACTCGGACCTATGACGCGGGCTGAACTCTGGCGCTCGCGCCAGAAGTCTGGCGTGAACGTCCTGGCGTGCGTGCCATACCACGACCGGTCGATCGGGGCAGACTGGTTACGACCCCGGGAACTCTCGGGACCGAATGCCGTGCCGCCTCATCTTGAGATGAAGCGTCTTGTAGTCGGTCCTGAGAGTCCTGGCGGCTTCGCTCTTGTTCCCGCCGGCCGCTCGCAGCGCCTGCCGGATCGCCCACCGCTCAGCCTCGGCAGCGGCCCTGCCGGCCATCTCCTTCAGGGAGAGCTGGGCAGGCGAAAAGGTCGAGACGTCAGCGGGAGGCGCCTCGACGCTGCTGCTCGGGGGAAGGGGCAAGAGGTACACCGGTTCGATGAGATCGGAGCTCAGGAGGACGGCCCGGCGAATCGCGTTTCTGAGCTCGCGGACGTTGCCCGGCCAATGATACCGGAGGAGCACCTCGACCGCTTCCTTCGAGATCCCACGGATCGGGCGCCGGAGCTCCATCGAGGCCTCAGCCAGAAACCGCTCGGCCAGGTAGATGATGTCTTCGATCCGCTCTCTCAACGGGGGCACGAGGATGACGAATTCGTTCAGCCGGTAATAGAGATCCTGTCGGAATCGGCCCGCTCGAATCTCTCGGTCCAAGGGAACGTTGGCGGCCGCAATGATCCGGACATCGACGGGAAGCGATCTCTTGGCCCCCAGGACCTGCACCTGGCGTTCCTCCAGTGTCCGAAGAAGCTTGGCCTGTGTCGAGAAGGGGAGGTTGACGATCTCGTCGAGAAACAGAGTTCCCCCCTCGGCCAACTGGAAATGCCCCTCTTTTCGCCGGTCGGCCCCCGTGAACGCGCCCTTCTCGTAGCCGAACAATTCCGACTCGATCAGCGTCTCGGGAATGGCGCCGCAGTCCAGAGGCACAAACGGCTTGTCACGGCGGGCACTCAGCTGGTGGATCGAGCGAGCCACCAGTTCTTTCCCCGTGCCAGTTTCTCCCTGGATCAGGATGGTGAAGTTGGAGTTGGCCACTTGCCTGATCTGCTGGATGACCTGCTGGATGTCCTGGCCGCGGCCCATGAGCCAGCGAAGCGCGTCACGTTGGCCGAGCTTGTTCCGGAGCGCCTTGAGCTCAGTCCCCAGCGCCTGATGCTCGAGCGCCCGCCGCACCACGATGAGAATTTT
>VBPC01000137.1 GCA_005887895.1 Candidatus Rokuibacteriota bacterium
TCGAACGTCACCAGCCGGGCGCCGGGGACAGCCTCGGCGAACTTCTTGCCGTGGCGGTAGGGCACGACCTCGTCCTTCGTTCCGTGGAGGATCAGCACGGGCGTCGTGAGCCGCGGCAGCAGATCGTAGACGTTGTCGTTCTGGATCTGGCGCAACGCCTCGACGAGGATGTCCGGCGACGTCTCGCCGGCCCACGCGATGCCGTCCTCGATGCCCTTGAGCGAGTGTGGCTCGGGATGGATCTTCTGGAAGAGCCGCGTCCGCCAGCCGTCGAAGTCGTTCCGGAAGATGGGGACGACCTTTTCCTCGAAGGGCTGGGGGAGGGACTGCGAGTACTGGGCGCCGACGAAGATCAGGTGCGAGACGCGCTCGGGATGATCGATCGCGTAGCGGACGGCCAGCATGCTCGCGCACGAGAACGCGACGAACGCGAACGGCGGCCGCACGGCGGCGTCGAGCACGGCGCGGAGATCGTCGTAGTGGGTGACGAAGTCGTAGCCGGTCAGCGGCCGGTCCGAGCGCCCGTTGCCGCGCGGGTCCATGGTCGTCACGCGGAAGTAGCGCGAGAGGTACGGGATCTGGTTCTTCCACATGCGGCCGTAGATGGCCGGCTGGCGCGGCGGGCAGAGGAACACGTCGCGGCCGCCGGTGCCGGTCGTCTGGTGGAAGATCCTGGCGCCGGGGCGTTCGACGTACATCAGCGGCTCCCGGCGCGCCGCGCGCGCTCGTAGGCGACCAGCGCGGCACCGCCGCGCACCGTGTCACGTTTGTCGGAAGGCGTGATCTCGATCCGTGTCGATCCGAGCGGGTGCGAAAACGCATAGGCCGCCGCGCGACGCACGAGGTCGGCGTGCAGCGGCACCAGCGATTCGGCGACACCGCCGGTGATGACGATGAGCTCCGGATCGAGGCCATTCACGATGATCGCGAGCGTGGCAGCGAGCGCTTCGCACCCCTGATCGACGAGCCCGGCCGCGAGCGGATCGCCGGCGGCGGCGGCGGCGAACACCATCGACGACGTGATGGCGTCGATGTCGCCGGCCGCCCGCTCGACGAGCGTCGAGCTCGCTCCATCCCTCACGCGCTGTCGCGCGTCGGCGGCCAGCTGGCGGCCGCCGAGGTAGGCGCCGAGACATCCGCGGCCGCCACACTGGCATCGGGGGCCGTCGAAATTCACGGGCACGTGACCAAGCTCACCGCCGAAACCGCAGGCGCCGCGCACGAGGACATCGCCGGCCACGAAGGCTCCGCCGACTTCGGTGCCGATCGCGAGCACGGCGAGGGAGGCCGCGCCGCGGCCGAGCCCGAACGCGCGCTCGCCGAGCGCCAGGGCGTTGACGTCGTTGTCGACGAAGGTCGGCAGCTCGGTGAGCGCCTGGATCTGCTCGGCAACCGGTACACCATGGAATTCCGGCACGTGATTCTGGGGCGCCGCCGCCGACATCATACCCTTGTCGACATCCACCGGCCCGGGCAATCCCACGCCGATGCCGTCGACCGTCCACCCCTGCGCGCGCGCCTGCGCATACACGTCGTGGACCACGGCCAGCAGCGTCTTGAGCGCGGTGCCCACGCCGGCGACGTGCGTCGGTGTCTCGACGGTCGCCAGCACCTCGCCGTCGTCGCGCACGAGCCCGCCGGAGATCGATGTTCCGCCGACGTCGACGCCGATCGTCGCGACCTTGCCGGTGACCGCGCGCTCTCTCATCGCGACCTCTTCGCCGGCAACTCGCGTGCCATGGCCGTTTTCCGCGCCATCCGCGCGATCACGCGCGGAGCCTGCAAGCTCAGCTTGCATGCCGCGCCGCGGTCGCGGACGGCTCATCCGCGCCGCCACGAGGGTTTAGCGTGCCCGCGCTCGCGGTAGCGCAGGAGGGCACTCCCGCAAGACGGGATTGCGGCCACGGCAGCGGCGTCCGCCAGTCGGCGGTCCGGCGGACGCGGGTGTATCGTGATCGAGCCGCCGCCGCGCGAGCCGGCGCGGCGGAGAACACGATGACAGATCCGTACCTGGGTCGCCGCGAGCAGATGTTCCCCCAGCTGACCCCGGCTCAGGTCGGCCGCATCTCGGGTGTCGGCGAGCGCCGCCGCGTCCGGTCGGGCGAGGTGCTGTTCGAGCTCGGGGAGCAAAACACCCGGTTCTTCGTGGTCATCGAGGGCGCCATCGAGATCGTGCGCCCGATCGACGGCCGCGAAGAGCGGATCACCGTGCACGGTCCCGGCGAATTCACGGGTGAGATCAACATGCTGTCCGCCCGCCGGACCCTCGTCTGCGGGCGGGCGCTCGGCGACGGGTCGATCGTCGTCGTCGATCGCGAGCATCTGCGCGTGCTCGTGCAGCGGGACTTCGAGCTCAGCGAGATCCTCATGCGCGCCTTCATCCTGCGTCGGGTGGCGCTCATCGCCCACGGCGACATCGGCCTGATCCTCATCGGCTCCCGGCATTCGGCGTCCACGCTGCGGATCCGGGAGTTCCTGAGCCGCAACGGCCAGCCCTTCACCTACCAGGAGGTGGAGAGCGACCCGGGCGTGCAGGCGCTGCTGGACCGGTTCCAGGTGGGCGTCGAGGACGTGCCGGTGGTCGTGTGCGAGAGCGGCCAGGTGCTGAGGAACCCTGCGATCGAGGCCCTGGCCGCCGGGCTTGGCCTGAGCCCCAAGCTCGACGCCGCGACGACGAGGGACGTGGTGATCGTCGGCGCCGGACCGGCGGGTCTCGCCGCCGCCGTCTACGCGGCGTCGGAGGGACTCGACGTGCTGGTGCTCGAGGATACCGCGCCCGGCGGCCAGGCCGGCTCGAGCTCACGCATCGAGAACTATCTTGGCTTTCCCACCGGGATCTCCGGCCAGGACCTGGCGGGCCGCGCGCTCATGCAGACGGAGAAGTTCGGCGCCGAGGTGGCGATCGCCCGGGCGGCCGTCGGCCTCGACTGCACGTCCAGTCCCTACCAGGTCCGCCTCGCGACCGGCGAGGTCGTGCGGACGAGGACAGTCGTCATCGCCAGCGGAGCACGGTATCGAAAACCCGCCCTGGCCGAGCTCCGGCGGTTCGAGGGCGCGGGCATCATGTACAGCGCCACCCACGTCGAGGCGCAGCTCTGCAAGGGGGAGGAGATCGCCGTCGTCGGAGGCGGGAACTCGGCCGGGCAAGCGGCGGTCTTTCTCTCGCAGGGCTCGTCCCGGGTGCACGTGCTCGTGCGAGGCCCCGGGCTCGCGGAGAGCATGTCTCGCTACCTCATCCAGCGCATCGAGGACAGCTCGAACGTGGCGCTCCGCGTGCGGACGGAGATCGATGCCCTCGAGGGGACGAACGGCCTCGAGCGGATCCGCTGGCGTCAGCTCGACACCGGGGAGTCAGAGACGCGCCCGATCCGTCATCTGTTCCTGATGACCGGCGCCGACCCCAACACCGGCTGGCTGAAGGGCTGCGTGGCGCTCGACGAGAAGAACTTCGTCAAGACCGGCGCCGAGCTCCAGCCGGCGGACCTCGAGAAGGCCGGCTGGCCACTCGCCCGCAAACCCGACCTGCTGGAGACGAGCCGGCCGGGCGTCTTCGCGGTCGGCGACGCACGCTCGGGCAGCGTCAAGCGCGTGGCCTCGGCGGTCGGCGAGGGCTCGGTGTGCGTGCAGCTCATCCACCGGGCGCTTCGCGAGCTCTGAGGGGCTCCAGCCGGGCGGCGACGCTCTTGTGCCATGGCGTGCCGACCCACGGGTCGCGATCCTCGCTGGCCGTGAGCTCGTTCGGCGCCACGCCGGTTCGGACGCGGTGGTCGCCCTCGGGATGGTCCACGCCGAGACCGTTCGGAAGCGCGAGATGCCCCGTCGCCATCGCCTCGTCGACGGCGACCGTGACGACCACGCTCGCGCGCTTCGTGGTGAGCCGGGCGTGTCCGCCGTCGGCGAGACCGATGCGGGCGGCATCGGCTGGTGAGACGCGCAGGGCGCCATCGGGATCCGTCTTGCGCCACTCGGGATCGCGCATGATCGTGTTGGCCGTGAACGACCGCCGCTCGCCTGCGGAGAGCAGGAAGGGCCAGGCCGGATCGCTGCCCGGCGGCGACTCCCGACGGAGCGCGGCCAGCTCCCCGAGGAGCTCGGGAATGCTGAGGTTGACGCGGCCGTCCTCGGTCTGGATGCGCCGCCAGGTCTCGTCGTAGTCGTCGGCCGCGAACACCACGCCCGACGGGCTGGCCAGGATCGCGTCGAAGAGCCGCTCGCCCGCCTCGAAACCCTCACCGAATCCGGCGCGGCGCACGCTGGCGGGGCTCAGGGCCGCACACCGGTGCGCCGCCGTCCACAGCGCGGCCGCCGAGGCGGCGCCGTCGGGGAGCGTCGGGCCCAGCGTGCGATACAGCACGACCGGGGTGACGGCGCCCAGGCGCGGGTTGGCCTTGGTCGCCTCAGCGAAGGCCGCAGCGAATTCGCGGCGGCCGCGCCGGGCGGCGGCGCGAAGCGGCTCGAGCTCCTGAGCCTCGAAGACGCCGGTGGCCTCGACGAGCCGCGCATGGATCTCCGGCTCGGGCAACGGCCCCTCGGGCGGCGCCAGCAGCGGGCGCCGGAGGTGGAAGACGTTGCGCGGGAACTCGAAGTTGAAGAACGTCGCCTCGGGCTTCTCGAACTGGGTCACGGCGGGCAGGACGTAGTCTGCCAGGCGGGCGGTCTCGGTCATGAAGACGTCGATGGCGACGACGACGTCGAGCGCCGCGAGGGCCTGCCGCATCCGCTGGCTGTCGGCGAGGGAGTGCGCCGGGTTCCCCGACTCGACGATCAGCGCCCGGTAGCGCCGCGGATGATCGGTGAGGATCTCCTCGGGAATCACGTTGCAGGGCACGAGGCCGCTCAGGATCCGGGCGCCCGCGACGGGGCTGACCGGCGCGGTGCGAGGATCGAGCTCGCTCTTGCTGGCGCGGACGATCGGCACCAGCGTGGCGGGCGCGTACTGCGCGCCCGGCTGGCCGAGGTTGCCGGTGAGGACCCACGCGAGCTTTTCGAGATAGCTGACCAGCGTGGAGTGCCGGTTCATCTGCACTCCCAGGTCCTCGAAGACGGCGACACTCGACGCCCGGGCGAGGCGCCGGGCCGCCGCCCGGACGAGCGTTTCGTCGACCCCGCTGATCCGGCAGTAGTCCGCGATCGGCACGTCCGCCAGCGCGGCGGTGACCTCGGCGAGGCCGGAGGCGTGCTGCGCGAGCCAGTCGGGGCGGGTCAATCCTTCTTCCACGAGCACCGCCGCCAGCGCGGCCAGCAGCCACGCGTCCCGGCCCGGTCGCACCTGGAGGTGGAACTCCGCGAGCTCGGCGGTCTCGGTCCGGCGCGGGTCGATCACGATCATCGACCGGGCGGGATCCCGGGCGATGTTCCGCAGGGTCAGCCGCGCGTGGGGGAAGCTGTGCGACTGCCACGGGTTCTTGCCCACGAACACCGCGACCTCGCAGTGCTCGAAATCGCCGCGGACCGGCGTGCCGAACATGAGGCCGTTGACCCAGATCTCGCCGGTCTTCTCCTGGGCGATGGCGCTGGAGCGGAACCTGGCGCCGAACGCCCGCAGCGTGGCGGTGCTGTAGAAGCCGCCCAGGTGGTTGCCCTGGCCGCCGCCGCCATAGTAGAGAATCGTCTCGCCGCCGTGGGCGTCGCGAACCGCGCCCAGTCGCGCGGCGACCTCGGCGATGGCGGTGTCCCAGTCGATCGTCTCGAAGGACCCGTCGGCTCGCTTGCGCAGAGGATGGAGGACCCGCTCCCCGCGGCCGTTCTGGTAGTGGTCGAGGCGGAGCGCCTTCTGGCACGTGTAGCCCCTGGACGCCGGGTGCGCCTTGTCCCCGCGGATCTGCTCGAGGCGACGGCCGTCGTCGCCGCCGAGCCGGACCAGGATCCCGCAGTTGCACTCGCACAGGATGCAGGCGCTCGGCTTCCACTCGGCCCCACGGTCGGTCTGGGTGGCGGTATTCATCTGGCGTCTCCTTGGTGAGGCTCAGTTCATCGATTGTTCGGCCAGCCGATCCGGCCGAACCACGCCCCACCCGCCACCGCGGCCGCGTTCACGAGGCCGAAGACGGTCAGGGCCGCGCTCAGGGCGGCGAACACGTGCGAGACGTTCCCGGTCCAGCGCAGCACCAGCCAGCCACCACCCGCCGCGATCACCAGCCGCATGAGGTTCGCGAGCAGCGGCCACAGCAGCCGCCCGGCGCCCTGCGAGGCGAAGTAGAGGGCCATGCCCAGCCCGAACAAGCCATAGAAGGGACCGACCACGTGAAGGTATCGCGAACCGGCGTCGAGCATGGCCGGATCGGTGTCGAAGAGCGAGAGCCAGACGCGCGGGACCATCGCGGCCCAGAGACCGATCAGCTCCGTGAGCCCGGCGGCGATGGCGGCTCCGATCCAGGCCGCTCGCAGCGCGCGGCCGCGCTGGCCGGCTCCGACGTTCGTTCCCACCATGGCGACCAGCGGGCCGCCCAGGCCGAAGACGAGGGGGACCAGGAGGTATTCGAGCCGCGAGCCGGTGCCGAACCCGGCGATCGCCGCCGACCCGAAGCGTCCGACGAGGCCGGTCGCCACGGCGATCGTGAGATTGGTCTGGACGGTGATCAGGGCGGCGACGGCGCCGACCCGGAGAATGTCGCGGAAGAGTCCCCAGCGGAAACGGACTCCATCGAGCGACAGGCGGACCACGCTGCGCCCCGTCCAGAGATACATGGCGAGCGCGACGCTTCCCACGGCATAGTAGGCGAGCACCGCCACGGCGCCTCCCGCGACGCCGAGCCGCGGAAACGGTCCCCAGCCGAAGATGAGACAGGGCGACAGGGGGATCAGCGCGGCGGCGCCGGCCGAGGTGACCGCGGCCGGCACCGCCATGTTGCCGGTGCCCCGAATCACGTTCGCGAGCGAGTTGAACACCCAGATCAGGACGGCGCCCGCGAAGACGACATTGGAGTACGTGAGCGCCGCCGTCAGCGAGCCGCCGCTGCCGCCCATCGCGGTGTAGAGCCACCGCCCGCCGCCGAGCACGGCCAGCATGAACACGAGACCGAAGCCGACGGCAATGGCCAGCGCGTGGAGGACGAGCGCCTCGGCGTCGGCCCGCCGGCCGGCCCCGAGCGCGCGGGCGATCGCCGAGGAGATCCCGCCGCCCATGGCGCCGGCCGACATCATCTGCATCAGCATCAGCACGGGGAAGACGAGGGCGACGCCGGCCAGCGCGTCAGTTCCGAGCGTGGCGACGAAGTAGGTCTCGATGAGCCCGACGGCCGCCTGCACGAACATCACCAGCACGTTCGGCGCCGCCAGCCGCACCAGCGTCGTCGCGATGGGCCCCTCGAGCAGCACGCGAGTTCGCGCATCGACGCGCGGGCCGGCCGCCGGGGGCGCCGTGCCATCGTCTCGGAATCCGTCGCGCAGGGCGGCGGCGCCACGCACCTCGGCGTCCATCACGGGCTAGGCGAGGATGCCGCCGTCGACGGGAAGAACCGTTCCGGTCG
This sequence comes from Candidatus Rokuibacteriota bacterium, assembly GCA_005887895.1. GTDB lineage: Bacteria > Methylomirabilota > Methylomirabilia > Rokubacteriales > CSP1-6 > AR5. The sequence continues at coordinate 7,470 of VBPC01000137.1, forward strand.
TCCACGATGCCTCGTCCGAGGCGAAATACAGCACCGCCTCGGCGATATCGACCGGTCGCCCGAGTCGACCGAGCGGGTACTGGGCTTCCATCGCCTTGCGCGCGGCGCCGTCCCGCAGACGGGGGGCCGTCAGCGGCGTCTCGGTGACGGCGGGCGCGACACAGTTGCAGCGGATGCCGCTCTTCGCGTAGTGCATCGCGATGGTCTTCGTGAGCATGGCGACGCCGGCCTTGGCCACCGCGTACGGGTGGACGGGAAACGCCGGGGATGCCTTGAGCCCCAGCGCCGAGCCGATGTTGACGATCGAGCCGCCGCCCTGGCGCAGCATGACGGGGATGACGGCCCGCGAGAAGCGGAACACGCTCGTGAGGAACACGTCCAGCACGCCGGCCCAGATCTCGTCGCTCGTCTCGTGCAGGGGGCCCGCGTGCATCAGGCTGCCGGCGTTGTTCACCAGCACGTCGATCCGCCCGAACGTGCCGAGCGTCGCCTGCACCGTGCGCTGGACGTCGGCCTCGTCGGTGACACTGCCCGGGACGGCGAGCGCGTGGCCGCCCGCGCTGGCGATCTCGTCGGCGATCTGATCCAGCGTCTCCTTGCGCCGGCCGGTGATCGTCACCCTCGCCCCTTCACGCGCGAACATGGTGGCGACGGCGGCGCCGATGCCCGTTCCGCCGCCCGTCACGATGGCGACCTTGTCTGCGAGGCGCATCGACGTGTCCTCCTCAGGCTCGAACGATCGAGGATACCGCCGCGCGCCCGGTGTCGAGCGTCGCCGGCTGGTGGACGGACAGGCTGGCCACGATGGCCTGGTGGACCGGGGTGGGGACGCCGTACTTCAGGCCCCGCCGGACGACGGCGCCGCTCAGCGCGTCCACCTCGAGGCGGCGGCCATCCTCGAGGTCGCGCGCCATCGACGATCGCCATTGCCGGGGCAGCGTGGCCGCCTGCCCGATGACCGAGTCCACCGCGGTGGCCCCGAGAGGCGCTCCTTCTGCCGCGGCGACGGCGGCGACCTCCAGACACGAGCGGGTGAGAAGCGTGCGACCCTCGGGGTCCGCCAGCAACGAGCCCGCTCGCGCCGCCTCGAGGGTGTCGTACGACTTGACGCAGAAGAGGACGAGCTCGACGGGCTTCACGCCGGCGGTCTCCGCGACCGCGGTGACGGGGACCGTCGTCTCGCCGGCGGCGGTTCGCACCGTCAGGCCACGTCGCCGCCGGGCCTCGAGATGAGGCCCGCGGGCGATGAAGACCACGTCGTGACCGGCCCTGGCGAGGAGCGCCCCGTAATACCCGCCGATTCCACCCGCGCCGACCACGGCGATCCGCATGTCACGAGCCTCCCAGCGCAACGGCCGGCATGCCGACGCGATCTGCGGACGCCGCGGCGCCGCTGCTGAACGGGGGATCCCCCCGGCGGCGGAACACGAGGCTCGTGACGCCGTCGCTCGTCGTCCGGTCGGTGACGTCCACGTGTCTCGACAGCAGACGGAGGGCGCGGCCGTTCTCCGTCAGCACGTCGGCGCTGAAGCGGCTGATCCCTCGCCGTGCTCCGGCGCGAAGGAGCTCCTCGAGGAGGGTGGAGCCGAGGCCGAGCCCCTGCCAGCGGTCCTCCACCACGAGCGCGACGTCGGCGATGTCTCCCTCGCCGGAGGGGGCATAGCGCGCCACACCGATCACCTCGGGCTCGGGGCCGCGCTCGATCTCGGCCACCAGCGCCATCCGGCGGCGATAGTCGACGTTGGCGAGGGCGTGGGCGTCCTCCGGACGCAGACGGCGCGGGGAGAAGAATCGCTCGTAGACCGTGTGCGGGCTCAGCCGCTGACAGAGCGCCAGCAGCCGGGGCGCGTCGGCGGGCACGATCGGACGGAGCCGGACCGACGCGCCGTTGGCCAGGGTGACCACCTGCCGTTCGAGGCTGCCGAGGCTCGTGATCCCCGCGTCGTCCCCGTCGCGATTCATTGCCGACCCTCCTGCCTGGTCCTTGAGACGGAGGGCGGGGGTGGCAGGATTCGCAGGTGAATGTATCAGCATGTATATTACCAGGACCCCGGCGCGGACGCGGCCCGACCAGCTCTCGCCCTGTGTCGGCAACCGCCTCCGGATGGTGGGAGAGGTGACCCTGCGGCAGCTCGAGGACATGCTGTCCGCGAATTTGGTCCGGGGCCCCGCCCGACGCTAGACTGGAACTCACGTGAAGAGCCGGGTACTCGCCTCCTGCACGGCGTTCAGGACCCGGAACCGGACGGTTGTCCTCGCGATCGTCGCGTCGCTGGCGCTCGGCTGCGCCGGGCGGACGCACCTGATCCGCGACGACCTCACCGCGAAGGATGTCGAGGCGCTGGTCGACTCCGAGTCGGCGCAGGGACTCCTGCTCGACCTGCTCGCCCACCGATCGATCGATGCGGACGGCGACCTGCCGGCGCTGCGAGAGCAGGCGCGCCTGCGCGAGCTGTCCGAGGAAGTCTCGCTGGACTTCGCCGCCCTCTCCTTCGCCCGCGCGATGAGCGCCGACCGCATGAGCCGTGCCGTGCAAGCCTCCTATCACCGCTTCCTTCGGGACAGCGTGGCGGCGGCGGAGCAGAGCTTCGGGCGCCCGGGAGCGTTCCCGTACACGGTGCTGTTCGCGCCGTCCTGGATGTATCGCAGCCACCCGGAGACCGGCGCCGACTTCGCGGCCCAGCGCCGGCTCCTCGACCGGCTCGGCATTGCCAACCGCCTCATCGCGAGCCGACAGGACGCTTCGGTCGAGGACAACGCGGCGGCGATCGCCGGGGCGGTCCGGGCCGCGCAGCGAGACGGCAAGTCCGTGGTCGTGGTCAGCGCCAGCAAGTCCGGAGCCGAGGCCGCCCTGGCGCTGTCGAGTGTTCTGGCGTCCGAGGAGACAAGCCCCGTGGTCGCGTGGATCAACATCGTGGGAGCGCTGGGCGGGTCGCCGCTGGCCGATACGGCGCTCCACCCGCCGACGTCGTGGGTCGCCCGCTCGGTCTTCTGGCTGAGGGGCTGGGACTGGGCCGGCATGACGTCGATGGCGACGGAGGCGAGCCGCCAGCGCCTGCGCGGCGCCCGCATGCCGGACTCGATCGCGGTCGTCAACGTGGTGGCCGTGCCGCTGTCCGGCACCGTGGGCGCCACGGTGTGGTTCGGCTACAAGGTGCTTCGCCGCCACGGGCCCAACGACGGCGCGGTGCTGCTCGCCGACAGCGTGTGGCCCGGCGGCGTCAACATCGTGACCATCGGGCCCGACCACCTCTTCGCGCCCCGGGACGACGACACGCACAGCCTCGCCATGCTGCGGGCGATCGCCGTGGCCATCCAGCTCCGCCGTGTCCCGGCGCCGCCGTCGGTCCCGGCCGGGTCGGAGGCGCGGCGAGGGATCCAGATCGGGATCGGCGAACGTGACCTCGACCGCTGACGAAACGAAGCCCCCGGCAGCCTGAAGCTGCCGGGGGCTTCGGGTGACGCCGTGACGCGTGTGGTGCCTACGGACAGGTGGCGCCGCCGTTCGAGTTGGCGGCCGTGCTGTCCCCGCTGCCGCAGAGCATGAACGTACCCGTCGCGCTGCTCGAGTACTTGTAGCTGGTCCCGCTGCCCGTCCAGCCGGCCGGCAGCGTCGGCATCGAGTTCAGGAACGGACCGCCCGCCTGGTTCTGCGCGTTCGTCTGCTGCGTCAGCAACACGGTCGGCATGGCGCCGGACTGGTTGTTGGCGCTGGGGCAGTTCGTGGCCGCCGAGCCGTTGTCCGGCAGACCACCGCAGAGCGCGGAGTAGATGCTGACCGCGGAGGCGATGGCCCGCGTGTCGGCCTGGGCCTTGGCGATCCGTGCACGCGCCTGCACGTTGGCGTACAGCGGGACGGCGATGGCGGCCAGGATGCCGATGATCGCCACGACGATGAGCAGCTCGATCAGCGTGAAGCCGCGCTGGTTACTGAACGTGAGGCGTTTCGAGAATGCACTCATGTGACTCCTCCTGAGAGCTGAAAATTTGGGACCGCAACCGCCGATGCCGAGACCGGCTAGGCGGCGGGAGGAGCGCGCGGGGAATTCGGCTCGGGGAGACGATTGGTGGTCGGACGCGTGTCGGAAACCAGGATGCGGCCGGACGGCTGCAGCATCGACAGCACGCTCTGCCGGATCACGTCCATCGGGTCGCTGAACGGGACGGTCGTGACGATCAGGCTGTTGATGTCGGAGAGATCGAGAGTGGTCGGGTCGTCGAAGCAGAGGCTCCAGTCAGCGTACGCGCTCGTAAACGCGTACTGGCCGCGCGCCAGGAGCATCAGCGCCAGGAGCGGGACTGCGAGTGAATGACGAGCCCTTCGCATCGGACCGGTATCAGGGCACGTTCTGTGCCAGGGCAGCGACCGGCGGGGTCAAGCAAACCAATGAATTAGGCGGCGACCATTTATCGCCGCCCCCGATCGGTGACGATTCATGGCATCGATCTGTCGAAAAACGTCAGTCACGGCCGACGTGATCGACAGGGCGCTCACGGGCACGTGGCCGCGCTGAAACGATCGGAGGATCAGGAGGAAGGCGTGGCCGTCCTCGGCCGGCATGGCGATGTGGGTGACGACCACGTGGGGCCACGCGCGCTCCAGGGCGCCGTGCCGTCGAGAAAGTTGACGGCGACCGGACCGCCGGCGCACCATAGACGTCCATGCCCTCGCCCTCGCGCGCCGACACCAAGCCCCTCGTCCTGCTCATCGACGACGAACGGGACGTTCTCGACGTGTTGCAGGAGTGCGTCGAGAGCATCGGCTACGCGACCGTGACGGCCAGGAACGGCGTGGCCGGCCTCGCGGCCGCCCGTGCCGAGCCACCGCCCGACGCCGTCCTGCTCGACATCGCGATGCCCGGCGCGCTGGACGGCGCCCAGACCCTCCGGGCCATCAAGGCGCACTCCCCCAGCCTGCCCGTCATCATGGTCACGGCCAACTCCGATCTCTCGCTCGCCCAGGGGACGCTTCGCGATGGCGCCCTCGATTACCTGATGAAGCCGGTCGAGATCGCGCGGCTGCGGGAGGTCCTGATGGCCGCCATGGCGGTGTCGGGGAAAGCCGCGCCGCCGGAGTAGCCCGATGGCGAAAGCAAGCGAAGAAACGTCGAGTCGCCGACTGCTGGTCGTCGACGACGAGCAGGAGATTCGCGAGATCCTCGCGGAATACTTCGGGGAGCGCGGCTACACGGTGCAGGACGCCTCCAACGCCGGTGAGGCGTTGATGGTTCTCGGCGAGTGCCGACCCGACATCGTGCTGCTCGACATCCACATGCCGGGAACGAACGGCATCGAGCTGCTTCCCCGCATCCTGGCGCTGAGGCCTCCGATCCCGGTGATCATCGTGACCGCGAACACCGACGTGTCACTCGCCCAGGAGGCGCTCAAGCTCGGGGCGTGTGACTACGTGACCAAGCCCTGCGACTTCGACTACCTCGAGATCGCCGTCCGGACGGCGTTGCTTCCGGTCGACGAGCCGGAGACGAGGCGCGACGGGCAGCAACGGTTCCGGGACGAAGAACGCTGGTCGGAGCTGATGCACGCGGTCCTCGACGCCGTAGGGCAGATGGGCGATCGCGGCCGCATGTCGATGCGGGAGCGATTGCAGAACGCCGTCGTCATGGCCGTGCGCGCCGCGCGGCACGGCGACGGCTGTCCGCGACCCTGGCCGTCGAGGCCGCGCGTGCGCACACGCCGAAGTCGGTGTCCGACCCTCCGACGCCGTAGACAATTGCGCTCCGGCGGTCCGTCGTGCCACGATGCGGGCCCAGCGGCACGAGGAGGCTCCCGATGAGCGCACAGCGGGTGAGCATGCGCAGGCGATCGACGTCGTTGACGCTCGCGCTCCTCGCCCTCGGCCTGCTGACCGGGTCGGTGACGGCGCAAGAGAAGAGGCTGAGCCTCCTCACCTGGAACATCCCCGTGTACAAGGAGAAGATCGACGGCTGGATCGCCGACTTCAACAAGGTCCACCCGGACGTGACGGTGGAGTGGTTCGACAAGAAGGGGCCGGAGTGGGGCCCGTTCTACCAGACGCAGGTGGTCGCCGGCACCGCCCCCGACATCATCGACACGCAGGGCGCGATCTGGCTCGAGTACGCCGCCAACGGCGGGCTCGTCGACCTCACGCCCTACCTGGAGCGTGACCGGGCCGTGAAGGAGCACTACAACCCGACGTTCCTCCGGACGTGGGTGTACGAGGGGAAGACCTACATGGTCCCCTTCTACGTCAGCAAGACGCTGCTCTTCTACAACAAGACCATGATGCGCGAGGCGGGCGTCACGCGGCCTCCGCAGACCTTCGACGAGCTGCTCGAGGCGGCCCGCAAGATGACGAAGGGCGAGAAGTCGGGGTTCGTGACGCTCAACTTCGACTGGCTCTACTGGCCGCTGCTCGCCATGAACGGCGTCGAGCTGCTCACGCCCGACCTCAAGAAGGCCGCCTTCAACACACCGGCTGCCGTGAAGACGGTCGAGGCGCTCGCCCGGGCGACCGCCGATGGCACCATCAACAAGGTCGCCTGGACGGGCCGCTGGGTCGAGCCGAACAACGCGTTCGCCGGCGGCACGGTCGGCTTCTACCAGGCCCACTCGCCGGCGTTCTTCTACGTGCGCGGCGGCGGTCCGTGGATCAATGCCGAGACGCTGGGCGCCGCCCCCATGCCCGGCGGCTTCGCCACGCCGAACTCCCACGGCCTCGGCATCTCGAAGTCGAGCAAGCACCCGGAGCTGGCCTGGGAGTTCATCAAGCTCGCCACCAGCGACAAGTGGGCGTACACGTTCGGCAAGACCTTGAAGGTGTTCACCGGCACTCGCGTCGACAGCCGGCTGCTGGAGGAGCTGCAGAACGAGGACCCGCTGGCGGCGTCCGTCATGAAGACGCAGCTCGAGCATCTCGACAGGCTCGTCGCCACCTGGCCGCTCGGCAAGGACGCCCAGGTCAAGGAGGCGTTCTACTCGGAGTTCCAGGCGGCCGTGCTCGGGCGCAAGCCGGCCGCGGTGGCGCTGGCCGAGGCCGAGCGGAAGGTGAACCGCCTGCTCGCCCGCTGAGGGGGGCGCGATCACGGCCGGCCGGGCGCGGCGAACGCTGCTCATCTGGGCCTTCCTCGCGCCGTCGCTGACGATCTTCCTGCTCTACCGCATCCTGCCGCTGCTCTGGAACGCGATGCTGTCCGTGCAGACGTGGTCGCCGTTCCGGCCGAGCGCCTTCGCCGGGCTGGTCCACTACGAGGAGCTGCTCTTCCACGACGAGGTCTTCTGGACGAGCCTCTGGAACACGGTGGTCTTCATGGCGAGCTCGCCGATCGCCATCGCGCTGGCGCTCGGCCTGGCGCTCCTGGTCGATACGCGAATCCGCGGGCGCGGCATCTATCGGGCGATCATCTTTCTCTCCTATCCGCTGATGACGGTGGCGGTCGGGGTCATCTGGCGCTGGCTGTACGACGAGAAGGTGGGGCTCATCAACTACGTCCTGCTCTCGCTGGGCGTCACCCGGCGCCCGATCGCCTTCCTCGACTCCTACGAGTGGGCGATGCCCTCGGTGGTGGTGGCCGCGGTGTGGCAGATCGTCGGCTTCTTCATGGTGATCCTGCTGGCCGGTCTGCAGAACATCCCGCCGAATCTCCAGGAGGCGGCCGCGCTCGACGGCGCCTCGGCCTGGCAGCGGTTCCGCAGCATCACGCTGCCCTTGCTGCGGCCGGCCATCTTCCTGTGCCTCGTGATCGGCATCATCAACTCGTTCACCAGCTTCGACCTCATCTACGTCATGACCGGCGGCGGGCCGAACCACGCGACGGAGGTGCTGATCACCTACATCTACCGGTCGGCCTTCGTGCTGTCGAAGTTCGACTATGCGGCCGCCCTCACGGTGGTGCTCTTCGTCTTCCTGCTGGCGCTCACGTGGCTGGCGAACCGGGCGACGGGCGGCGAGGCGGGCGCGGTCGATGCGGCGGAGTAGGGCCGCGGTCGTCCACGGCGCGCTCGTCGTCGTCTCGGCGGCGATGCTGGTGCCGTTCTACTGGGTGCTGAAGACCAGTCTCACCGGCGAGAACATCTTCCAGTACCCCCCAGCGCTGCTGCCGCGGGCGATCCATCCCTTCTATTACGTGGACGTCTGGTACGGCATCCCGTTCGTCCGCTACCTCACCAACAGCGTGATCGTGTCGGCCATCGCCGTCGCCAGCAATCTCGTCTGCAACGCGCTGGCGGCCTACGCGCTGACCCTGCGCTTCCGCGGCCAGCGGGCGGTCATCCTGGTGCTGCTGAGCTGCATGCTCATTCCGTTCCAGGCGACCATCATCCCGGCCTACCTCATCACCAAGGAGCTGCACCTGCTCAACAGCCACCTGGGGCTGGCGCTGCCGCTGTGCTCCACGATCGTCTGCATCTTCGTCTTCAAGGCCAGCTTCGACGCGGTGCCGCGCTCGCTCATCGACGCCGCCCGCATCGACGGCCTGCCGGAGTGGCGGATCATCCGACACGTGATGCTGCCGCTGTCGACGTCGGCCGTGGCCACCACGGTGATCCTGTCGTTCGTCTGGTCGTGGAACAGCTTCCTGTGGCCGCTCATCGTCGTCCGTGACCCGCAGCGGCAGACGCTGCCGCTCGGGCTCTCCACGTTCCTCAGCTACATGGAGAACACGACCGGCGCGCTGTACGCCTTCTGCATCATGGTTCTCGTGCCGGGGATGATGCTGTTCCTGCTCGAGCAGCGCCGCTTCATCGAGGGCCTCACGTCCGGCGCGACCAAGGGGTAGGGCTCGATGCGCTACGCCTTCGTGCTCGGCATCACGGCGGCGCTGGTGGCCGGCTGGAACGCCTGGGTCGTGTTCCACGACGACGGCATCGTCCGCGGCCGGGTCGTCGACGCCGCCGGCCGCCCGGCCGCCGGCGCCGTCGTGCGCTTCTGGGAGAAGACGCTGACGACACTCGAGCCGCGAGCGTCCACCGCGACCGGTCCCGACGGCGCCTTCGTCTTCACCGGACAGGCGGCGCATCACTTCGCGCTCCAGGCCGAGCAGCGCGGACTCGGCGCCTCGCCGCGCACGCTCTACCGCCGCTACTTCCGCGGCCAGAACCTCGTGCTGGACGCGCCGCTGCGCCTGCGCGCCGGGCCGTGACGGGTCGGGATCGCGTTTGACGCCGCAGGCGATCCGTGCGAGACTCCGCGACGGATCTGGTTCACCGTGGTTTGGTTGCTCGGTTCGCGAACACCGAGAGAGGCGCCGCGCGAGATATCCAGCTCGCGCGGTTTTTTTTTGCCCTCCGGTGTCGGGGGTCAGGGGCCGGGCCGACGGGAGCCTCGCGGGGTCAACCCCCGCCCAAGGAAGGAAGCGCATCATGGCTCAGGGACGCGTGAAGTGGTTCAACGACGCGAAGGGATTCGGGTTCATCACGCAGGACGGGGGCGAGGACGTGTTCGTGCATTTCAGCGCGATCGCGGCGCAGGGATTCAAGAGCCTGGCGGAAGGCGACGAGGTGGAGTTCGACGTCACGCGGGGCCCCAAGGGGCTTCAGGCCACGAACGTCCGCAAGAAGTAAGCCTGCCGTAGGTCATGGCGGCGGCGACGCATCCCGGGATGGGCGCCGTGGTGTATCCCGGCGGGGTGGCCTTTCGCGTCTGGGCGCCGTTCGCCTCCGGCGTGTGCGTCGCGGGGTCGTTCAACGGCTGGAGCGCGTCGGCGGCGCCGCTGACCGCCGAGGGCAATGGAACCTGGTCCACCGACGTGCCCGGCGCCGCGGCGGGCGATCAGTACAAATTCGTCATCACCAACCCCGCGCTGCCGGCTCCGCTGTGGAAGAACGACCCCTACGCCCGCTCGCTGACCAGCTCGGTCGGCAACGGTATCGTCGTCGATCCAAGCTATGCGTGGAGCAGCGTCGGCTATTCCACCCCGTCGTGGAACGAGATGATCGTCTACGAGCTGCACGTGGGGAGCTTCCGCTTCGATGCGGCGCGTGGCCGGCGCGGCAACTTCGACACCGTCATCAGCAAGCTCGACTACCTGGCCGACCTGGGCGTCAACGTCGTCCAGGTGATGGCAGCCGACGAGTTCGCCGGCGACGTCTCCTGGGGCTACAACCCCGCCTTCATCTTCGCCGTCGAGGAGTCGTACGGGGGTCCGAACGGATTCCGCCGGCTCGTCGATGCCGCCCACCGTCGCGGCATCGCCGTCGTCTTCGACGTCGTCTACAACCACTTCGGCCCCGACGACCTCGACCTCTGGAAGTTCGACGGCTGGAGCCCGAACGGGCGTCCCGAGGAAGGCGGGATCTATTTCTACAACGACTGGCGGCGGCAGACGCCGTGGGGCGACACGCGGCCGGACTACGGTCGCGGCGAGGTGCGGCAATACATTCGTGACAACGCGCTCGTGTGGCTGGAGCAGCGGTACTGCGACGGGCTTCGCTGGGACGCCACCGGCTGGATCCGCAACGTGGGGGGCTCGAACACGGATGCCGGCGCCGACATCCCCGACGGCTGGAGCCTGATGCAGTGGATCAACAGCGAGGTGCGCGCCCGGCAGCCGTGGAAGCTCATGATCGCCGAGGACATGCAGGACAACGAGTGGATCACGAAGGACGTCGGGGCGGGTGGGGCCGGCTTCGGCTCGCAGTGGGGCGCCGGGTTCGTGCACACCGTGCGCGACGTCCTCGTCGGCGCTGACGCCGGTCGCGACATGCGGGCGCTCCGCGCCGTGCTCGAGCAGCGCTTCAACGGAAACGCCTTCCAGCGCGTCGTCTACACGGAATCGCACGACGAGGTGGCCGAGAGCGCGCACCAGGTGCGCGTGCCGGAGCTGATCTGGCCGGGGCGCGCCGACAGCTTCTGCTCCCAGAAGCGCTCGACGCTGGGCGCCGCGCTGGTGTTCAGCGCGCCGGGGATCCCGATGCTCTTCATGGGGCAGGAGTTCCTCGAGTGGGGCGCCTGGTCGGATGCGCGGGAGCTGGACTGGTCGAAGGCCGATCGGTTCTCCGGGATCCGCGACCTCTACCGCGACCTCATTCGCCTGCGCCGCAACTGGTACGACACCACGCGCGGCCTCCGGGGGCACCAGGTGAACGTTCATCACGAAAACGACGGCGACAAGGTGATCGCCTTCCATCGCTGGGACCGTGGCGGCCCCCGCGACGACGTCGTGGTCGTCCTCAACTTCGCCAACCGGGCCTACGACGTCTACCGGGTGGGACTGCCGCGGGGAGGATGGTGGCGGGTGCGCTTCAACAGCGACTCACGCCACTACAGCGCGGTCTTCACGGACCACGACAGCTTCGACTGCCAGGCCCGGTCCGGCGGCGCCGACGGGCTGCCGTTCAGCGGAGAGATTGGCCTCGGGCCTTACTCCGCGGTGATCCTGTCCCAGGACGACTGACGCCGGCATGTCCAGGCGGCGGCCGTGACGGAAAACATCTTCGCGACCGGGCTCGGGCGCGGCCCGGCCAACTTCGCGCCGTTGACGCCGCTGGGGTTTCTGCCCCGCTCGGCGGCGATTCATCCCGACCGCACCGCGATCGTGCACGGCCGCCGTCGCATCAGCTACCGGGAGTTCGACGCGCGGGCTCGCCGGCTGGCCTCGGCGCTGGCGGCGCGCGGGATCGGCGAGGGCGACACCGTCGCGGTGGTCCTGCCCAACGTGCCGGCCATGCTGGAGGCGCACCAGGGTATCCCGTCACTCGGCGCCGTGCTCAACGCCATCAACACGCGGCTGGACCCGCGCACGATCGCCTACATCCTGGCTCACGGCGAGGCCAAGGTCCTCATCACCGACCGCGAATTCTCGCCGACCGTCGGCGCGGCCCTGGCCCGCCTCGACACGAAGCCCTGGGTCGTCGATCTCGACGACCCACTCTACGACGGGCCGGGACAGCGGCTCGGCGCCATCGAGTACGAGGCGCTCCTCGCGCAGGGCTCGCCCGACTTCGCGCCCGTCCCGATCCGCGACGAGTGGCAACCGATCGCGCTCAACTACACGTCGGGAACCACGGGCCACCCCAAGGGCGTGGTCTTCCATCACCGCGGCACGTGGACGATGACCGTCGGCCATATCCTGTCGTGGCCCATCCCACCGGCCGCCGTCTTCCTGTGGACGCTACCGATCTTCCACGCCAACGGCTGGTGCTTTCCGTGGTCCGTCACGGCCATGGCCGGCACGCACGTCTGTCTGCGCCGCGTCGACCCCGCGCTGATCTTTCGGCTGATCGCCGAGCATCGCGTCACCAACATGGTCGGCGCGCCGACCGTCCTCAACATGCTCGTCAACGCGCCGGCCGACGCCCGCGTGCCGTTCGACCACCTGGTCGACATCCAGACCGGGGGGGCCGCGCCATCGCCGAAGATCATCCGCGCGATGAGCGCGCTGGGCTTCCGCGTGCAGCACATCTACGGCCTCACCGAGGTGCTGGGCCCCTCGACCCTCTGCGCCTGGCAGGACGCCTGGGACGCACTGAGTCCGGACGAGCAGGCCGCCCAGCAGGCGCGCCAGGGCGTGCCCTATCACGTGGTCGAGGGCCAGATGGTGGCCGATCCGACGACGCTCGCGCCGGTGCCCGCCGACGGCAAGACGCTCGGCGAAATCCTCCTGCGCGGCAACACGGTGATGCTCGGCTACCTCAAGGATCGGCCGGCGACCGATGCCGCCTTCGCGGGGGGCTGGTTCCACACCGGCGACCTCGCCGTCCAGCACCCCGACGGCTACATCGAGATCAGGGACCGCCTCAAGGACATCATCATCTCGGGCGGCGAGAACATCTCGAGCCTGGCGGTCGAGGCCGCGCTCGCGCGTCATCCCGCCGTCGCGCTGGCGGCGGTGGTGGCGCGCCCGGACGAGCGGTGGGGCGAGACGCCGTGCGCGTTCGTGGAGCTGCGCCCCGGCATGACGGTCACCGCCGAGGAGCTGATCGCATTCGCCCGCGAGAATCTTCCGCACTTCGCCGTGCCGCGGACCGTGAGCTTCGGCCCGCTGCCGACGACCGCCACCGGCAAGATCCAGAAATTCGAGCTGCGCCAGCGCGCGCGGGCTACACCGCGGGCTACACCGACAGATAGCGGCCCTTGAGCTCGGCCTCCCGCCGACGGAACTCGGTCGTGGCGCCGGCGAAGACCACCGCGCCCTTGCCGAGCACGAGCACCTGATCGCTGACGCCGAGCGCCATGCGCGCGTTCTGCTCCACGAGCAGGAGGGTCACGCCCTCTCCCTTGAGGCGCAGCATCAGCGCCTCGAGCTCGCGCACGAGCCGCGGCGCCAGACCCTGCGAGGGCTCGTCGAGCATGAGCAGCTCCGGATTGCCGGCGAGCGCGCGGGCGATGGCCAGCATCTGCTGCTCGCCGCCGGAGAGGTTCCGACCCTGCTGACGCCAGCGCTCGCGCAGGACGGGGAAGTACTCGAAGATCCGGTCGAGCGTCCAGCGCGCGCCGTCGCCGGCGGGGCGCGTGGCCAGCCGCAGATTCTCACCGACGTCGAGGTGAGGGAAGATCTGACGGCCCTCGGGGACGTAGCCGACGCCGAGCCGGAACACGCGATGCGGAGGCTGGCCGGTGATGTCCTGGCCCTTAAAGCGGACGGTGCCGGCCCGGGGTGGGGTGAGCCCCATGATCGACCGCAGCGTCGTCGTCTTGCCGGCGCCGTTCCGCCCGAGGAGCACGGTGATCTCGCCGGCCGGCACGGCGAAGGAGACGTCGCGGAGCACGTGACTCTTGCCGTAGAAGGTCTGGAGCGCCTCGACGGCGAGGAGCACGGCTAGTCGAGACCTCCCAGGTACGCCGTCTGCACCGCCGCGTTCGCGCGGATCTCGCTCGGCGTGCCCTCGGCGATGAGCTCGCCGAAGTGGAGCACGCTGATCCGGTCGGCGAGGTCGAACACGACGTCCATGTCGTGCTCGACGAGGACGATCGTCAGCTGCCGCTCGCGCGCGACCCGGCGGATGACCGCGACGGTGGCCGCCGTGTCCTCCGGCGAGAGCCCCTGGGTGGGCTCGTCGAGCAGCAGCAGCGCCGGCTCCTGGGCCACGGCCATGGCGATCTCGAGCAGGCGCTGATCGCCGTGCGGCAGGGTCGACGCCAACGCGTCGGCCCGGTCGAGGAGACCGAATGACCCGAGGCTGTCGCGCGCGCGCCGGGCGCTGGCGTCGAGGACGCCGCGGCCGCCGACGAGGCGGAAGTTGCCCCCGGCCTTGAGCTGGACGGCGACCCGCGCGTTCTCCAGCACGGACAGCTCGGGGAAGATGCTCGTGATCTGGAACGTGCGCGAGATGCCGCGGCGGCAGCGCGCGGGCGCGGCGAGCGCGGTGACGTCGTCGCCGCGGAAGAGCACGCGGCCCGAGGTCGGCGCCAGCAGGCCGGAGACCAGGTGGAACAGCGTGGTCTTGCCGGCGCCGTTCGGTCCGATGACCGCCCGCAGCTCCCCCGGCTGCACCGCGAGGCTGACGTCGGCGACGGCCTGCAGGGCACCGAAGGCCCGCCCGAGCCCGCGCGTTTCCAGCAGCGGCGTCACCCCCGCGCCCCGAGCCGGCGGGCGGTGCCCACCAGCCCGCCCGGAAGGAAGATCACGATCAGGACGAACACGGCGCCGGTGAAGATCATCCAGTGCTCGGTGTAGCTCGACAGCACTTCCTGGATGAGGATGAACACCATCGCGCCGAGAATGGGCCCGACGAGCGTGCCGATGCCGCCGATGATCACCATCATGAGCCCCTGCCCGGAGAAGACCCAGAACATGACCTCCGGCGAGGCGAAGCCCCGGAAGGGCGCGAACAGCGCGCCGGCGAGGCCGGCGAAGACGGCGGCGAGGACGAAGACCACGAGCTTGAACGGTCGCGGGTCCCGCCCCAGACTCGTGAACCGCCGCTCGTTTTCGCGGATCGCCTGCAGCGCGCGGCCGAACGGCGAGCCGACGACCGCCAGGCTCAGGACGAGCGAGAGCACGACGCAGGCGGCGACCAGGAAGTAGAACGCCTGCGGCGAGGCGAGGCCCGGTCCGCCCCAGAACAGCGCCGTCTTGGGCACGCCCGCGATCCCGTCGGAGCCGCCGGTCACGTCGCGCCACTTGTAGGCCACCGTGTAGAGGAGCTGGGCGAAGGCCAGCGTCAGCATCGCGAAGTAGATGCCGGTGGCGCGTGTCGAAAACCAGCCGACCGGCAGCGCGACCACGCCGGCCAGCAGCGCGCCGGCCAGCAGCGCGACCGGCACGGGTTGCGCGAAGTCGAGCAGGACGAGGGCGCTCGCGTAGGCCCCCAGGCCGAAGTAGGCGGCGTGGCCGAACGACACCATGCCGGTGTAGCCCATGATCAGGTCGAGCGACATCGCGAAGAGGCCGAAGATGAGCAGATCCGTGAGCAGCGAGAGCTGGTGGCGGGCGAGCACCCACGGCATCACCACCAGCGCCACGAGCGCCGCCAGCCCGAGCACCCGCGACCGCGTCATTCTTCCTCGCCGAAGAGGCCCCAGGGCCGGAAGATGAGGATCGCGCCCATGACGGCGTACATGATCACCATCGCCGTCTCCGGCAAATAGTAGGCGCCCCACGTCTGGGCGGCGCCGACGATCAGGCTTCCCGCCATCGAGCCGCCGATGCTGCCGAGGCCGCCGATGACCACCACGACGAACGCATCGACGATGACGCTGATGCCCATGCCGAGGTACGCCGTCGTCATCGGCGCGGCCGCCACGCCGCCCAGCCCGGCCAGCGCACAGGCGGCGCCGAACACGAGCGTGCGAACACGGGCGACGTCGGCGCCGAGACAATCGGCCATCTCGCTGTTCTGGGCGACCGCGCGGATGATGAGCCCGGCCCGCGTCCGGCGCAGGAACAGCCAGACCGCCGCGCCGACGACCAGGCTGAGGACCACCAGGAACAGCCGGTAGCGCGGATAGAGAAGGCCCCCCAGGTCGGCCGCTCCCTGCAGCTGTACCGGCGGCTCGACCCCCTTGGCGGTCGGGCCATAGAGCACGCGGATGCTCTCTTCGAGGATCAGCGCGAGGCCGAAGGTCAGCAGGAGCTGGTAGATCGGCGGACGACGGTAGATGAAGCGCAGCGTGGACGACTCGACGAGCGCGCCGAGCACGCCGACGATCGGTGGCACCACCACGAGCGCCGGCCAGAACCAGCCGGAGAGCGCGACCGTCGTGAAGCCGAGGTAGGCGCCCAGCATGTAGAAGACGCCGTGTGCGAAGTTGACGACGCGGAGGATGCCGAACACGAGCGACAGGCCGGCCGAGACCAGGAACAGGAGCCCCGCGAGGGCAAGCGCGTTGAGCAGCTGTTCGACCAGGTTGGCCACCGCGCTACGAGAATTCCTCCGTCCGGCACTTCGGCGTCACCTTCTCGCCGGGATAGGTCGCCAGGATCTTCGGGATCGGGTGCGGATACTTCGGGTCCTTCACCGCTTCCACCGCGAAGCCGAGCTGCACGGCCTGGTGATCGCACTTGCGCATGAAGAACGGGCCCTCGAGGCCGTCGTAGCTCGAGTCTTCCCAGGCCTCGATGACCTTGTCGACGTCGTCGGTGCCGGCCTTCGTGATCACCTGGGCCAGCCACTCGAGGCCCTCGTAGGTCTCGCCGTCGAACATGTCGGGGTAGACGCCGTGCAGGTCGTGGAAGCGCTTGACGAACTCCCGGTTCCGCGGCGTGTCGACGGTGAACGGGTAGCGCGAGCTGCCGATCGCTCCCACCATCGCGTCCCCCACGGCCTTCATGTTCTCCAGCTCCAGGATCTCCATGATCGGCTTCACCTCGCGGTTGAGGCCGAACTGGTGGGCCTGCTTCAGGTAGATCGTGGCGTCCTGGCCGGGCAAGGCGAGGTAGACGCCGTCGGCGCGCGACTGCCGGATCTTGGCGATGTAGCTGGCGAAGTCCTTGGTGCCGACCGGCGGGTAGTCGGTGCCGACGATGTCTTTCTTCGCCGCCGTGATCTGCGTGGTGAAGGAGCCGACGCTGTCGCGGCCCCAGGCGTAGTCACTCCCCAGCGCGAAGAAGCGCTTCATGGGCGACTCCGCCAGATAGAGACTGATCGCGCGCGCGCCCATGGGTCCGCTGGTGTTCACGCGGAAGAAATATCGATGCCAGGCCTTCGCGGTGAGCGCGCCCGCCCCGTTGATGGTCGACATGAAGATGACCTTCCACTCGGGGCACTTCGCGGAGACGGCCAGCGCCTCCGAGGACAGCGCCACGCCGGTGAGGAACTTCACGCCGTCCTTCTCCACGAGCTTCTGGGCCTTGCGCACCGCGGTGGCGGGATCGCCGGCCGTGTCCTCGTAGATGAACTCCACGGGCCGGCCGAGAATGCCCTTGCCCTTGATGTCCTTGGAGAAGAGCTCGGCGGCGCGCTTGGCCTGGATCCCGTACTGGGCGTAGGCACCGGACAGCGCGGCCGGCATCCCGATCTTGATCGGTCCGCCCTGCGCCCACGTCCGTCGGAGAAATGCCGGGACGCCCAGGGTTGCTCCGACGCCGCCGGCCACCGCCACCTGCAGGAAGTCACGACGTCTCATGATGGGATTCTCCTTGTCGGGCTCACGCGGCGAAGGCTCACGCGGCCTGGGGCACCCAGAGGATCGACGACGCCTCGCCGAACTCCCGCCACAGCTTGCGCCAGGAGTCGCCGCCGTCGTCGCTGCGGTAGAGATAGCCGTAGCGGCTGGCCGCCAGCACCGTTTCGGGAGCGGAGGCAGGCATGCTCACGGTCCACACGGCCGAGTTGGGCTGCACGGGAAGTCCCAGGCTCTGCCACGTCGCGCCCGCGTCCCGCGAGCGCATCACGGTTCCGATGCGGCCCGGCGTTGTGTCTCCGAGCGTCACGAACACGGTGCGCGGATCATTCGGCTTGACGGCGATGCCGCGTGGGTAGTGCCAGGGGAAGACCTCACGGGCGCGCGCCGCCTCCCAGGTCTTGCCGTCATCGGTGCTGCGCCAGACATCGTCGTTGACCACGGTGAAGACGGCCTTGGGCGGGCCCGCGACCACGAGGACGTTGTGGACGTCCTGGTTCGGAATCTGGCCGTTCACCTTCGTCCACGTCTCCCCGCCGTCGATGCTGTGCCGGACGCCGTCCACCTCGAGCCCCACCCATACCTGCCGGTGATCGGTGGGATCGATGGCGATCCCCGTGGGCCGTGGGATCCCGACGTTCGGGCAGTCCGCCGCGATGTCCACGGCCAATTGCTCCCAGGTCTTCCCGGCGTCGGTGGTGCGATAGATGCCCGGCTTGCTGGGCGTGCCCGTCCCGGCGAACATCACGTTCGGATCGACCGGATCGATGGCCATGCTCCAGACCATGGACCCCTTCATCGGCGTGTCGAGCAGGCGCCAGTGGGCGCCGCCGTCGTCGCTCTGGTAGAGACCGATGTCGGTCCCGGCGTAGACGACATTCGGCCGCCGCGCATCCGACAGCAGCG
>VBPC01000138.1 GCA_005887895.1 Candidatus Rokuibacteriota bacterium
TCGCCCTTTCGAGGACGCGCCTGCCTCTCGTCATCGGCCACAAGAGCGCTGGCAAGCCCAGGAACGGTGAAGCCGATCCCGAGGCCGAGCGCGCCCTTCAGCACGGTACGTCGTTCCTGCCATACGCCTCGTCGCGGAGACCGCGGAAGGATTCAACGGTGCGCGTTTGTCAAGGGAGCGAGCGGCAGAACGCGGAGCGTGACCCTCGGTGAGAGTTTGCAGCGGCCTTTATGTCGACGCCGCTTTGTGCTTCGATTGTGCGGCCGCGAGGGCAGGAGGCCGGTCGATGGCAGGGCGCTCGGATCGCGGCGGCGGCGCGAGAGGCCGAGTCGTACCGCCTGACGCGTATCGGGGCTTGAACGCTCGATGACGAGAGGAGAGTCGCGATGATCCCACTCGAGGTCAACGGCAGGCGGCAGAACGTCGATTTGCCCGGTGACACGCCGCTCTTATGGACGCTGCGGGACGAGCTCGGTCTCACCGGGACCAAGTTCGGCTGCGGGATGGCGCTGTGTGGCGCTTGCACCGTGCACGTCGACGGTCAGCCGGTGCGCTCCTGCATCACGCCGATCTCGGCGGTAGCGAACAGGAAGATCGTCACCATCGAGGCGGTCGGCACGGAGCCAGTGGGCCGGGCACTGCAGGCGGCCTGGGTCGACAGGGGTGTGCCGCAGTGCGGGTACTGCCAGGCGGGCCAGATCATGGCGGCGGCGGCGCTCCTCAGTCGCCTGCCGAAACCGAGCGAGACCGACATCGACGAGGCGATGAGCGGCAACATCTGCCGCTGCGGGACCTACACCCGGATCCGCGCCGCGATCAAGCAGGCGGCGAGCCAGCAGGGAGGCACGCGATGAACGGGCCGGTCGACCGGATGTCGAGTCACGTCGATGCGGGCTTCGACCGCCAGGCGGTCGTCGCCAACGTGAGTCGCCGTCGGTTCCTGCAGGGAGCGGCGGCGCTCGGTGGCCTGGTGCTCGCAGTCGGATTCCCGTCGGCCGCGCGTGCTGCCGACGCCAAGAAGTACGGCGCCGACGGGATGCCCAATGGCTGGGTCGACGACCCGCTGGCGTTCGTGTCCATCGCCGAAAACGGCACCGTCACGATCGTGTGCCACCGGTCCGAGATGGGGCAAGGCGTCAGGACCGGCATGCCGATGATCGTGGCCGACGAGCTCGAGGCCGACTGGAAGCGCGTCCGCGTCGAGCAGGCGCCCGGCGACGAGAAGAAGTACGGCAACCAGGACACCGACGGCTCCCGGAGCACGCGGCACTTCTTCGAGCCGATGCGCCGCTGCGGTGCGGCCGCGCGCGCCATGCTGGAAGCCGCCGCCGCCGAGCGCTGGCAGGTGCCGGTCAGCGAGGTGGAGGCGAAGAACCACGAGGTCGTGCATGCTCGGACGGGCCGGCGTGCGGGGTACGGGTCGCTCGCCAAGGCGGCCGCCAGTCAACCCGTCCCGGCGCGGGAGACGCTGCGCCTCAAGGACCCGTCCAAGTTCCGTTACATCGGCAAGGGCCAGCTGAAGCTGGTCGACGGCCGCGACATCGCGACCGGCAAGGCCCAGTACGGCATCGACACCCGGCTGCCCGGGATGCTCTACGCCGTCGTGGCGCGTCCGCCCGTGTACGGCGGGAAGGTGGCGAGCTTCGATCCCGCCGAGGCGCTCAAGGTGCCGGGCGTGGAGCGGGTCGTGCAGATCGAGGCCAGTCCGCCGCCCGCGCAGTTCAATCCGCTCGGCGGGGTCGCCGTGCTGGCGCGCAACACCTGGGCCGCCATGCAAGGTCGCAGGGCGCTGAAGATCACGTGGGACGACGGACCGAACGCTGATTACGACTCCACCGCATTCAAGGCGACGCTCGAAGATGCCGCGCACAAGCCCGGGAAGGTCGTGCGCAACGACGGAAACTTCGATGCCGCCGCCACGAGCGCCGCGCGGCGCGTCGAGGCGGACTACTACATCCCCCACCTCGCGCACGCGACGATGGAGCCGCCGGCGGCGACCGTGCAGATCAGCCAGGGCAAGTGCGAGGTCTGGGGTTGCTTCCAGTCGCCCCAGGGCACCCGTGACCTGGTCGCGAAGCGGCTCGGGATGTCGGCGGACGACGTGACCGTGCACGTGACGCTGCTCGGCGGCGGCTTCGGACGCAAGTCCAAGCCCGACTATGCCGTCGAGGCGGCCGTACTCTCCAAGGCAGTGGACGGCAAGCCGGTCAAGGTGACGTGGACGCGCGAGGACGACCTGCACAACTCCTACTACCACACGGTGTCGGTCGAGCACCTCGAGGCCGGCGTCGACGCCCAGGGCAAGCCCGTCGCCTGGCTTCACCGCAGCGTGGCGCCGAGCATCATCTCCACGTTCAACACGGCGGCAAAGAACGAGGCGCCCTTCGAGCTCGGCATGGGCGTCATCAACGTGCCGTTTGCGATTCCCAACGTCCGGATCGAGAACCCCGAGGCGACCGCCCACACGCGGATCGGCTGGTTCCGATCGGTCTCGAACATTCCGCATGCATTCGCGGTCCAGTCGTTCGTTGCCGAGCTGGCGGCAGCCGCGGGGCGTGACCCGAAGGACTTCCTGCTGGAGGTGATCGGCCCGGCACGCCAGGTGAGCCCAGAGACGCTGGGCGACACGTGGAACCACGGCGAATCGCCCGAGCGGTACCCGGTAGACACCGGCCGGCTGCGGCGCGTCGTGGAGACCGTCGCCCGCGAGGCGGGCTGGGGGAGGAAGCTGCCCAAGGGCCGCGGACTCGGCATTGCCGCGCACTACAGCTTCGTGAGCTACATCGCGGCGGTCGTGGAGGTCGTGGTGGACGACAAGGGCGCGGTGACGATCCCCCGGGTGGACCTCGCGGTCGACTGCGGAGCCTGCGTCAATCCCGACCGTGTGCGGGCGCAGATGGAGGGGGCGGCCGTGATGGGCGTCGGGATCGCGACGCTGGGCGAGATCAGCTTCAAGGCCGGGCGCGTGGAGCAGGACAACTTCAACTCCTACCAGGTGACCCGCATGGCCGGGGCGCCGCGGGCGATCCGAGTGCACATCATCCCCGGCGACTACAGTCAGCCCATGGGCGGTGTGGGCGAGCCGGGCGTGCCGCCGATTCCGCCCGCGTTGTGCAACGCGATCTTCGCGGCAACCGGCAAGAGGATCCGGAGCTTGCCGATCCGCGATCAGCTGAAGGCCTAGGCGCGAACCACGGCCCGGGATGGTCGGGCGGACCCACGCGAGGGGCGTCGCCAGCGCGGCGCCCCTCGTGTCGCGCGAGGTCTTTCGTCTTGACTTGCGAGGTCGGCGGCGCTACATGGCAGCCATCCTGTCCGGGGAGGGGGTGACCGGCGCGGAGACCTGATCGAGCATCTCACGCACGGGCCGAGCCGGAGGTGACCTGTCATGGAGTTCAATGTCTTCGAATACTTCAAGGGTTACCAGCGTACGACGAGCGGTCCGCGGACGCCCGAAGAGCAGGGGGCCGCGTTCTTCCTCGGCGGACACCTGGGACCGCAGATCAGCGAGCACATCGACGCCTCGGCGGCCAGGTCCGGCCTGTCGCGGCGCAGCTTTCTCGGCACCGCCTCGGCGCTGCCGGCGGCGATGCTGGCCGTCAACAAGATCACCGGCATGAGGTTCTTCGACGTCACCGAGGCCGAGGCCTATGAGCCGGCGGCGGCCAAGGAGATCAAGGTCAACCGCAAGCCGGGACAGGACTTCATCGTCGACGCCCACACCCACATCTGCACGCGACGGGACGGCTACATCCCCGGCGTCAACACGACCGAGCGTGGCATGTGGTTCGTCCAGCTCCTCGACGACCTCGGCAAGGCGATGGGCCTGCCGAACGGCACCAAGGACACGACCGTCGAGAACTTCGGCAAGCTGATCCTGGAGGGCAGCGACACCAGCGTCGCCATCTTCAATCCGTTCGGCTTCCGCGAGGACTACGGTGGCAAGGACATGATCCCCATCGAGGAGCAGGCCGAGATCAAGCGGCGCTGGCCCACCCGGACGGTGATGCTGGGCGGTGGGCTCACGCCGAACCAGGGGTTGTCGGAGACGCTGGAGCGGCTGACGATGTTCGTGGAGAAGTACCAGATCTCCGGCCTCAAGCTCTATACGTTCGACTCGACCAAGAAGCGCGGGTGGTGGGGCCCGCTACGCCCACCCCGAGGATCTGGACGCCGTGTGCGACGACTTCACCGACCTCAACTTCATCGCGTATCACTCGGCGTGGCCGTACCAGCACGAGCTGGCCGCCCTCAAGGGCTTCAAGCCGCAGCGCAAGAACCTCTACGCCGAGGTCGGGTCGACGTTCGCCGCCACCGTGACGAACCGGCCGCTCGAGTGTGCCCACGTCCTCGGCACGCTGCTCCGCGATCTCGGCCCGGACTACGTGATGTGGGGCACCGACTCCGCCCTGTGGGGCAACCCGCAATGGCAGATCGACGCCTTCCGGAAGTTCCAGATTCCCGCCCAGCTGGTCGAGGGACACGGGTACCCGCAGCTCACGGACGAGCTCAAGGCCAAGGTGTTCGGCCAGAACGCCGCGCGCATCTGGAATTTGAAGACGACGGCAAGCGCCCCGCCGCTCGAGCCGCGGCGCGCCGTCGCCGTCTAGGCGATGGGGCGGCCGGCGCACGCGGCCGGCCGCCCGCTACGCCGAGGAGGCTGCCATGCCCGTGTACGAGTACGAGTGCCCGCCCTGCCGCGTGATCTACGAGGTCCGCCACGGCGTCAAGGACGCGCCGCCGGAGCATTGCCCGCGCTGCCGCGGAGCGCTCGCGCGGTTGATCTCGGCGCCGAACCTGAACCGTGGCAACCATTCGAGTCCGACCGAGGCGAGGTATTCCAAGATGAGCGCACGCGAGGAGATCGCGCGCGAAAAGATCCTCCAGAAGGGCTTCGAGCGCATCTGGCTGCCGCCGCCGGTGAAGCACAGTCCCTGGGAGTGACGGGGCTTTCGCAACACCTCCGGGCGGTGCTCAGCCGGTCCTCTCGCACGCCCTGATGCATGTCGAGGAGAAGGAGTCGACGAGGACACGACCGTGTTCTTTCTGGAAGGCGTGCGGGGCGGAGCGCGTCGATGAGCGCAGGCCGCGGGCTCATTACCGGGTCGCGGCGGTCAGATGAGCGATGAAGGCGATGCCAGTAGTCCCGAACTTCGCATACTCCGTGAGCCCGATCGTCGGGTGCTGCCGGCACCACTCTGCGAGGGCGCCGCGCTCGCCGTGGTCGGGATGCGCCTTGAACCGGAAGTACGAGTTGCACATCAGCACGGTGCCATCTTGAAGGGTAGGCGTGATGAACCGCAGCGCCGCCCGCGTCGATCGAGCGTAGAAGCAGTCGAGGAAGACGATCGCGGCGGGGGACAGGCCGGGACGCTCGTAGAGCGCCGGAGACAGCGAGTCCTCGTAGAAGCCGGCAATCAGCGTGTAGGCATCGGCGGGGACGCGCCGGCGACCGAGCTCGGTCCTCAGCTCGGCCTCCGAACAGGCGAAAGATCCCTCGGCATAGCGGCGGAAGCCGGGATCGGCGTCGGCGTCGCCCGCGCTCGGCAGGCCTTGAAAGCTGTCGAAGCCGAACATCGGCACGTCGAGCCGGTGCCGCCGGAACGCACGGTAGAACTGCGCGAACGTCGAGCCGCGGTAGACGCCGAATTCGAGATAGCTTCCTCGAATCTCGTTGGTCTCGAGGAACTGGGCGGCGAGATTCGCCATCTGCTCGGTGCCGAAGTGCTGCGAGCGGATCGACGGGTCGCGCAGCACGAGGTACTTGAGAACATTTCGCGCGAACGGGGCCAGGAGGCTTCGCAGGGCACGCGGCAGTCGCGCTGCCAACGGCCGCCCCTCAGTCACTGACGACGACCCCTTCTGTCCGAGAATTTGGCTCCGACGCGGCGTCAGGACTCCTGAGTGAGGTTACGGCAGCTCTCGGCGTGGGCGAGGACCGTCGCGCTCAGATCGTTCTCGCACCGGGGACACGCGAAGCCCGCTGGATCGAGCCGCTGGACCCAGCCGAGCCGATAGGTGTTCTGGCACTGCTGACAGGGAACGACGTGGTGGCTGCAACAGAGAAAGAGAATGGCGCGCGCGCGGGCATCGAGGAGATCGACCGACCGTGGCGCGCGCGTCACGACGATCCATCGACCGGCCGTCAAGTCGGAATGGCGTCCGGGCCGGCGTCTTCGATCCACGCGCTCGCCCCGGACGTCACCGGGTGCGCCGCGACGCCTGGTCACGCGGCGATCGACGGTCACCTCCACGGTCGCGTCATGATCGAACGCACGGTGGAGCGACGTGTAGAGAGTCGGTCGCGCCCGGGGCACGATGATCATGAGCGGCTTCGCGGCATCGACGTTCGCCTCAGCTTGCATACGCACGCCCCCCAATTCCGCAGATCAGGCTAGCCCCTCGATCTCGAAATCCGCGCATATTTTGTGACCGGCGGGCGGTCGATCGCCGGGCGGTCGATCGCCGGGCGGTCGATCGCCGGGCGGCCTCGGCCCGGGGGTGTGCGCAGCGGGGGTGAGCCTGCTATCCTTCCGCGCCATGGACACTCTAGAGCTTGGACTCAAGGGCAAGGTCGCGATCGTGACGGGCGGCAGCGAGGGGCTGGGGCGGGCGGCCGTCGAGCGGTTTGCGCGCTCGGGCGCGCGGGTCGCCGCCTGCGCCCGGCGCAAGGACGTGCTCGAGCGCGCCCTGGACGACATCAGGAAGGCGACGGGGGCGGAGATCTTGCCGGTGGTCGCGGACGTCTCCCAGGCGGCCGGGTGCGACTCCGTGGTCGCGGCCGCCATCCGGCAGTTCGGCGGCGTCGACATCCTGCTGAACAATGCGGGGACGTCGGCGGGGGCCGGCTTCGAGCAGGTCACTGACGAGGCCTGGCATGCCGACCTGGAGCTCAAGCTGATGGCCGCGGTGCGCATGTGTCGTCTCGTCATCCCGCACATGAAGCGGCACGGCGGCGGGCGGATCATCAACGTCGTCAACACCGGGGGCAAGGCGCCCCGGGCGCAAGGCCTGCCCACGAGCGTCTCGCGCGCCGCCGGGATCAACCTCACGAAGTCGCTGGCCAACGAGTACGCCGCCGATCGCATCCTCGTGAACGCCATCTGCATCGGGCTGGTGAAGAGCGCGCAGATGGCGCGGCGGGCCAAGGACGGCGATCTCGAGGCGCACTACCGGGAGCTGGGGAAGCGCGTCCCGGTTGGGCGTGTCGCCGAGGCCGCCGAGTTCGCCGACCTGGTGGCCTTCCTCGCCTCGGAGCGCGCGGCGTTCATCACCGGCACGGCCATCAACTTCGACGGCGGGATCTCTCCCGTGGTGTAGTGAGCGTCCCAGGGAGGCCCGCCGGGGAACCGGGGCGGGCCTCCCCAGGAACCGATCAGGACTTCTTCATCGGCGTCCCGCAGCAGGTCGTGAACTTCGGCGACGTCTTCCCGCACTTCATGCACTTGAACTGGTCCGCCATCGCTTGTCACCTCCTTCGGGGGGGGATCTGTGCAAGTGTGAGCGCGACGCATCTTTCACGCCAAGGAAAATGCGCCGCCGGAGCGGCCCTTTCTCGACGGAGCCGCCATTCTGTCTCGTCGACCCGGCGCAGGCTGTCACGGATGTGCCTTCTGGCGTCTTGACAGACCGCCGCGGATCGGTTCCCGGGGCTGACCGGGGGGCGCTGGCACAACCGCCGGATCCCTAGTACCATCACCGGCGCCATGGAGCCGAAGCCCACCGTGCTCGAACGACTGGACGACGCGATCTGGGCGCTGGAGACCGCCTTCGTGCGTGCCTGCCACACCTTCGAGACGCTCCGTGGCGGCGGCGACAGCGGCCCCTTGTTCCATCCCGAGGACGAGGGCCCGATCGCTCCGTAAACGACGCTCGCCCCGTATTATTCGGTCCCGACCGGCCTCCCTTGCCATAATCGACGGGCTGGCACTGTGCCAGGGTCCCACCACCGAGGGAGGCATCGATGCGGAAGGCGCTGATCGTTGCCGTCGCGTTCGGCTTCGTCCCGCTCGTCGCCGGCGGGTGCGTGTCCAAGGGCGAGTACATGAAGCAGGTGCAGGCGACCGACCAGGCGGACCGGGAGCTCGCCGCGCTCAAGGCGAGATACGGCAAGCTCGTGGAGGAGAACGCCGCGCTCACCGGCGACCTCGCCAAGATCACCAAGGACCGCGCCGAGCTCGAGCAGGTGCTGAGGTCGCGATCGGACGAGCTGTCCAAGACGATCGCCGAGCTGCGCCGGCGGATCGCCGCCCTCGAGGGCGAGAACACCCGACTCGCGAAAGACCTGGCTGACGAGCGGAAGGCCAGGGAGGACGCCCTGCAGGCGAAGGAGGAGAAGGTCCGCGAGGTCAGCTCGACCTACGAGCAGCTCCTCGAGAAGATGAAGACCGAGATCTCGCAGGGACAGGTCACCATCTCGGAGCTGAAGGGCAAGCTCACCGTCAATCTGGTGGAGGCGATCCTCTTCGACTCCGGCCGGGCGGAAGTCAAGCCCGGCGGCCTGGTGGTGCTCGGCAAGGTCATCGAGATCCTCCGGACCGTGACCGACAAGGCGGTCCGCATCGAAGGCCACACCGACAACGTCCCGATCACCGGGGCTCTGGCGCAGCGCTATCCCAGCAACTGGGAGCTGTCCGCCGCCCGCGCGATCACCGTCGCTCGCTATCTGCAGAAGCAGGCGATCGACCCCGCCGGCCTGTCGGCCACCGGGTTCGGCGAGTACAAGCCGGTGGCGGACAACTCCACCGTCGAGGGGCGGGCCAAGAACCGCCGCATCGAAATCGTCCTCGTGCCCAAGGACTGACCTCGTCGCCCGCGAGCGCCGACCGCATCCGGCGCTCGCGGGCGCCCCACTTTACAGTCGCCTCCGGTGTGAGTAGCGTGGCCGCATGCCGCGGGTTCCGACTGTCGCTGCCGCGCGGCCGCGAGCGCGCGGCGTGTTCTTCGAGGACCGCTCGCGCTGGCGGGCCGGGCGGAGCGGGGCGCTCGCCACGCGGCCCGTCCAGCGCTAGAATCCGGCGATGGCTGACGAGCTCCGGTCGCTCTTCACGCCGACCCGGATCGGGCGCCTCACGCTGAAGAACCGGATCTACTCGTCCGGTCACGCCGAGGCGATGGCCGAGAGCGGCCGGCCCACCGAGCGGCTGCGGCGCTACCACGAGGCCAAGGCGCGGGGCGGCTGCGCGCTGACGATCTTCGGCGGCTCGTCGAGCGTGCATCCGTCCTCTCCGGCCGCGGCGTGGAAGCAGATTGCGAACCACGACGACTCCATCGTCCCCGCGTACCGGGCGCTCGCCGATGCGGTGCACGAGCACGGCTGCCTCGTCTTCACCCAGCTGACTCACCTGGGCCGCCGCGCCCAGTCCGATCCGGAAGCCGGCCACGTCCTCCTGGCACCGTCACAGATCCCCGAGCGGGTGCATCGCGAGGTTCCGCACGAGCTGGAGCCGGAGCAGATCGTCGAGCTCGTACGGGCCTTCGGCGAGGCCACGCGGCGCTGCCGCGACGGCGGGCTCGACGGGGTCGAGATCTCGATGGCGCACAACCACCTGATCGACCAGTTCTGGTCCCCCGTGTTCAACGAGCGGCTCGACGAATACGGGGGCAGCCTCGACAACCGAATGCGCTTCGGCCTGGAAGTCCTCGCCGAGATCCGCCGTCGCGTGGGCCGCGACTTCGTCGTGGGCGCCCGCATCTCGGGTGACGAGCTCACCGCGGGCGGTCTCGGCGCCCAGGACATGGCCACGATCGCCGAGCGCCTCGCCCGGTCCGGCCTGGTCGATTTCCTGTCGATCATCGGCGGCGGCGCCCACACGTACTCGCTGCAGGCGGCGGCCGTGCCGAACATGAGCTTCAGCCCGGGCGTCTACGTGCCGCTGACGGCGCGGATCAAGGCGGCCGTGCCCGGGATGCCGATCCTCCACGCGAGCCGCATCGTCGATCCGCTGCACGCGGGCCGGCTCGTCGCCGCCGGTGACGTCGACGTGGTCGGCATGACGCGCGCCCTCATCGCCGACCCCGACCTGCCGCGGAAGGCGCACGAGGGCCGGCTGGACGACATCCGCACCTGCGTCGGGGCCAACGAGGGGTGCATCGACCGGATCTATCAGGGCAAGCCGGTCACGTGCGTGCAGAACCCCACCACCGGCCGCGAGGGCGAGCTCGCCGACGTCAGGCCGGTGGCGGCGGCGAAGAAGGTCGTGGTGGTCGGCGGCGGCGTCGCGGGGCTGGAGGCGGCGCGCATGGCGACGCTGCGAGGCTGTCGCGTCGTGCTGCTGGAGAAGGCGGCGGAGCTGGGCGGCCAGGTGCTCGTCGCCGCGCGGGCGCCGGCCCGCGCCGAGTACGCCGGCATCGTCCGCTTTCTGGCCGCCCAGGTCCGCAAGCTCGGGGTCGACGTGCGACTGGGCGTGGAGGCCACGGCGCCCCTCGTGCTGGCCGAGCGTCCGGATGCCGTCATCGTCGCCACGGGCTCGCATGCGTACATCCCGCCGGTCCCCGGCAGCGACGGCAAGCATGTCGTGACGGATCGCGACGTGCTGACCGGCGAGGCGAAGGTGGGCGCCAACGTGGTGCTCGTCGACGACGTCCACACCGAGGAGGCGCTCTCGACCGCAGAGCTGTTGCTCGACCAGGGCAAGCGTGTCGAGGTGATCTCCCCGCTCTTCTACGTCGGCCAGGACGTCGGCGTGACGTCGATTGCGCCGCTCTACGGCCGCCTGTACACCAAGGGCGTCGTGCTCACCCCGAGCACCGAGCTACGCGCGGTCGAGGGCTCGACGGTGGTGGTGGCCAACGTCTACTCGGGCGCCGTGCGCCGCATCGAGGCGGTCGATACGGTCGTGCTGGCGGCGGGCAGCCGCTCGACGGACGCGCTCTATCGTGCGCTCAAGGGCCACGTCGCCGAGCTCCACGCGGCCGGCGACTGCGTCGCGCCGCGCGGCGTCCATCAGGCCATCCTCGACGGCACGCGAGCGGCCCGGGCGATCTGACGACCGAAGGAGAGACACCATGAAGGAAGGCCTGCGCTTCGTCGACTCCGACATGCACATCATGGAGCCGCCCGACCTGTTCGAGCGGTACCTGGACCCGAAGTTCCGGTCCCGCGTCCGCCTCCCCGTCGGCGCCGACGGCACGCCGAAGCGCGGGACGATCGTCATCGACGGCCTGCCGACCACGCGGGACGCCGAGCTGCAGCAGTACCGCAAGCGCGCCAGCGCCGGCCAGCCCACCGCCCACAGCACGCAGCCGCTGTCGGGCTCGCGGCTGCAGAACTCCAACCGGCTCGACTTCGCCATCCAGCGCAACTACGATCCCGAGGCGCAGGTGATGGGGATGGCCATGGAGGGCGTCGACATCGCGGTCCTCTATCCCACCACCGGCCTGTCGCTGATCGCGCGCGACAACCTCGACCCCGAGCTGTCCCTGGCGCTCTGCCAGGCCTACAACAACTGGATCCACGAGTTCTGCCGCTACAGTCCCGAGCGGCTGAAGTTCGTCGCGATGCTCCCCGTCCACGACGTGCACCTCGCCTGCCGGGAGCTGGTGCGCTGCGTGCGCGAGCTCGGCGCGGTGGGCTCGTTCATCCGGCCGAACCTCGTCAACGGCCACTTCTGGCACTCCAACTACTGGGACCCGCTCTACACGATCCACGAGGAGCTCGACGTCACCTGGGGCTTCCACGAGGGCGTGAGCGCGCTCTACTCGCACATGATCGAGCTGTACGGCGAGAACCGGTTCTATCGTCACGTGGCCAGTCACTGGATCGAGATGCAGCAGGCGATGATCGCGATGATCATCGGCGGCGTCTTCGAGTTCCATCCCCGGCTGCGGGTCGGCTTCCTGGAGGCCCAGAACTCCTGGGTGCCGGGCCTGCTCTCGCGCATCGAGTGGGACTATCCGCAGTACCGCGACTCGCACGCGCCGTACCTGACGCTGATGCCGCGCGAGTATTTCCGGCGCAACTGCTGGGCCGCCGTCGAGGGCAGCGAGCCGGAGATCGAGGCGACCGCCGGGCTCATCGGCGCCGACCGGATGTGCATCTCGACCGATTACCCGCACTTCGACTCGAACTTCCCCCACGTGGCCGAAAATCTGCTCAAGAACGTCCCCCGCGAGATCGCCGCGCCGATCCTGCTGGGCGGCGCGCGCCTCTACGGATTCACCGAGGAGCACTTCGCGAAGGCCGACGCGGCCGCCGGCGCCCAGCGCGCCGGGTGAGACCGGCCACGACCGTCGTCGCTCCGGCCGGCGCCCCCTGGCGCCGGCCCGGGCGACGCGCGGCGCAGACGACCACGCTGTCGATCTGGCCGGTGCGCTTCCTGATGTGGAACCTGCCCTACCACGCCGAGCACCATCTCTACCCGAGCATTCCGTTCCATCACCTGCCCGCCACCCATCGCCGGCTGCGGTCGCACCTGCGCGTCCTCGCGCGGGGCTATGTCGGCGTCCAGCGCAGCCTCTACACCGCGTTGCCCCGGCCGGAGCGCTGAGCCTGGCCTCCGCCCGGGCCGAGCCCGAGTCACGCGCCGGCGCGCTGAGGCTGCTCGCGCGCGCCGCGGCGCTGCGCTGCCCCAACTGCGGCCGGGCGAGGATGTTCCGCACCTGGTTCGCGTTGCACCGGCGCTGCCCGGCGTGCGGACTGTCGTTCGAGCGCGACGAGCGCGAGGACTACTGGCTCGGCGCCTTCCTGCTGAACTTCATCGTCACCGAGACGCTCTTCGCCGTCCTCGTTCTCGTCGTGCTCCTCGCCACCTGGCCGGATCCGGCGTGGTCGCTGCTGGGGTGGGGCGGGGCGGTCCAGATGGTGGCGACGGCGATCCTGTTCTATCCCGTCTCGAAGGCGCTGTGGCTCGCGATCGACCTGATCTTCCGGCCCGCGAGCCCGGCGGATTTCGAGGACCCGGAGGCAGCCGACATCCGCTAGGAGCGCGCCGCGAGCCCATTGTCCGCCCGTCGGGAAGCCCCGCCGCGCGCGGTCAGCCGCGGCTCTTGGGATCGAGCAGGTCGCGCAGGCCGTCGCCGACGAGGTTGAAGCCGAGCACGGTCAGGTAGATCGCGACGCCCGGGAAGGCCGAGTACCACCACCAGGTCGGCAGGTAGTTGCGCCCGTAGCTGATCATCGCCCCCCACTCGGGGTACGGCGGCTGGGCGCCGAGCCCGATGAAGCCGAGACCGGCGGCGGCCAGGATCGCCGTCCCCATGTCCATGCTGGCCTTGACCACGATCGGCGACACGCAGTTGGGCAGGATGTGCAGGAACACGATGCGCGCCCGCCCGGCGCCACCGGCGCGGGCGGCCTCGACGTAGGTCTCCTGGGCCAGGGCCAGGGTCTTGCTCTGCACGAGCCGCACGTAGCCCGGCCACCACACGAGCGACAGCGCCAGCATCGCGTTGACGATGCCGGGCCCCAGCGCGCCGACGACGGCCAGCGCCAGGATCAGCGCCGGCACCGAGAGGAACACGTCGGTCACGCGCATGATCGCCTCGCCGGCGATGCCGCCGACGTAGCCCGCCACGATCCCGAGCGGCACGCCGATCAGCGCGGCCACCACGGTGATGATGAGGCCGATCTGCAGCGACACGCGGGCGCCGAGCACGACCCGCGTGTAGACGTCGTTGCCGACCTCGTCGGTGCCGAACCAGTGCGCCGCGCCCGGCGGCCGCAGCTTCTGATCGAGGTGGACGGCGCCGCGCGCGTCGTCGGGATACGGCACGATCCACGGCCCCACCGCGGCGACGACGAGGAAGGCGGCGACGATCACCAGCCCCGCCATCGACGACGCGCTGCGCGCGTAGGCCCGGCCGTAGCGCCGCCACTCGCTGGCGCCGCCCGCGTGCGGCTCGGCGCCCTCCAGCGAGAGCACGCGCGCGCTCACGTCGGCCTCACCGGACGCAACGCCGGCGCTCCGGCGACCGGGGCGGCTGCGCTCACGCGGGGCTCCGCCGACGCACACGGGGATCGAGCCAGCCGTAGGCCAGGTCGACCAGCAGGTTGGCGAGCATGAAGTTGAGGCCGATCAGCAGCGTCACGCCCATGATCGGCTGGAAGTCCGACGACACGGCGGCGTTGACGGCGTAGAGGCCGATGCCCGGCCAGTCGAACACCGTCTCGACCAGGATCGTCCCGCCCAGCATCCAGCCGTAGCGGAGGCCGATCATCGACAGCGTCGGGATCATCGCGTTGCGCAGCGCGTATCGTGTGACGACGCGGAAGCCGGAAAAGCCGTGGGCGCGGGCGGTGGTGATGTAGTCCTGGGTCAGCGTCTCCAGCATCTCCGCGCGATTCACGCGCAGGATCGAGGCCAGCGCCGGGAAGCAGAGCGTGACGACCGGCAGCACCGCGTGGGCGAGCGCGTCGCCGAGCGTCCGCCACTCGCCGCGGAGCAGCGCATCCGCGAAGAGGAGATGGGTGATCGGCGCCGGCGGCGACGCCGTCAGGCCCAGTCGGCCGCCCAGCGGCAGCCAGCCGAAGTGCAACGCCAGCAGGAGCTGGAGCATGAGGCCCAGCCAGAACGCCGGCAGCGCCACGCCGGAGACGGAGACGATGCGCGTCCAGTGATCGATCCAGGTGTCCTTGTAGACGGCCGACAGCATCCCGAGCGGCACGCCGAGCGCGACGGCCAGCAGCAGGGCCAGCGTCACCAGCTCGAACGTGTTCGGGAAGTAGCGGACGAGATCGTCGAGCACGGCGTTGCGGCTGCGCAGGGACTCCCCGAGGTCGCCGCGCACCACGCCGCCGAGATAGCGCGCGAACTGCACGCCGAGCGGTCGGTCGAGCCCGTACTTGGCGCGCAGCGTGTCGACCATGGCCTGGTTGGCGTCGGGCCCGGCAGCCAGCCGGGCCGGGTCGCCCGGCATCACGTGGGAGATCGCAAACGTCAGGCCGAGGAGCCCGAACAGCATCAGACCCAGGAAGGCCACGCGGCTCAGGACGTACTGGGTCATTGCCGACGCCAACGCAGTGGCTTACAGTCCAGGCCTCGCGACAGACACGTCCTGGCAAGGAGGCCGATATGGGTCGTCTCGACATTTCGCGCCGACACCTTCTTGGTGTGGCGGCGGCGACCGGCGCCCTTTCCCTCGCCCGCGGTGTGGCACCAGTCCTCGCCCAGGCGCTCGAGCGAACGCCCGGAGAGATCCTGGGGCCGTTCTATCCCGTCCTGAGACCCGCGGATCCGGGCGCCGATCTCACGACCCTCGCCGGCCGACCGGGACGGGCCGCGGGACAGCTCATCCACGTGATGGGGCGGGTCCTGAGCGTCGAAGGGCAGCCGGTGCGGAACGCCCGGGTCGAGCTCTGGCAGGCCAACACGCACGGGCGCTACAGTCATCCGAGCGACACGAATCCGGCTCCGCTCGATCCCAACTTCAACGGCTTCGCCGTCCAGACGACCGACACGGAAGGTCGGTACCGCTTCAAGACCATCAAGCCAGGCGCCTATCCGGCGACTCCCACCTGGATGCGGCCGCCCCACCTTCACTTCGAGGTGACCGGCCGGGTCAATCGCGTGATCACCCAGATGTATTTTCCGGGTGAGTCCCTCAACGACAAGGACCTTCTGCTGCAGAACATCCGGGCGAACCGCCAGGGCGTGATCGCGAAGGTGCTGCCGCCGACGCGCGACCTCGAGCCGGAGTCCCTCATCGTCGTGTGGGACGTCGTCCTCGACAAGGGCTAGCAGCGCGCCAGCCACCGGCGAGGCCGGCCCCGCTACCTGGCGACGATCGCCAGCGGGTAGAGATCGACCTCGCCGGTGAAGCGGACCGGGCTGAACACGAAGCCTCTCACGTGATCGCGCATGCCCCAGCGGCGGTTGGCCAGCATGCCGAAGATCTCCGGCACGTCGGCGACGATGCGCTTCTGGATGTCGGCGTAGAGCGGCGCCCGCTCCTCCCACTTGCCCAGCATGCGCGCGCGCTCGATGAGCCCCCACACGTCGGCGTTGCTGTAGAAGGACGAGCCGTAGTACTTGCCCCACGAGCTCTTGTGGTACTGGTAGGCGACCGCGTCGGGATCCGTCGAGACCGGCGTGGCGAAGACGGCCATGAGGTCCGGTGAGGATTCGACCTTGCTGCCGCGCGCCACCATGTTCGGCCACGTGAGCGGCACGACCCTGACCTTGATGTTGAGCTTGCCGAGGTTGTCGATGAGGACGAGCCCCATCTTGCGCTCTTCCTCGAGGCCCTGGACGTAGACGTACTCGAGCTCGACGCCGCCGGTCGGGTACGCGCTCTTGCCCAGGAACTCCCTGGCCTTGGCCAGGTCCTGTCGCGGCATGCCGGCCACCGCGACGTGGCCCTTCGTCGCGTTGGGGAACGGGCTCGTCTCGAGCACGGCCTGGGCGTTGTAGATCTTCAGCAGCGCGTCGTAGTCGAAGGCATGGGCGACGGCCTTGCGCAGGTTGGCGTCGCTGGTCGGCGCCTTCTGCGTGTTCATCTTGATGCCGAACGTCGTCATGCCGGGGAAGTTCGGTACCACCACGCCGGGCGTCTTGACCACCTGGTCGTAGTCGTCGGCGGTGAGACCCTCGACGATGTCGGCCTCGCCGCGCAGCAGCGCCGCCCGCTGGGCCGCCGCCTCCCGCACGATCTTGAGGATCACGCCGCCCACGTGGTCCTTCGACGGCCAGCCCTTCCAGTAGTTCTCGACCGCCTCGATCTCGTACAGCACGCCCTGCTGCCAGCGCTTGATGCGGAACGGGCCGCTGCCGGCGGCGTTCTCGGTGAGCCACTTCTGGCCGAGGTCGCCGTTCTGCTCGTGGGCGAGAACCTCCTTGGGGTTCATCACGTACCACCACGGCACGAACGAGAGCAGCGGCGCGTAGGGCTGCGTGAGGTTGAGCTGGAGGGTCGAGTCGTTGACCACCTTGACGCCGTCCTCCTTGAGGAAGTCGGACAGCATCCAGGCCGGCCCCTGGTTGAGCTTGAGCGTGCGCGCGAACGACCACCGCACCGCGTCCGCCGTCACCGGGTCGCCGTTGGTGAAGCGCGCGTTCTTCGCGAGGTGGAAGGTCCACGTCCGGCCGTCGGGCGAGACCTCCCATCGCTCGGCCAGCCACGGCACGATCTCGGGCGGGTTGCCGACGTACTTCGCGAGGCCGTCGTAGAGCGCCTGCTGCATCATCCGGATCGACCAGTCGTACTTGATGCTGGGGTCGATCGTCGGCACTTCCTGGCGTCCCGCGAACACGAGGATCTTCTTGTCGCCGACACGCTCGAAGGCGGCGGCCGAGGCGGGCAGGATCGTGAGGAGGAGCGCGATTCCGAGCAGGCCCAGCCGCGCGCGGGTGGTCTTCATGGCAGCCTCCGCGGCGGCAGGATAACATACGCCTCCGATGGCCTCGCTCCGCCCCGTCTCCGCCGAGGAGATCGAATCGCTGGCGATCGGCGCCTGGATCCTCGGCACCGGCGGCGGCGGCAGTCCCTACCTGGCGCTCCTGAACATGCGCGCGCTCTACCGCGAGGGCGCGATCGTGTCGCTGATGGATCCGCTCGATCTCGCCGACGACGACCTCGTCGCCGCCTCGGGCGGCGCTTCTGCGCGATCATGTCGCTGGAGATCGGCGGCGGCAACGCCATCCAGCCGTTCATGGCCGCCGCCCTCCTCGATCGCCCGGTGGTGGATGCCGACTGCATGGGCCGCGCCTTCCCCGAGGCGCAGATGACCTCGTTCGCCATCCACGATCTGCCGATGTACCCGCTCACGCTGGTCGACGTGCGCGAGAACGCCGTGGTGGTCGCCCGCGCCGCGTCGTGGAAGTGGATGGAGCGCCTCTCGCGCACCGCCTGCGTCGCCGTCGGTTCCATCGCCGCCACCTGCAAGGCGCCCCGCACCGGGAAAGAAGTGAAGGAGTGCGCGATCCTCGGCTCCACCAGCAAGGCGATCCGCATCGGCCGCACCGTGCAGGCCGCGCGCCGGGCCCACCGCGATCCGATCGACGCGGTGGTGGACGCCGAGCACGGGCGGTTGATCTTCAGGGGCAAGCTCGCCGACGTCGCCCGCCGCGCCACCGAGGGCTTCCTACGCGGCCGGGCAACGCTCGACGGGCTCGGCGACTTCCGCGGCCGTGTCTTCGAGCTCGCCTTCCAGAACGAATTCGCCGTCGGCTGGCTCGACGGCGTGCCGCGCGTGACCACGCCCGACCTGATCTGCGTCATGGACACCGTCTCCGGCGATGCCATCGGCACCGAGACGCTGCGCTACGGCCAGCGCGTCAGCGTGGTCGCGCTGCCGGCGCCGCCCGTCCTCCTCACGCCCAAGGGCCTCGAGCACGTCGGCCCCCGCGCCTTCGGCTACGACCTCGACTTCGTGTCGGTCTTCGCATGAAGCGCGTCCGACGCCCGACCGTCGAGCGCCGGAGCCCGACCAGGCCGACCCGCGATCGACGCCCGACCGTCGAGCGCCGGAGCCCGGCCAGGCCGACCCGCGATCGACGCCCGACCGTCGAGCGCCGGAGCCCGGCGAAGGCGCTCCGACGGCGAATAGGAATAGACGTCGGCGGCACGAACACCGACGCCGTCCTGCTCGACGGCACCCGGGTCGTCCACGCCGTGAAGACGCCCACGACGGCGGACGTCACCACCGGGATCACGACCGGCCTGCGCGATCTCCTGCGCGAGGCGCCGGCCTCCGGCGGCGTGAGCGCCGTCATGATCGGGACCACGCACTTCACGAACGCGGTCGTGCAGCGCCGCGACCTCACGCGGGTGGCGGCGGTGCGCATCGGACTGCCGAGCGGCGCCTCGCTGCCGCCGTTCGTCGACTGGCCGGCCGACCTCGCCGCGCTGGTGCGGGCGGAGGTCCTCATGCTGGAGGGCGGTCACGAATACGACGGCCGGCCGATCGTGCCGTTCGACGAGCGCGGCATGCGGGAGGGCGCCCGGCGCATCCGCGCCGCCGGCCTGACGTCGGTCGCCATCGCCTCCGTGTTCTCGCCGCTCAACGCCGAGTGCGAGGAGCGGGCGGCGGCGATCGTGAAGGCGGAATGCCCGGACGTCGCCGTCACGCTCTCGCATCACCTCGGCCGCATCGGCCTGCTCGAGCGGGAGAACGCGGCGCTGCTCAACGCGGCGCTGATCGACCTCGCCCGTCGCACGACGCGGGCGTTCACCGACGCCCTCCAGGCCAGCGGCCTCACGGCGCCGCTCTACCTCACCCAGAACGACGGCACCGTGATGCTGGCGTCGATGGCCGAGGCGTTCCCCGTCTACAGCTTCGCCTCCGGCCCGACCAACAGCATGCGCGGCGCCGCCTTCCTGTCCGGGCTCGCCGACGCGATCGTCATCGACGTGGGCGGCACCACGACGGACATCGGCAGCCTCCGGCACGGGTTTCCGCGCGAGGCGAACAACGTCGTCGAGGTCGGTGGCGTGCGCACGCTCTTCCGCATGCCGGATCTGCTCTCGCTCGGCCTCGGCGGCGGCTCGCTCGTGGGCCGCCGCCGGCCTCGTGGACCTCGGTGACCGCCGCCGCGTGGCCGACCTGCCCGGCGATCTCGTCAAGGCCGCGCTGGCCCGCATGCACGCCACGATCGAGGAGGGCGTGGATCGGATGAAGACCGACGCCCGCGAGGAGCCGCTGGTGGCGGTCGGCGGCGGCTGCTTCCTGGTGCCCGAGCGGCTGCCCGGCGTCTCCGACGTCGTCCACGTTCGCCATCAAGCCGTCGCCAACGCGGTCGGCGCTGCCATCGCCCAGGTCAGCGGCGAGGTCGATCAGATCTTCCAGAACCTGTCGCGCGAGGAGGCCATCGCCACCGCGCGCCGGCTGGCCGAGCGGCGGGCGGTCGAGGCCGGCGCCGACGCCGCCGGGCTGCAGGTCGTCGACGTCGAGGATCTGCCGCTGGCGTACCTGCCCGGCAACTCGCTCCGCGTCCGCGTCCGGGTCGTCGGCGAGATTGCCGAGCGCGGCGTGGTGTAAGACCTACACCGCGACTGCGGGCTCGCGGCCCATGCCTTGCACTGGGCCCTCGGCATGGCGCTCGTGCAAGGGCTCCTCGCGCTGCTGGCGCGCTCGGCCGGCAAGCTCCTGAACACCGCGTTCGGCTGGGCCACCGTCATGCTGTTCGGCCGCGTGCCCGAGGACCGCCAGATCTATCTCTCGATCGCGGCGTTCGGCTCGGTGCTGTGGCTGGCGGCGCTGGTCGGCATCGCGGTGCCGGGCGCGGCGACCTTCCTGCTCGCCTTCGTCACCCTGCCGGACTGGGTCGACCGAGGCTGGATCCGCATCGCCAGGCGCCGCCGCCATCACGCGGACGGTCCTGCGCGGCTATCCCTACACCGCCGGCCTGGCCCTCACGCTGCTCGTCATGACGGTGTTCGCGCCGGTCTTGAAGATCCGCAACCTGGCGCGCCGGTGGGACATGCAGCACGTGCCGATCATGATCGAGCCGGCCGACTATCGCTCGGTCGTCGACGACATCCAGAACGCGCTGAAGGCCGGCGGCGTGCCGACCGAGCGCTGGCGCGCGAGCTGGATGCTGCGGCTTCCGACCAAGATCCTCATGCTGTTCGCGCGCCGCGCGGTCGGCCGGATGGCGGCCAACGAGCTGACGACGCTGGCCGGGGCCGACGTCGAAGTGCTGCTGCACCCCTCGGACCTCGTCATCAGCGGGCGCGCGCTGCAGGCCGCCCACGTCCGGGCCGTGCTGGCCGAGCAGCTCACCGTGACCAGGGCCTATCTCACCTGGGACAAGCAGGCCAACGAGTTCGAAGACCGGACCCGCACCATCTGGCGCGAGCTGGCCGCCGGCCGGCGGGCGGCCGCCATCGCGGCGATCGGCGAGCTGCAGGATCGCCTGCACCGTCTCGAGGTGCCCTACGAGGAGTGGGAGATCCTGTTCCGCCAGACGCTCCTGCTCGAGCGCGCGGTCTTGCGGGCCGGGCACGAGCGCGCCCGACGGGGCGCCGTCCGGCTGGCCGCGACGCTGATCGCCGCGGCGCCTCTCATCGAGGAGGCGACCAAGGTCGTTCGCGAGACCGCGCAGGACCTGGGAATCGCCGGCCGGGCCCGCCGCCGCCGTGTCGACCGTCGCTCTGCGTGAGCGCCGTTCCCGCCTGACCCGCCGGCGCGCGCTGGCCGGCGTGTTCGCCGTCAGCGGCGCGCCGTTGCTCGCCATCGTCGTCGCGAACCTCGGCTCCGATCCGCCGGTCGTCGAGACGCTGCCCTCCGTGGCGGCCGCCGAGAGCGGCCTCGAGACCCGTTTGCTCGAGGCGCTGGCGCTGCCGTTCCGCGACATGCTGTAGCGGCCGACCCCTACTCGATGCCGGCGACCGCCAGCACGCGGCGCATCCGCGCGGCCGCCAGCTCGGGGTCGGCCAGCAGGCCGGCGGCGTCCATCAGGCGGAACTGCTCGCTCAGGTGCACGACCGAGCGCGCGCTCTCGAGGCCCCCGACCATCCGGAAGTGCGACTGGTGGCCGTTCAGGTAGGCCGCGAAGACGACGCCGGTCTTGTAGAAGCGCGTGGGATCGCCGAAGACGTGGCGCGAGAGCGTCAGCGTGGGCGCCAGCACGCGCTCGTAGGTCGCCAGGTCGCCACGATCGAGCGCCTTGAGCGCGGCCGCGGCGGCCGGCGCGATGACGTCGAAGATGCCGAGCAGCGCGTCGGAGTGGCGCTCGCCGTCGCCGCGGATCGTCGTCGGGTAATCGAAGTCGTCGCCGGTGTACATGCGCACCGAGGCGGGGAAGCGCCGGCGCATCGCGATCTCGCGACGCTGGTCGAGCAGCGAGATCTTCACGCCGTCGATCTTCGCCGCGTATTCGCCCACGATTGCCAGCAGCGTCTCGGTCTGGCGCTCGCGATCGGCCGAGCCCCAGTAGCCGGCCAGCGCGGGGTCGAACATCTCACCGAGCCAGTGGATGATGACGGGCTCCCGCACCTGGGACAGGATGCGACCGTAGACCTTCACGTAGTCGTCCGGCGACTTGGCGCAGGCGGCCAGCGCGCGCGAGGCCATCAGGATGAGGCGGCCGCCGCAGCCCTCGATCCAGGCGCACTGCTCCTCGTAGGCGGCCTCGACGTCGGCGAGCGTGACGCGCGGACCCGGCTCGAGATGATCGGTGCCGGCGCCCGAGGCGAGCATGGCGCCGCCGACGCCCTCCGCCTCGGCCACGCTGCGCTCGATGAGCTCGCGGGCCGACGTCCACGGCAGCCCCATCCCGCGCTGCGCGGTGTCCATCGCCTCGGCGACGGCCAGGCCGAGGCCCCAGAGGTAGCGGCGATACGCGAGCGTCGCCTCCCAGTCGACCGCGACGTCGAGCGTCGGGTTGATACGGGCGCGCGGATCGGCCACGACGTGCACGGCCGCCATGCCGATGCGGCCCGTGATCGGCCCCGGCGGCGCCGTGACCGGCGCGCGACCGGACAGCGTGTACGAGGCGAGCGTTCCGTCCAGACGCGGGAGCGTCAAGGGCCGTGGCATATGGTGACAGTCTAGCATCGAGGGACGCCCCGGCTCCGCCGGGGCGCCCCGAGCGTTGGGGGTTTGGGGGCCGTCTCGGGGCCCCCAATTCCGGCAGTCGCAAGCGCCAGCCCGAGGGTCACGAGCGCCACGCCCAGCCAGATCAGCCTCGACACCGCTTCGCCGAGCAGCGCCCCGCCGAGCAGCGTGGCGGTGATCGGGCTCAGCGCGAGGAACACGGTGACCTCCGTGGGCGAGGCGTGATCGAGCGCCCACAGCCAGAGATAGTAGCCGCCGCCGCTGCCGAGGCCGATGAGCAGCACGGCCAGCCAGC
Source organism: Candidatus Rokuibacteriota bacterium (assembly GCA_005887895.1). Classification (GTDB taxonomy): domain Bacteria; phylum Methylomirabilota; class Methylomirabilia; order Rokubacteriales; family CSP1-6; genus AR5. The sequence continues at coordinate 22,731 of VBPC01000138.1, forward strand.
CGGCGCCGGTGAAACGCGGCAGCGCCCCGAAGAAGCCCTCGCCGGCGGCCGGCACGGCGAGAAACGCGACGGACGCCAGCATGGCGAACGCGCTCACGGGCAGCGCGCGGTACCGGCGCAGGTAGGGCCGATAGAGCACGCTGCACACCGCGCCGATCAGCGCGCTCAGGAACACGACGAGCTCGCCGACCCACGCCCGCCCGGTCCCGCCCCGCGCGAGCGCGCGCTCCCCCAGCGCACACCCCACGCCGGCCAGCGTCACCACCACCCCCAGGACCTTGGCGGCGGTGAGGCGCTCGGCGCCGAGCGCGGCGGCCACCAGCATCGTGAGTAGCGGGAACGTCGCGAAGATCAGCGCCGCCCGGGCCGAGGGGACGACGCGCAGCGCGTAGTTCAGGAGCATGATGAGCACGCCGAATTGCGCGATGCCGAGCAGCGCGATCGGCAGCACGTCGCGCGGCGCGAACCGCGGCCGCGGGCCGGCCAGCAGCACGACCGGAAGCAGGCAGAGCAAGCCGATGGCGTAGCGCAGCAGCGCCAGCGACGCCGGCGCGCTCTGCTCGACGACGAAGCGGGTGGCCACGATCGAGGCGCCGACCTGGACGCCGGTGATCGCCGCCGCCGCCGCCGCGCTCAGAGGTCGAGCGTCCATGTTTCGCCGACCAGGTCGTGGCCGAAGCTGTGGTGCGCCTCGGAGCGCACGAGCCGGAAGCCGGCCGCCTCGTAGATCCGCCGGGCGGCGACGAGCACGCTGTTGGTCCACAGCGTGAGCTTGCGGTAGCCGGCCCGGCGGGCGAAGCGCACGCACTCGTCGACCAGCCGCGCCCCGAGACCGAGCCCGCGCGCCTTCGGCTCGACCAGCAGCAGACGGAGCTGGGCAACCGTCTTGCCGCGCGCGACGACGAAGACCGAGCCCAGCGGCTCGCCGTCCTTCTCGGCGATCCAGCAGTGCTCGCGCCGGGCATCGAACGTCCGCAGGAAGTCCGCGACGACCCCGGCGACGAGCGCCTCGAACTGCTCGTCCCAGCCGTACTCCTCGGCGTAGAGCACCGCGTGCCGGTGCACGACCCAGCCCATGTCGCCCGGCTGATGGGCGCGCAGCAGGTAGGGGCTGGGGCGATCGGCCGGCAGGCCGAGCAGCTCCTCGACCGTGTGGAGCGCCTCCATCAGCCGCTGCTGCCGGGCCACCGGCAACCGCGTCAGCATGGCGGCGATCCGCTCGCGCGAGCGGGCGTGGAGCGGGGCGAACGCCCGGTGCCCGCGCGCGGTCAGCGACAGCAGCGCCTGGCGGCCGTCCGCCTTCGAGCGGACGCGCTGCAGGAAGCCGCGCTGCTCGAAGCGGCGCAGGATGCGGCTGAGATAGCCGGTGTCGAGGCCCAGGTCGCCGGCCAGCGCGGCCGCCGTCGGCGTGTCGCGATGGGCCAGCTCGTACAGCACCCGCACCTCGGTCAGCGAGAACGGGCTGTCGAGGTAGCCCTCGCCGAGCACGCCGATCTGCCTCGTGTAGAAGCGGTTGAACCGCCGGACGGCGGCGATCCGCGGCTCGAGGGGGCTGACGGACGGCCGGGTCACAATGGTTGCCATCGTCAACGATATTCCTGGCCTCTGTCAACTATGGCGCGGCCGCGGCGGGGACCGTACAAGTGACCCCGATGGCGGTCCGGGCGTTCTACGACGAGCTGGCGCCCCTCTACCACCTGATCTACGAGGACTGGGACGCCAGCGTCGCCCGGCAGGGCGCGGCGCTGGCCGCGCTCATCCGCGAGCGCTGGGGTTCCGGCGCCCGCGTCGTGCTCGACGGCGCCGTCGGCATCGGCACCCAGGCCCTGGGCCTGCTGGCGGGCGGGTTCCAGGTCACGGGCTCCGACCTCTCCTACCCCGCCGTGCAGCGCGCGCGCGTCGAAGCGACCCGGCGCGGCCTACGCCTTCCGTGTCTCGTGGCCGACTTCCGGGCGCTGGCCGCGCGCTCGAGCAGCGTCGACGTGGTGCTCCTGGCGGACAACGCCCTCCCGCACGTCGAGAGCGAGGCGGACGTGGCGACGGCGCTGGCCGAGTGCTGGCGCTGTGCCCGCGCCGGCGGCGGCTGCCTGGTCTCCGTGCGCGATCACGGCCCGCCGCGGCCGGCAGGGACGGTCGAGGTGCGGCCCTATGGCGAGCGGTTCTGGGACGGCCGTCGCTACCACCTGCGGCAGATCTGGACCTGGCGCGGCCCGCGCTACGATCTCGCGCTGGAAATCACCGTGGCGACGCCGGATCGCGTTCAGGTCCTCGAGACCAGTTATCTCGCCCTCGCGCCCGATCGAGTGGCGGCGCTCATGCGAGCCGCCGGCTTCGAGGACGTTCAGCGCGTGGACGGGCGGTTCTTCCAGCCGGTGCTGCTGGGCACTCGCCCGCATTGACAGGCCGGGGCCGGCTCGCTAAGGTGCCTGCCTCAGCGATTCTCGAAGGAGGCCGGCATGGCAGCCAAGGTGGACCGCAGTCGCACGAAGTTCATGCTCGACGAGAAGGACATTCCCACCAAGTGGTACAACATCCAGGCCGACTTCAAGACGCCGGCGCCGCCGGTGCTCCATCCGGGGACGAAGAACCCGATCGGCCCCCCGGATCTGGCGCCGCTCTTCCCGATGGAGCTGATCAAGCAGGAGGTCAGCCGCGAGCGCTGGATCGAGATCCCCGACGAGATCCGCGACGTCTACCGGCTGTGGCGCCCCTCGCCGCTGTATCGCGCGCGGCGGCTCGAGAAAGCGCTCGGCACGTCGGCCCACATCTATTACAAGTACGAGGGCGTCAGCCCGGCCGGCAGCCACAAGCCCAACACCGCCGTCGCGCAGGCCTACTACAACAAGAAGGAAAAGGTCACGCGCCTGTCCACCGAGACGGGCGCCGGCCAGTGGGGCTCGGCGCTCGCGCTCGCGTGCCAGATGTTCGGGCTGCAGTGCAAGGTCTACATGGTCAAGGTGTCGTACCAGCAGAAGCCCTACCGCCGGATCATGATGGAGACCTGGGGCGCGCAGGTCGTGGCCAGCCCGAGCCCCGACACGCAGTCGGGCAAGAAGGTGCTCGAGCAGGATCCGAACTCGCCGGGCTCGCTCGGCATCGCCATCAGCGAGGCCGTCGAGGACGCCGCCACCCGCGACGACACCAAGTACTCGCTGGGCAGCGTGCTGAACCACGTGCTGATGCACCAGACGGTGATCGGCCTCGAGGCCAAGAAGCAGCTCGAGAAGGCCGACGAGGCCGCCGACATCGTCATCGGCTGCGCCGGCGGCGGCTCGAACTTCGCCGGCCTGTCGTTCCCGTTCGCGGCCGACAAGCTCACCGGCAGGAACAAGAAGGTCCGCATCATCGCGGTGGAGCCGTCGGCCTGCCCCAGTCTCACCAAGGGCAAGTACGTCTACGATTTCGGCGACACCGTGGGCCTCACGCCGCTGGTCAAGATGCACACGCTCGGCCACACGTTCATCCCGGCGCCGCTGCACGCCGGCGGACTGCGCTACCACGGCATGGCGCCGCTGGTGTGCAAGCTCTACGACGAGGGCGTGATCGAGGCGACCGCGGTGCCGCAGCTCGCCACCTTCCAGGCGGCAATGCAGTTCGCCCGCAGCGAGGGCATCATCCCGGCGCCGGAGTCGGCCCACGCGATCCGGATCGTGATCGACGAGGCCCAGCGGGCCAAGAAGGAAGGCAAGCAGCGCACGATCCTGTTCAATCTCTCCGGGCACGGCCACTTCGATCTCGGCGCCTACGAGGCGTTCCTGGCCGGCAAGCTGCAGGACTACGAGTATCCGACGGCCAAGGTCGAGGAAGCGCTGCGCAGCGTGCCGAAGGTCTAGGCGGGCGCGGATGGGGCTCTCCCGCCGCGACTTCCTCAAGCGCTGGGCGGCCGCCGGTGCCATCGCCGCCGTCAGCGCGCCCGTCGCGCTGCCCGCGCAGGGCAAGGGCAAGGTGCGCCTCGCCTACCTGCAGCTCGGCTGGGCGGCGACCGAGATCATTCACAAGGAGGACCTGCTCGGCAAGCGCGGCTGGCAGGCGGAGTACTCCGTCGTTCCCGGCTCGCCGGTGCCGCTGCTGAACCAGCTCACCAGCAAGAACGTCGACGCGATCGACATGTCGTTCGCGCTCGCCGCCAAGGCGTTCGAGGACGGCGCGCCGCTCAAGGTCACCGGCGTCGCCACCGCCGTGCTGGGGGCCATCGTCGCCCGCCCGGGCGCCGGCCTCACGAAGGTGGAGGACCTCAAGGGCCGCAAGGTCGCCGCCGTGGTCGGGACGTCGACCTTCTTCGATATCCGCGCCCTCACGCTCAAGGGCTACGGCTTCGACCTCCAGAAGGACACGCAGATCGTCACCGCCACCGCACCGCCCGACATGGTGACCCTGCTGGGCAAGGGCGACGTGGACGCGATCGTCGCCTGGCAGCCGATCACCGACCAGGTCGTGCTGCGCGGCCAGGGAACGTACCTGGTCAAGCAGATCGAGCTCTGGCGCAAGGCCACCGGGCGGCCGAGCGGCTTTCCGGTCCACGTCTGCTACCTCGTGCACAACGAGTTCCTGGCGAAGAACCCGGCGATCGCCCGCGATCTCAACGACGCGCAGAAGGACGCCGTCGACGTCTGGTACAACAAGCCGGAGCGCGCGATGGAGATCGTGGCGGACGTCACCAAGCTGCCGCCGGACGTCATCAAGGTCGCCTACAAGGAAACCGTCAAGATGCTGTCCGGCCTGCCCGACGAGCAGGTCGACACGCTCATCGCCCAGCTCAAGATCAACAAGGAGTTCGGCTTCCTCAAGTCCGACCTCTGGGACAACGCCGACCGCGTCCGGAAAGAGTTCTTCCACCATTGACATGGGGGCCCCGACATGGCCCCCAAGCCCCCAGCTGTTCGGAGCGCCCCGGCTCCGCCGGGGCGCTCCGCGATCTCCCGATATATCCGACAGTCCCTCCCCAGACCAGGATTGCGCGGGCAAAGCCCGCGCTCGAAGCGGTACTCTCGTTGGGATGCGAACGTGGCTCACGAGATCCCACCTGCCGACACTGGCGGTTGCCGCCGCGCTGGTCGCCGTCTGGTGGGTGCTGTCGGTGCGCTACGGTGCGTACGTGCTGCCCTCCCCGGTGGCGGTCGTGCAGGGACTCGGCGACGTGCTCCGGAGCGGCGAGATCTGGCGGCACACTGGCGCCTCGCTGGCGCGGATCGCGGTCGGCTTCGGCGGCGCCGTCGCCATTGCCGTGCTGCTTGGACTGCTGGCCTTCGTGTCGCCGCTGGCCCGCGGCGTGGTGCACGATCTGCTGGCCGTCCTCAACTCGACCTCGGTCTTCGTCTGGATCGTCATCTCGATCATCTGGTTCGGGCTGTCGAACTGGGCGCCGATCTTCACCACGCTCATGATCACGCTGCCGGTGGTCGCCTCGAACATCGTCGAGGGCGTCGCGGCCGTCGACCGCCGACTGCTCGAGATGGGCGACGTCTATCACCTCTCCGGGCGCCGCAAGTTCACCGCCATCGTGGTGCCGTCGACGCTGCCGTACCTCGTCGCCGGCATGAAGGTCGGGTTCGGGCTGGCGCTGAAGGTCTCCGTCGTCGCCGAGATCTTCGGTGTCAC
>VBPC01000139.1 GCA_005887895.1 Candidatus Rokuibacteriota bacterium
TCAGGACACCCAGGCTCCGCGCGGCCAGGACACGCAGGCCCCGCGTGGTCAGGACAAGGAAGCTCCGCGCGTGGCCGGTGGCAACGCGCCCTCCTCGAGCAAGGCTGTCGCCCTGATCAAGGAGGCCGAGGCCGCGTGCAAGGCCGGTGACATGTCGACGGCGAAGGCGAAGGCCGAGGCCGCGATCGCCGAGCTGAAGTAAGCACCTTCGCTCCGTAGCGCCGAGAGGCTCCAGGGGTCAGCCCCCTGGAGCCTTTCGTGCTTCGGCGCTAGAATTCCCGGGATGCGTCGCTGGCTCCCCGCGCTGGTCGCCGTGCTTCTGCTGCTGCCGACCGCTGCCCGCGCGCAGGAGCGATCGCTACAGGAAATGCTGCTGCGCTCCAAGCCGGCGGCGGCGATCGTCGTCGCCGAGGTCGCCGGCGAGGTCAAGCTGCGCTGCGCCGGTGTCGACAAGACCATCGCGCCGACGCCCTATCGCGAGAGCGGCACCGGATTCTTCCTGAGCCCGCGGGGCTGGTTGGTCACCAACGGCCACGTCGTGTTCGTCGCCCACGAGCCGCCGCGCCGCTGGCTGGCGACTCACCTGATCGAGAAGGCCTTTCGCGCCGACTGCCTGCCCGATGTCCTCGCGCGGCGCGGTCTGGCGCCCGGTGCCCGGCCGGAGGTCGAGGAGAGCCTCGTTCGCGAGGCGGTCGCCGCCACCCCTGCCGACCTGGTGAAGCTCGACCCGAAGGTCTGGGTGATCCTGCAGAACGGCGTTCGGTTCGAGGCGCGGATCGCCAAGTACAGTGCGCCGGGCTCGGGGGTCGCGATGTCTGGCCGCGACCTCGCGCTCCTGCGCGTCGAGGCCGCCGACATGCCGACACTGCCGCTGGGCGATTCCAGCGCACTCAAGATCGGCGACAGGGTCTCGATCGTCGGTTTCCCCGGCGTCGTGATGACCCACGAGCTCATCAATCCCGCGACCAGGGTGCAGGCCTCGGTGACCCACGGCGCGATCTCCGGGTTCCAGCAGAGTCGCGCCAATCAGCCGGTCATCCAGACCGACGCGTCGGCCGAGGCCGGGAGCAGCGGCGGCCCCGTGCTCGACGCCCGCGGCCGCGTCGTCGGAGTCATGACGTTCGTGACGCAGGGCGAGGGCGGCGCGGTCCAGGGCTTCAACTTCGTGATTCCATCGGCGGCCCTGCGCGACTTCCTGTCGGGGACGACCGTTGCACTGGACGAAACGAGCCGCTTCAACGCCGCCTGGCACGCCGGCCTGGCCGACTTCTTCGCCGGCAGCTACTCGCGCGCGGCGCGCTCGCTCACGGAGGCGAACCGGCTGGCGCCGGAGCTTCCCGACGTGATGCGGATCACCCAGGAGAACGCCGCCCGGATGAAGACCCAGCCGTGGCTGCCGTGGGGCGAGGTCGGCGCCATGCTGGTGGTGGTCGCCTTCGCCGGGTACGCGTTCGTGCTGTGGCGGCGCTGGCAGCGCAACCGTTTCCGCATCAGCCCGTTCGAGGTGGCGCGACTGCTGGAGGGCACCGAGCCGCCGGCGATCCTCGACGCACGCGAGGCGACAGCCTACGAGCGGAGTCCCGTCCGCATCCCGCGCTCGCTGCGAGTGACGTCGAAGGATCTCGGTGACGGCGGCAAGCATCCCGACATCGACCGCGCGCGGCTCGTCGTCGCCTACTGCACGTGACCCGACGAGCTCACCAGCGCCCGGGTGGCGCACCAGCTGGCGGATCTGGGCTACAAGCGCGTCCGCGTGCTCAAGGGCGGCCTCGCCTCGTGGGTCAACGCGGGCCTGCCGCTCGAGGCGAAGGCCTAGCTAGACATCGGTGCGCGACCGCCGGCCGGCGGTGAAGTGGAAGTGGACGTGATAGACGACCTGTCCCCCCTCGGGCCCGGTGTTCACGCTCAGCCGAAAGCCCTTCCCGGCGTAGCCGGTCGTCTCGGCCAGCCGCCGCGCGGCGAGGACACAGCGGCCGAGCGTGTCGACATCGGCTTCGCTCGCGTCGAGCAGCGAGGCGATGTGGCGCTTGGGGACGATCAGCAGGTGCACGGGCGCCTTCGGATAGATGTCCTTGAAGGCGAGCACCGCGTCGTCCTCGTAGACGACGTCGGCCGGGCTCTGACGCGCGACGATGCGACAGAACGGGCAGTCGGTCACCGAGACCCTCCGCGGTGCCTGCTATAATACGGCGTTCGATGAGCCGGCCGCGGGCCGAAAAGGAGTCGTGATGGGCACCTGTCCGAAATGCAAGCATCGCATCCGCAAGAACGGCAATCACATCAAGCTGGGCACCGTCTGGTACCACAAGATGTGTCCCGCCCGCGCCGCCAAGAAGACCGCCAGGACCACCGCCTAGCCGCCTTCACGCCACTCGAAGCGCCCGGAGGGTCATGCCCATGACGACCATGAGTCGGGTTGTGAGTACGGCCGCCGCGATGCTGCTGTTCGTCGCCTGCTCGTCGTCGGTCGGAGTCCGCGTTCCCACCGTGGCCGGCGGCCCGAATTATCAATCGGACCTGGAGGCGTGCGAGCGCGTGACGCCGCCCGGCATGAACGAACGCGGCGAGCGCTTCGCCGGTTGCATGGTGGCCGCTGGCCACGGGGCATGGCTCCAGGTGGCGAGCGGCGAGGAGGTCATGGTACGCCAGACCACGACCCACGATCGGCAAGCCGCGGCCAACGACCTCGTGCAGTGCTACAAGACCACGAAGACCGAGCGCACCCTCGCCGACTGCCTCGCGCCGCGCGGCTACGCGATCCAGCGCTACGAGCCACCGAGGCGGTAGCTCAGCCCGCACCCGTCGCACGTTTGGCCGCCGCTGCGCCTCGCGACAATCTGAGTGGTGGCCGACGTCGGCAAGAGACCGAACCTCATCTTGTCTCGAATCGCCGCAACGTACTCTGGGTTGTCCACGCAACATTTCTAGCATCCGAACTGAGACCCGTACCACTGGGATCGTGTTCAGAAATTCTTCATCAATTCTTCAGAAAGGTTCATGCGGGGAGTCGGTGACGATTCACGGCACTGCTGGTGGCGCGCAGTGTCAGGTCCGTTGCCTTGCGACGATACGCAAGCATGCGAATCTTCTGAGGGGCGCGGCGTGGCATTGATTCTGCTGTCCGACTGGCGACCGACTACCTGTTCCAGGGAGGGAAACATGAGGCTTCCGACACGCGGTCAACGCGGCTTCACGCTGATCGAGCTGCTCATTGTCGTGGCGATCATCGGCATCCTGGCCGCTATCGCCGTGCCGCTCTACGCCAACGTGCAGGCCCGGGCGCGCATCGCCAAGGCGCAGGCCGACACGCGGGCCCTCGCCTCGGCCGTCAGCATCTACTCCGCGCTCTGCGGCGGCCTGCCGGACAACGGCTCGTCCGCCACGAACTGCCCGAGTGCCACGAACCAGTCGGGCGCGCTGCCGACCGTGCTGCTCACGCAGCAGACGAACGCGCAGAACCAGGTCGGCGGTCCGTTCCTGAACTCCACGCCGACGCTGCCGGCCGGCTGGACGGGCAGCGGTACGAGCTACAAGTACTCGAGCAGCGCGACGGGTACGTTCATGCTCTGCGGCAGCGGCGACAGCACGGCCGCCAACTCGAACGGCGGCGCCACCTGCCCATAACGCTTGTCTCGAGGTCCATCCCCCGGCGGCTAGTACGGCGCCGGGGGACGCGTCCGCCCTCTACGATGTGACTGAGCGAGAGTCGATAGCCTTGGCGCCATCGCCGATCGCGCCGAGGCCGAACCAGGTGTCGAGGCAGTAGTGGAGGAGCTGCGGCTCTCGGCTCGCCCTGCTCGAACTGGGCGAAGGCGAGCGCAGCACGGAGGCGGCTTCCTGGCCAGCGGCCCCTCGACGCCGCTATCCGTCCTCCAGGCTTGAGCCCCACCGCTATGCGGTTGCCGTCTGTAGCGCCTCCTAGACGCTCGCGCGAGACCCGGAATGCGAGAGGGCCGAGTCAGCCCGACGCGTTCCCGTCGAACCGGCCCGGCCCTCGAAGCGACCGAACGCGCACCCAAACGCAACCCGGCGCAACCGCTGCCGCCGCTCGTCGTCTAACTGCGCGTTGTATCAGATGGTGGAGGGTAAGGGATTCGAACCCTCGACCTCGGCGTTGCGAACGCCGCGCTCTCCCAACTGAGCTAACCCCCCGAACGCGAAGCCCTCGTATTCTACATGGCGCGCGCGGTCGCGCCAACCGAAGCCGGGCTCACGGCTTGCGGGCGCTGTCGCCAGCGCCGAACCGATCGAGGAGCGGCCCGATGAGGTCCATCGGCAGCGGAAAGAACGTCGTCGTGTTCCGCTCGGAGGCGATCTCGCGCATCGTCTGCAGATAGCGCAGCTGCACCGCCACCGGGAAGCGCATCAGCACCTCGGCGGCCTCGCCGAGCTTGGCGGCGGCCTGGAACTCGCCCTCGGCGTTGATGACCTTGGCCCGGCGTTCGCGCTCGGCTTCGGCCTGCTTGGACATGGCGCGCTGCATATCTTGGGGCAGGTCGATCTGCTTGACCTCCACCGTCGAGACCTTCACGCCCCACGGCTCGGTGTGCTCGTCGATGATCCGCTGCAGCTGCTGGTTGACCTTGTCCCGGGCGGCCAGCAGATCGTCGAGCTCCATCTGGCCCAGCACGCTGCGCAGGGTCGTCTGGGCCAGCTGCGAGGTCGCGTACATGTAGTCCTCGACCGAGAGGAAGGCCTGGTCGGGGTTGATGACGCGGAAGAAGATGACCGCATTCACCTTGATGGAGACGTTGTCCCGCGTGATGACGTCCTGGGGCGGCACGTCGGTGGCGATCGTCCGCAAGCTGATCCGCTGGCGGATCTTGTCGATGAACGGCACCAGCAAGACCAGCCCGGGCCCGTTGCCCGTCCCGCCCGGATTGAGGACGGCCTTGGTGCGGCGGCCGAGCCGGAAGATGATGACCCGTTCGTACTCGGGCACGATGCGGATGAAGGAGCCGAGGAAGAACAGCACGACCACGACGACGACGATCAGCAGCAGCCAGTCGGCGGAGATCATGAGGCGCGTCCCTCCCCTGCCTTCTCGACGGTCAGCGTCAGGCCATTCACGTCCACCACCCGCACGCGCGAGCCCTCCTCCACTGGAGTCCGGGCCACCGCCCGCCACAGCTCGCCTTGCACCATCACCTGCCCCTCGGGGGCCAGGGCGCCGCGGGCGATGCCCACCTGGCCGAGCAGCGCCGGGGCGCCGACCGCCGAGCGCGAGGCCAGCGCGCGGACGCCGGCGGCGATCATGAACAGGAAGATGCCGGCCGTGAGCGCCACCGTGGGCGCGATCACCCAGCCCGAGACGCGGAAATCCAGCTCGGGCGCATCGAACAGCATGATCGAGCCCAGGGCCATGGCCACCATGCCGCCCACCGCCAGCACGCCGTGGCTCACCACCTTGATCTCGGCCACCATCAGCACGATGCCTAACAGGATCAGCAGCAGGCCGGCGTAGTTGATCGGCAGGCTCTGGAACGCGAAGAAGGCCAGGATCAGCGAGATGCCGCCGATGACTCCGGGCAGCACGACGCCGGGGTTGGACAGCTCGAAGAAGAGTCCGAGCATGCCCAGCATCATCAGCACGTAGGCGACGTTCGGATCGGTGATGACGTTCAGGAACCGGTCGCGGAAGCCGATCTCGATCGGCGTCACCGGGGCGCCGCGCGTGCGCAGCGTCACCGGGCCGGTGGGCATCTTCACCGTGCGGCCGTCGACCTTGTCGAGCAGCTCGGTCAACGAGGCGGCGACGAGATCGACCACCTTGAGCTGCACGGCCTCGCGCTCCGTGATCGAGACCGACTGGCGCACGGCCTTCTCGGCCCACTCGGCGTTGCGCCCGCGCTCGCGCGCGATCGTGCGGACGAACGCGGCGGCGTCGTTCTCGATCTTCTTCATGCTCTCCTTGTCGACGCCGCCACTGAGCGCGACGGGGTGGGCGGCGCCGATGTTGGTGGCGGGCGCCATGGCGGCCACGTGGGCGGCCATCGTGATGAACACGCCGGCCGACGCGGCCCGGGCGCCGGTGGGGGCGACGTAGACGATCACCGGCACGTCGGCGTTGAGCAGCCGCTGGCAGATCGCGCGCATCGAGCGCTCCAGCCCGCCGGGCGTGTCGAGCTGGATCACGAGCGCGGCGGCGTGGTCGCTCTGCGCGCGCGCGAGGGCGGCTTCGATCAGCCGCAGCGTGACCGGGCTGATCACGCCGTCGATCTTGACCGTGTCGACGGGCGCCGCCGTCGCGGCCGTCGCCGCTCCCAGCGTCGCCGCCAGCAGGAGCAGGAGGAGCGTGAGGCCGCGCCTCATCGCTCGAGCGCCAGGACGCCGAGCAGCTCGAAGGCGAGGTTCGCCGCCAGCAGCGCGGTGATCTGCCCGGGGCCGTCGTAGGGCGGCGAGACCTCGACCACGTCGGCGCCGACCAGGGTCGTCCCCGCCAGCGAGCGCACGAGCGCCAGGGCCTCCCACGAGGTGAGGCCGCCGACTTCCGGTGTGCCGGTCGCCGGCGCGTAGGCCGGGTCGACGGCGTCGATGTCGAACGAGCAGTAGAGCGGCATGCCGCGCAGGCGCGCGAGCTTGCCGGCCGCCCACGCCAGGCCCTGCTCCTTGATCGGCTCGATGCGCAGCACGTCGATGCCGTGCCGATCGTGGAACTCGAAGTCCTCCGGCCCGTAGAGCGGCCCGCGGATGCCCACCTGGATCATCCGGCGAGGGTCGATCAGCCCCTCCTCGATCGCGCGCCGGAACGGCGTGCCGTGGAAGAGCTTGCTGCCGAAGTACTCGTCCCACGTGTCGGGATGGGCGTCGAAGTGCACGACGGCCAGCGGCCCGTGGCGGCGGGCCAGCGATCGCAGGATCGGCAGCGTCACCGAGTGATCGCCACCGACCGACAGCGGACGAGCGCCGGCCGCGACCACGGCGTCGATGCGCCGCTCGATCGCCTCGTGCGTGCGCTCGATCGAGATGGGCACGACGTCGACGTCGCCGCAGTCGGCCACCCGCAGCCGCTCGAACGGGTGCACCTTCAGCACCGGGTTCCACGGGCGGATGAGCGAGGACTGCTCGCGCACCGCCCGCGGTCCGAACCTGGCGCCGCTGCGATACGAGGTACCACCGTCGTAGGGGATCCCGAGCAGCGCCACGTCGAGACCGTCCGCCGAGTCGGCCGCCGGCAGCAGCATGAACGTGGCGATCTGGCCGAAGCGCGGCGAGACGAACGGGTTGCGCGGACCCAGCGGCGTCATGGCCTACAGATGGCTGCGCAGCGAGGCCACGGCGTGGGACAGCAGCGAGACCTCCTCCGGCGAGCTGTAGACGGAGAAGCTCGCCCGGGCGGTGCCGACCACGCCGCACCAGCGCATCAGCGGCTGGGCACAGTGATGACCGGCGCGCACGGCGATGCCCTGCTCGTCGAGCAGCGCCGCCACGTCGTGCGGGTGCAGGCCCTCGACGCCGAACGCCACGACCGCGCCCCGCTCGACGGTGGCCGGCGGCCCGAACACCGTGACGCCGGGAATCGCGCCGAGCTGCTCGACCGTCTGCCGTGCCAGCGTGCGCTCGTGCTCGGCCACCTGCTCCATCCCCAGCTTCTCGAGGTATTCGACGGCGGCCATGAGCCCGACCGCCTCGGCGATGGGCGGCGTGCCGGGCTCGAAGCGCCACGGCAGGTCGTTCCAGCGCGCGCGGTCGATCCAGACCTCCTTGATCATCTCCCCGCCGCCCCGCGCCGGTTCCAGCGCCTCCAGTGCCGCGCGCCGTCCCCACAGCACGCCGATGCCAGTCGGCCCCAGCATCTTATGGGCGGAGAAGACGTAAAAATCGCACTGCAACGCGGACATGTCGAGCGGCAGGTGAGGCGCCGCCTGAGCCCCGTCGACGACGGTGACGGCACCGGCCCGGCGCGCCCGCTCGGCCAGCCGCGCGACCGGGGTGATCGTGCCGAGGACGTTCGACACGTGGGCGAAGGCAAAGACACGCGTCCGGGGGCCGAGGAGGCGGTCGACGGCGTCGAGGTCCAGGAGGCCCTCACGCGTCAGCGGAACCGCGCGGACGATCGCCCCGCGATCACGGGCCGCCATCTGCCAGGGGACGATGTTCGAGTGATGCTCGAGCTCGGTGATGAGGATCTCGTCGCCCGGGCCCAGCGTTCGCCCCAGCGCTTCGGCCAGCAGATTGATGCCGTCGGTCGTGCCCCGCGTGAACACGACCTCCTCGCGGCTGGCGGCACCGATGAAGCGATGGACCCGATCGCGCGCGGCCTCGTACAGCTCGGTCGCCTCCTCGCCCAGCGTGTGGATCGAGCGGTGGACGTTGGCGTGGCTGCGCGCGTAGTACTGCGACATCGCCTCGATCACCGTGCGCGGCTTCTGGCTGGAGGCCGCCGAATCGAGGTAGACGAGCGGATGGCCGTTGACGATCCGCTCGAGGATCGGAAAGTCGCGGCGGGTCTGCTCGTCGAGTCTCATCGGCCGAGCGCCTGCTGGAGCACCGAGATCGGCAGCGTGAGACAGCGCAGGCGGCTCGGCCGGATGTCGGCCTGCAGCACGGCGAGGACGTCCTCGGCTCCGAGCGCCGCCGCCGCCGGCGCCGCCCGTCCTTCCACCAGCTCCGCGACGACGTCGGCCGAGGCGGTGCAGATCGCGCAGGAGTCGCCCGCGAAGCGCGCGGCCGCGATGCTGCCGTCGTCGACGCGCACCATCATCCGCACCCGGTCGCCGCAGAGCGGGTTGACGTCCTCGGCGACGCCGGTGGCGCCCGCCAGCTCGCCGCGGAAGCGCGGCCGCCGCCACCGCTCGCGGATGGTGTCGCTGTAGAGGGCCGGGCGCGCGGCCGGCGTCATTCGAGCTCCCCGCGCGCGGCGTTGGCCCGGTAGGGCGGGAAGCGATAGGCCATCTCCCGCGAGAGAAGCCCGCCGTGTCCGAGCTCGGCCAGCTCGCGGTTGCCGATGACCTCGCCGGCCAGCAGCCGGGGCAGGACCAGATCGAACGTCGTCGCCTGCGAGAACATGCCGCACGTCGGCATGCCCAGGACCGGCGCTCCGTCCCACCGGGCCAGCCACAGCAGGCTTCCCGGATGCGCCGGCACGCCGTGCCGCTCCATGCCGGCGCCGAGCACCGTCAGGGCGCTGAAGACGGGGTCGAGCGGGTCGAGCGCCGAGGCCCCCGCGACGATCAAGGCGTCGGCGCCTTCGCGCCGCAGCGCCCGCAACTCGTCGGCCACCGCGCGGTCCGAGGCGCTCGCGAACCGCACCGCAAGCAGGCGGCTGCCGAGCCAGTCGATCTTCTGCTTCAGCGCCGACTCGAACCGGGCGCGCTGCCGCGGCTCGAGGCTCTCGCGCGCGACCGCGCCGATCGTCCACGGGCGGAAGCCGGCGACCGTCACCACACCGCCGGTGGTCCGCCCCAGCTCTTCGATCGCGTGGATCGTCTGCTCGGCGATCGCCAGCGGCGTGACCTTGGCCTTGGCGACGGCCTCGCCGGCCACCACGGGTTGCCCGCTGAACAGCGTGAAGACCGAGATGCCCTCGTAGGCGTTGACGTCGGCCAGGCGGCCGGGCGCCAGGCGAAGCAGCCCGCGCCGCGTCGCTGCCAGCGTCCACTGCCCGCCCGTGTAGCCCTTCACTTCCACGCCCTCGCCGGTGACCGCCGCGGCGAGTCGCCGACCGGCTTCCTCCTCGTGGAGGTCGCCCGGCTCCAGCGCCAGCACGTGGATCTCGTCCCAGGGCGCGGCCAGCAGCGTCGCGACCGCGGCCGCGTCGAGGCGGGCGCCCTTGGGCACCGCGACCTTGCCGTGGGCGTCGCGGACGTCGTGACAGAGGACGCGCTCGACGAGGACGTCCGCCGAGGCCGTCTCCCGTCGCTGGGCAATCGCTTTCATGCCCGCAGCTTTTGGCTCAGCGGCTGGCCGGTCGTGCGTGTGCGGACGGCCTGGATCTCGGCCAGGATGGCCAGGGCGATCTCCGGCGCGCTGCGGGCCCCCAGGTCGAGTCCGATCGGCACGCGCACGCGGGCGAGGCTCGCGTCGCCGACTCCCTCCTCGCGCAGGAACTT
Organism: Candidatus Rokuibacteriota bacterium; assembly: GCA_005887895.1. Lineage (GTDB taxonomy): Bacteria > Methylomirabilota > Methylomirabilia > Rokubacteriales > CSP1-6 > AR5. The sequence goes on from VBPC01000139.1 coordinate 10,053, forward strand.
GAGGATCGTGGCGCCCCGCCGGGCCGAGCCCAGCATGCCGACGTAGCCGACCTCCGTCGCCAGCGCGTGACGCAGCACCGGCAGGTCGTACTTGTAGTCGTGGGCCACCAGCACGAGCGCGGTCGACGGGATCAGCGGGTAGTCGCGGATCAGCTCGGACGGGATCCCGACCTTGAGATCGTCCACCTCGGGGAAGCGCTCGCGCGTGGCGAAGCGGGGCCGCCCGTCCACCACGGCGGTTCGATATCCGAGCGTGCGGGCCAGCGTCGTCAGCGGCATCGCGACGTGGCCGCCGCCGACGACCAGCAGCAGGGCCGGCGGGGTCACGACCTCCACGAACGCGCGGGTGCCCTCGAGGAAGAGCGTGTGCGAGGCCCCGGTGGCCATCGCCGCGCGCGCCTCGGCAAGGAAGCGCTCGTCCAGGAAGGCCTCGCCGAGCGAGCCCTCCACGGTGCCGTCGTCGAGCACCAGGAGCTTGTGGCCGCCGTCGTCCAGCCGCGTCACGATCGCCCCGCGGCCGCCGGCGCGCGCGCGGGCGTGCACCCGGTCGTAGAACCCGCTGCCGACGTCGTCGGGGCGGTTCAGGGCGAGCGGCTCGACGAAGACCTCGATCGTGCCGCCGCACGTGAGCCCGATCTCCCACGCCTCCTCGTCGCCCAGGTTCATCTCGAGCAGGCGCGGGCGCATGGTCGTCAGGACGTCCTCGGCTTGCTCGATGACCTGCGCGTCGACGCAGCCGCCGATGGTGACCGAGCCGAGGATGGCGCCCCCCTCGCCGACCACCATCTTGGCGCCTTCCTTACGCGGGGTGGTGCCGCGGGTGTTCACCAGCGTGGCGACGGCGACCCGCCCGCCGGACTTCCGCAATTCGTCAATGTGATCGAAGATTTCCGTCACGGCCACAATCATACGCTCCGGCCGGGGAAAACGGAACGTGAGCACCGGTGGCGACCGACGTCGCCATTGGGCCAGCGGGCGCGCGGATCAGCGGGAGTTGGGACGACCGAGCTGCGCGAGGCTGAGGAGGGCGACGCCGGTGAGGAACAGCATCACGGGCTCACTGGTGCTGAACGGGAAGATGTCGCCAAACACGGAAAACACGAGGGCCTGCGCCTGGGTCGGTGCATGCATCACGGCCAGCAGGAGCAGCGCGAGGGACGCCACGATCCGGCTCATTGCTCTCGATTCCTCCTCCGCCACCGGGGCCACATCGCTGGTGTTGTCAAACTGCAAACGGAGAGCCACGGCTTTCGTCCAGCCAATCGCCTCCTTGTCCGCAACGCGGAGGGCGACTCCCTGCAGACCTTTGCAACCTCGTCCGCGCCGCTGCACAGGGTCAATCCTTCTCCACATGGGGGCCCCCAAGCGGCCCCCAAGCCCCCTCCCCTCGTCGCACCCCGGCAAAGCCGGCGGGCCTCGACCGGCGCGCCTCGACCGACTACAAGCTCAATCGGCCGGCGAGGTCGCGGAGGGCGGCGAGGTTGTGGGCGGCGGCGAAGTGGTCGACCAGCGGAAGGGCCGCCGCCATCCCGCGGGTCAGCGGCTCGTAGGAAGGATTCCCGAGCAGCGGATTGAGCCAGATCACGCGCCCCGCGCGCCGCTTGATCCGCAGCAGCTCGGTCGCGAGGACATCGGGATCGCCGGTGTCCCAGCCGTCGGAGAGCACGATTACGATCGTGCGCCGATCGACCAGGTGCGACCAGTGCCGGTTGAACTCGGCGAGCGACTCGCCGATGCGGGTGCCGCCCGACCAGTCGCGCACCTCCTGCAGCCGCCGCAGCACCTGACGATAGGATCGCGCGCGCAGGACGTCGGTCACGCGCGTGAGGCGCACCGAGAAGGTGAACGTCTCCACGCGCGCGAACACGCGCTGCAACGCGAACAGGAACTGCAGCAGGAAGCGGCTGTAGAGGTCCATCGAGCCGGAGACGTCGCACAGCAGCACCAGCCGCACCTTCCGCCGCTTGCGCTGGCGATAGCGCAGCTCGATGATCTCGCCGCGCGTGAGGTTGGCGCGCAGCGTGCGGCGCAGGTCGAGCCGTCCGCGTCGCCGCACCGGTCGCCGGCGACGGCTCAGGCGCCGGGCCAGCCGCCGGGCGATCTGCTCCGTCAGGCGGAGCAGCTCGTCGAGCTGGTCGGCGCCGAACGTCGAGAAGTCCCGCGTGGTCATCGCCTCGAGCTCCGAGGCGGCCGGCACGCCGAGCGGCTCGCCGCCTTCGTCCTCGTCGCCGCCCTCGCTCCAGCCCTCGAGCGCCAGCCGCTCACGGCGGGCGCCCTCGCTCTCGAGGGCCGGCCCCGGCGCCTCCTCGGGCATCGCGGGCCCGGCCAGCGCCTCGGCCACCGCGTCGGCCTCGGAGCGGGCGCGCCAGAACGCCTCGAAGCAGCGGTCGAAGATCGGCGCCTCCTCGGGCCGCCCGACCATCACCGCCCGCAGCCCCCGGTAGACCTCGTCGCGGTCGCCGAGATCGAGGTGGTCGAGCGCGCGGACGGCATCGGTGATCTGCAGGGACGTGAGCGGCAGCGAGTGGCGGCGCAGCAATGCGCCGAACGCAACGACGGCGCGGCTGAGCGCGCGCGGCGGCACTAGCCGGAGACCTGAAGGAACGGCGCCAGGCCGGCCTTTCCCACCTCCGCGCGGAATCGCTTGATGTCGTCGGCATCCTTGAGCACGCAGCCGAGCGTCTCGTAGACGAGCGCCTCGTCGAGGTGATCGGCGTGCAGCGTGGCCAGCGCCTGCGCCCAGTCGAGCGTCTCCGCCACCCCCGGCACCTTGGCCAGGCGCACCTTGCGCAGCGACTCCATGAAGCGCGCCACCTCGCTTGCCAGGCGCGCGTCGATGCCGGGCACCTTGCGCTCGACGATGGCGATCTCCTTCTCGTACGTCGGGTAGTCGATCCAGAGATAGAGGCAGCGGCGGCGGAGGGCGTCGCTCAGCTCGCGCGTGCGGTTCGAGGTGAGGACGACGTGCGGCGGATGCGTCGCCTTGATCGTCCCGATCTCGGGGATCGTCACCTGCCAGTCGGAGAACACCTCCAGCATGAAGGCTTCCAGCTCCTCGTCGCCGCGATCGATCTCGTCCACCAGCAGCACCGGGGACTCCTCCTGCGTGATGGCCTGCAGCAGCGGCCGCTTCAGCAGGAATGCTTCGGAGAAGATCTCGTGCTCTTCCTGATCGACCGGCTTGTGGGCGCCTTCGCCCAGCTTGATGTGCAGGAGCTGCTTCTGGTAGTTCCACTCGTACAGCGTCGCCGAGGCGTCGAGGCCCTCGTAGCATTGCAGGCGGATGAGATTGGTCTCCAGCATCCGCGCCATCACCTTGGCGACTTCCGTCTTGCCGACGCCGGCGTGGCCCTCGATCAGCAGCGGCTTCTTGAGGCTCAGCGCGAGGTGCACCGACGTCGCCACCGGCGCGTCGGTGACGTACTCGGCGGCCTCCATCAACGACTGGATCTTGCGGATCTCCTCGCGCACGAGGCGTTATTGTACATGAAGGCGCGCGTAGTCCTCGGGCGTGTCGACGTCGGGCGGCATCGGCGCGTCGACGGCCACGCGGGCGACGCGCTCGGGCCGGGCCTGCACGACGGTCCTCGCGCCGGCGTCGCCGTCCAGCGCGCGCAGCTCGTCGAACACGTCCGCCGCGAAGAGCACCGGCGTGCCCTGGGTGCCGCGATACACCGGCGCCACGATCGCCCGGCCCGTCTGCTCGCGCGCGCGCAGCAGCGCGGCGATCAGCCCGTCGGGCAGTCGCGGCTGATCGCCGAGGGCGACCAGGGCCGCCGCCGTCCATGGCTTCAGCGCGCCGGCGCCGATCGCAATCGACGAGCCCTGCCCGGCCTGCGGCCGCGGGTTCACCGCGAACCGCACCGGCAGGCCGTCGAGCGCCGCCCGTACCGCCACATCGTCCTGCCCGGTCACCACCACGGTGTCGGCGACGTGCGGCAGGATGGCCTCGACGCTCCAGCGCACGACCGGCTTGCCGCGCAGGTCGAGGAGGAGCTTCTGGCGGCCCATCCGCCGGGCGAACCCGGCCGCCAGCACGATGGCGGCAATCATGGGGTGGCGCGCCGGCGGGTCGCGACGCGGCCTGCCGGCGCCTCGATCAGCGGCTAGCCCTGCGCGCGCTTGACCGCCGCTTCCAGCGCGCGGCGCGCGAAGACGCGACACAGGTGCGACTTGTACTCGACGGAGCCCTGCAGATCGGCCTGGACGTCCACGCCGTCGGCCGCCTTCTGGGCGGCCGCCTCGATCGTCTTGGCGTCGAGCGGCTTGTTGAGCAGCGCGGCCTCGACGGTCTTGGCGCGCACGGCCCGGGTGCCGGCGCCGGTGACGCCGACGCCGACCTTCTTGCACACGCCGCCCTTGTCGAGCGTGACGGCGGCGCACACGCCGACGATCGCGAAGCGCGAGGCCGGGTGGGGAAACTTCATGTAGCATGCCCCGCTGCCGGCGGCCCACACGGGGATCCGGATCGTCGTCAACAGCTCGGTGTCCTTGAGGGCCGTCTCCATGAGGCCCTTGAACCAGTCGTCCACCTTCACGGTCCGCTTGCCCTTCGGCCCCTCGCACACGAACTCGAAGCCGAGCGCGATGGCGGTCGCCGGCATGTCGGCGGCCGGGTCACCGTGCGCGAGCGAGCCGCCGATCGTGCCCTTGTTGCGCACGGCCGGGTCGCCGATGACGGCGGCCGTCTCCGACACCACCGGCACCTTGGCCTTGAGGACCTTGGACGACTCCACCTCCCAGTGGGTGGTCATGGCGCCGACGACGATGACGCCCTTCTCCTCCTTGACGCCGCCGAGGCCCTTCACCTTGCCGAGGTCGATGAGGTGCTTGGGCTGGGCCAGGCGCAGCTTCATCATCGGGATCAGGCTGTGGCCGCCGGCGAGCAGCTTGGCGTCGTCCAGTTTGCCGAGCAGCTTCAGCGCGTCCTTGACGGTGGTCGGCGCGTGATAGTCGAACGCGGCTGGATACATTTCTGGGATCTCCTGTCAGCGCTTGGCGCTCTTCATGATGCTCCAGACCCGTCCAGCGGTCAGGGGCATGGTCTCGATGTGATCGATGCCGAGCGGCGCCAGCGCGTCGACCACCGCGTTCATGACGGCCGGCGTGGCGGCGATCGTCCCCGTCTCGCCGGCGCCCTTGACGCCGAGGGGGTTGACGAGCGTCGGCGTCACCGTGCGGTCCGTCTCGTACATCGGCAGCATGTCGGCCTTGGGCAGCGCGTAGTCCATCATGCTGCCGGTCACGAGCTGGCCCTCGTCGTAGACGGCGCCCTCGCAGAGCGCCTGGCCCACGCCCTGCGCGATGCCGCCGTGCACCATGCCGTCGACGATCATCGGGTTCATCACGTTGCCGACGTCGTCCACCGCGAGGTAGCGCAGCACCTTCACCTGACCGGTGTCGCGATCGACCTCCACCACGCAGGCGTGGGCGCCGAACGGGAAGCAGAAGTTGGACGGATCGTAGAACGACGTCTCCTCCAGCCCCGGCTCCAGCCCCTCCGGATACTTGTGGGGCACGTATGCGGTCAGCGCGACCTGCCCGAACGGCACCGCCTTGCCCGGGAAGCCCTTCACCTGGAACTGGCCGTTGGCGTACTCGATGTCGCCGGGCGAGGCCTCCAGCAGGTGCGCCGCGATCTTCTTGCCCTTCTCCTTGATCTTGTTCAGCGACATCAGGAGCGCGGTGCCGCCGACCGAGGCCGACCGGCTGCCGTACGTCCCCATCCCGAACGGGATGGCGCCGGTGTCGCCGTGCACGATCTCGATCTGCTCCATCGGGATGCCGAGCTCGTCGGCCACCAGCTGCGAGAAGGTCGTCTCGTGCCCCTGTCCGTGCGAGTGCGAGCCCGTGTACACCGTGACCCCGCCGGTCGGATGCACGCGGACCTTGCCCGACTCGTAGAGCCCGGCCTGGGCGCCGAGCGAGCCGACGACCTTCGACGGCGCGATCGAGCAGGCCTCGATGTACGTCGAGAATCCGATGCCGAGGAACCGGCCCTGCTTGCGGGCGGCCTCCTGGTCGCTGCGGGCCTTGCGGTAGTCGAGCATGCGGAGCAGCTTGTCGAAGGCGGCCGCGTAGTTGCCGCTGTCGTAGTTGAGCGCGACCTGCGTCTGGAAGCCATTGTCGAACTTCGGGATGAAGTTCTTCCGGCGGATCTCGACGGTGTCCATCTTCAACGCGGCGGCGCCGGCCTCGATCATGCGCTCCAGAAGATAGGCGGCCTCGGGCCGGCCGGCGCCGCGGTAGGCGTCAACCGGCGTGGTGTTGGTGAAGACGCCGGTCACGTGGGCGTGGATCGCCGGGATCGTGTAAACGCCGTTGAGCAGCGTCGCGTAGAGGTACGTCGGCACCGCCGGCGCGAACGTGGACAGGTACGCGCCCATGTTGGCGATGGTCTTCACCCGCAGCCCGACGATCTTGCCGTCGGCGGCGAAGCCCATCTCCGCCTCCGTCACGTGGTCGCGGCCGTGGGCGTCCGTCTGGAACGCCTCGCGCCGCGTCGAGGTCCAGCGCACCGGCCGCTTGATCTGGCGGGTCGCCCACGAGCAGATCGTCTCCTCGTTGTAGAGGAAGATCTTGGAGCCGAAGGCGCCGCCCACGTCGGGCGCGATCACCCGGACCTTCTGCTCGGGGATGCCGAGCACGAAGGCGGCCATCAACAGGCGGTGGACGTGCGGGTTCTGCGAGGTGACCCACAGCGTGAGGTCGCCGGTGGCGGCGTCGTAGCGTGCCAGGCACGCGCGCGGCTCCATGGGATTGGCCACCAGCCGCTGGTTGACGATCTTCTTCTTCACCACGCGGGCGGCGTTGCGGAAGGCCGTGTCCACGGCGCCGGCGTCGCCGATCTGCCACTTGAAGGCGACGTTGGACGGGGCGACCTCGTGGATCTGCGCGCTGGTCCTGGCGTCGGCCTTGTCGGTCGCGCTCACCGCCGGCAGCACGTCCCACGTCACCTTCACCTTGTCGGCGGCGTCCAGGGCGGCATCCTCCGTCTCGGCGATGACGACCGCGACGGGGTCACCGACGTAGCGGGCGGCGTCGCTCGCCAGCGGCATGTGCGGCGGCACCTTGAGGTCCGGCAGCAGCCAGCCGCACGGCAACGAGTTGACGCCGGTCATGTCCTTGCCGGTGAAGATGGCCACCACCCCGGGATGCTTGGCGGCGGCGGTGGTGTCGATCTTCTTGATGCGCGCGTGGGCGTGCGGGCTGCGGACGAACACCGCGTGCGTCGTGCCGGGCAGCTTCACGTCGTCGACGTAGGTCCCGCGTCCGGTGATGAATCGCGGGTCCTCGCGCCGCTTGATCGACTTGCCGATCAGGCGCTCGATGGTCGCCGTCGCCATGGCCCTTCCCTCACTTCTTCCCGGCCATCTGCTCGGCCGCCCACTGGATCGCCTTCACGATGTTGTGGTAGCCGGTGCACCGGCAGAGGTTGCCTTCGAGCT
>VBPC01000140.1 GCA_005887895.1 Candidatus Rokuibacteriota bacterium
CTTGCCGCGGCGGCGGGTCTCACAGATAATCCCGCCACCGACGCTGTGACGATGCCCGGGGAGGGGTCAATGCAGACGAGGCGCTCGTTCCTTCGACGCTCAGCCGTGGTCGGTTTCGGGCTGGCGGCCGTCCCGCGCCGCGGCAGCGCCGCCGACCCCCGCGGCTTCACCTTCGGGTACGACCAGCCCCGCGATACCGCCTACGGCTTCTTCGCGGACACCTTCAGCAAGAAGCTCGCCGAGATCAGCCGCGGGTCCCTGAGCATCCGCCAGTTCCCGAGCGCGGCGCTGGGGCAGGAGCCCGAGATGGCGCAGAAGGTGCGGGCCGGCGACATCGACTTCGCGCTCAACGCGACGGCGAACACGTCGACCGTGGTGCCGCAGGCGGGTGTCTTCTCGCTGCACTACATCTTCCGGGACGAGGGCCACCTGGAGCGGTCGATGACCGACCGCGGCATCAACGACACCTTCCGGAAGATGATCCTGGACAACACCACGGGGGCGCGCTCGCTCGGGCTCATGACGCTCGGCTTCCGCAACATGTACTCGAAGTTCACGGTCTCCAACGTCGGCGACGTCGCCGGCAAGAAGGTCCGCGTCCAGGCGACCAAGACGGAGGACGCGTTCTTCAGCGCCTACAAGGCGGTGCCCATCCACATGCCGTTCGGCCAGGTCTACACCTCGCTGCAGACCGGCCTCGTGCAGATCGCCGAGAACGGCTTCGACATCGTGCTCAAGAACAAGCACTACGAAGCCGCCCCGGTCGTGTCGAAGACCGAGCACGAGGCCAACTGCAACCAGCTCTGGATGAGCCAGAAGACCTGGGAGAGCCTCACCGACGAGCAGCGCGGATGGGTCGTGGAGACGGCCGAGTACACGCGGCCGCTCACGATCCGCAAGGCGCTCGAGCTGGACAGCGCCGCCGCCCAGGCGTTGCAGAAGCTGGGCGTGAAGGTCCACACGCAGGTCGACAAGCAGAGCTTCATGGCGCTGGCGACGCCCCTTCAGGACCCGCAGGCGAAAGAGCTCGGGCCGGCCGCCGTCCAGCTCCTGGCGCAGATCAGGGCCGTCAAGTAGCGTGACGCCGAGCGCGCCGAAACCGCGCATCACGGTGCGGGCGGCGCGGCATCTGAAGTGGCCGCTGCTCGATCCCCTGGAGCGCGCCCTCATGGTGCTGTGCGCGCTGCTCCTCCTCGGCTTCACCCTCGTCGAGGTCGCCGACGTCATCTGTCGCAATCTGCGCGCGCCCTGGCTCAACGCCAACGAGTTCGCCGCCGGCTTCTTCGTGTGGGGCGTGTTCCTCGGCATGGGCGTCGCCGTCCGGCGCGACCAGCACTTTCGCCTGACCGCGATCGCGGCGACCCTGCGCGGCCGGCGCCGCACGATCGTCGAGACGTTCAACCGGCTGATCGTCCTCGGTGTCGCGCTCTCGATGATGGTGTTCGGCTATCGCAACTACCTCACCGGCTTCGGCTCGTTCCTCATGCCGTCACTGACGCCGATCGCCGTCCTCTACGCGGCCATCCCGGTGGCCGGCGCGCTGGTCGCCCTCTTCACCGTGGAGGAGCTGATCAACGGCTGGCGGCGCGGATTCGAGGGGGTCGGGCCCGCCGTCATCGAGCCCGGCCAGCTGCCGGTGGCGTGATGGACACCAACTCGGTCGCCATCATCGTCATGGTGGTGACGTTCCTGTACCTCGGCTACCAGGGCGTGCCGGTCGCCTTCGCCCTGATCGCCGGCGCGCTGCTCACGACCGCCTTCTTCACCAAGATCTCGCTGCCGTCGATCGTCGGGCAGATGTTCAACGGCATCAATCAGCTCGAGTTCCTGGCCATCCCCTTCTTCCTGCTGGCCGGCGACATGATGACCCAGGCCAACATCACCGCCCGTCTCATCCGCTTCGCGCAGGTCATGGTCGGCCACCTGCGCAGCGGCCTCGCCCACGTGGTCAGCGTCTCCAGCATGCTGTTCGCCGGCATCTCGGGCTCGATGACGGCCGACGTGGCAGCGATCAGCACGGTGGTGATGCCGCACATGGAGGAGGAGGGCTACGATCCGGCCTTCTCGGCGGCGCTGGTGGCCTCGGCCTCGACGATCGCCGCCATGGTGCCGCCCAGCATCATGGCCATCGTGTACGGCGCCGTCGGCAACGTGTCGATCGCCGGCCTCTTCCTGGGCGGCGCCACCCCCGGCCTGATGGTCGGCATCGGCCTCATGGTCTACAGCTACTTCTTCGGCCCGCCCGGGCTGCGCAAGCGGCGGGCGAGCTTCGGCGAGATGGCCGGCGCGCTGCGGCTGGCGCTGCTGCCGCTCATGATCCCGATCATCATCGTGGGCGGCGTGGCCAGCGGCGTCTTCACGCCGGCCGAGGCGGGCATGATCGCGGTGGTCTACATCATCGTCGTGCTGCTGCCGCTGATGGCGCGCGGCCACTTCCGCAAGCTGCCGCGCGACTTCATGGAGGCGGCGGTGCTCTACTCGCTGCCGATGTCGGCGGTGGCCAGCGCCTCGGCCGTCGGCTGGCTGCTCGCCTACCTGGGCGCGCCGGACATCGTGCACCGCTGGATCGAGGCGGTGTCGGGCGACAACCGCGTCGTCATCATGTACCTGATGGTCGTGGTACTCACGATCGCCGGCGACTTCCTGGACGGCGTGCCGGCCATCGCCATCTTCATGCCGATCATCATCTCCCTCTCGCAGCTCGGCCACATCCATCCGGTCCACATGGGCGTGCTGATCATCGTGAGCCTTGCGTTCGGTCTCATCACGCCGCCCTACGGGCTGATTCTCCTGCTCTCGTCCACGCTGGCCGGGGTATCGTTCGCGCGCGCGCTCCGCCAGGCGGTCCCGCTCTACGGCGTCTACTTCCTCGTGATCAGCGTCATCATCTTCTTCCCGGACGTCGTGCTGTGGCTGCCGCGGCTGATCCTGCCGCAATCGGTGGGCTGCTTTCCGAACCCGAACGGCGCCGGCTTCATCTGTCCGCCGTGACGTCCCCGGCCGCCGGGGGTGACATTTCGCGGCACCTCGCAGGCGCAACGTGTCACGCCGTCATGGGCGATCCGACGTGCAAGAGTTCGATTTTTATGAGGTTCACAGGGTTGGCATTTCTTCTGCTTTTTATCGGGTGACCGATCATCGAATCCCCAACAGGAGGATGAGGATGGCACTCCCACATCGCGGACAACGCGGCTTCACCCTGATCGAGCTGCTCATCGTCGTGGCGATCATCGGCATCCTGGCCGCGATCGCCGTCCCGCTCTACGCCAACGTGCAGGCGCGGGCTCGCATCGCCAAGGCGCAGGCCGATACGCGGGCGATCGCCTCGGCGGTCAGCATCTACTCCGCGCTCTGCGGCGGTCTGCCGGACAACGGCTCGTCCGCCACGAACTGCCCCAGCGCGACGAACCAGTCGGGTGCGCTGCCGACCGTGCTGCTCACGCAGCAGACGAACGCGCAGAACCAGGTCGGCGGTCCGTTCCTGAACAGCTCGCCGACGCTTCCGGCCGGCTGGACGGGCTCCGGGACGTCGTACAAGTACTCGAGCAGCTCGACCGGCACGTTCATGCTCTGCGGCAGCGGCGACAGCACGGCCGCCAACAGCAACGGCGGCACGACCTGCCCCTGAGCTGATCCTGTCTACATGGGGGCCCCGAAATGGCCCCCAAGCCCCCTCATCGCTCGGGGCGCCCCGGCCCAGCCGGGGCGCCCCTCGATCTCTCGTCTGCATCAATCCGGCAGGTGCAAGCGCGTGATGTGATGGTCGGTGACGTCGCCGGCGGCGCTGACCGTGAAGTTCGAGGTGATGAGGCCGGCGGCGCCAGCGAAGCGACCGGCGCCGCCGGTGATCGTCCAGATGACCGCGCCGTGGACGGCGCCGGGCACCGGCCCGGGCACGACCCGGCCGCGCCCGAGCGTCGTGAACGTGATCCTGCCGGCCGTCCCGTACGTGATCTCGCCCTCCTCGACGAACGTGCCGTCGCCGAAGCGCTCGACCCGCGCCTCGAGCACCGCGGTCTCGCCGGCCGCGGCGTCGACGCGCGCGCGCACGCCGTCGACGCCGAGCGTCGTGGACAGCGTCTGGCTGGGCGCCGCGGTGCGGGCGCGGCGCTGGCCGGGCGAGCCCGGGACGTCCTCGCCGCCGCCGCGAAACTCCAGGGCGAAGACGATCTCTCTCACGCGCGGGTGACGTGCGCGGCCACGCAGAGCCAGCGCCCGCCGCGGCGGGCCCAGATGTCGGTGTAGCGGCCGGCGCCCGCGGCGCCGTCCGGGCGCGTGTAGGTCGTGCGCGCGTGGATGATCGCGACGTCGCCCATGAGCCGGACGTTCACGTCGTGCGTGGCGAGTCCCTTGATCGTCACCGGCACGGCCGTCTGCTTCAGGAACCCGGCGCGATCGACGAACGACGCATCGGGGTTCGTGCACACGAAATCGTCGGCGAGGATCTCGTCGAAGCGGCGGACATCGGATGTCTGCACGGAGCGGATGTAGTCGGCATTGAGGACCAGCAGCGTGTCGAGATCGGACCGGGACGTCACGGTGGTCGCCATCTGATGTTCCTCCTGGTCGGGTTCAGTACAGCCCGGTGGCGCGGTACTGCGGCGGGCGCCGCGCCTTCGTCGCCTGCTCGAACGCGTAGGCGAGCTTGATGAGCGTGGGCTCGCTCCAGGCGCGCCCCATGAACGTGAGACCGACCGGCAGCCCCTGCGCGTGGCCGGCCGGCACGCTCACGAGCGGATACCCGACGATGGCCGCGCTCTTGGCGCTGCTGCCGCGGAACTGGTCGCCGTTGACGAGGTCGACCGGCCACGCCGGGGTGGTCGTCGGCGCCACGAGCGCGTCGAGCTTCTGCTCCTCCATGATCACGTCGAAGCCCTCGCGCCCGGCCAGGCGCCGGACCTTCTCGAGCGCCTCCACGTACTCGGCGTCGGTCAGCGGGCCCTTGGCCTGCGCGCGCTCGAGCAGCTCCTGACCGAAGAACGGCAGGTTGTCGCCGGCGTTGCGCTTGTTGAACGCGATGACGTCCTCCAGCGTCGTCACCTTCGCGCCGGGGGCGAGGTTGGCGAGGTAGGCGTTGACGCCGGCCTTGAACTCGTAGAGCAGCACGATCAGCTCGGAGGCAGTCAGGGACGCCCGATCGAAGTTGGGGATCTTGATCGGATCGACGACCTCGGCGCCGAGGCCCTTCATCACCGCGATCGCCTCGTTGACGACGGCGTCGGCCTTCGTGCTGTAGCCGAAGTAGCCCTCGCGGGGCACGCCGATGCGCGCGCCGCGCAGGCCATCGCGCGCGAGCGCGCGCGTGTAGTCGCTCTGGGCCTTGCCCTCGCTGGTCTGGGTCGCCGCGTCGCGGGGATCGACGCCGACCAGCGCGCCGAGCACGGTGGCGGCGTCGGCGACCGTCCGTCCGAACGGCCCCACGGTGTCCTGCGTCGCCGAGATCGGGATCACGCCGGCCCGGCTCGTGAGGCCGACGGTCGGCTTGATGCCGACCACGCCGTTGACCCCGGAGGGACAGATGATCGAGCCGTCCGTCTCGGTGCCGATCGACACGGTCACGAGGTTGGCCGCCACCGCGATCGCCGAGCCCGAGCTGGAGCCGCACGGCGTCCGGTCGAGCGCGTAGGGGTTGCGCGACTGGCCATTGCGGGCGCTCCAGCCGCTCGAGCCCGGCGCCGACTTGAAGTACGCCCACTCGCTCATCGAGGCCTTGCCGAGAATCACCGCGCCCGCCTCGCGCAGGCGGCGGGCGATCGTCGCGTCCTCGCGGGGCCGAGCGCCGACCAGCGCCAGCGCGCCCGCCGTCGTCTCCAGCTTGTCGGCGGTGGCGATGTTGTCCTTCAACAGGATCGGAATGCCGTGCAGCGGCCCGCGCGGCCCTTTCTGCGCGCGCTCGCGATCGAGCGCATCGGCCGCCTCGAGCGCGCCGGGATTGAGCGCGATCATCGCGTTGAGCGCCGGACCGCTGCGATCGTACGCGGCGATCCGCGCCACGTACGCCGCGACGAGATCCTTCGACGTCACCTGACCGCTTGTCATCGCCTCCTGCAGCTCGACGATGCCTTTTTCCATGACGTCGTAGAGCGGCTTCGGCGGCGCGCTGTCGTGCGCGGGCTTACGCTGCGCTGCGGCGGACACCGCAACGGCAGCGACCATGATCGCGACGAGCATCCGTTTCATTTCGACTTCTCCCACGCGCGAATCTTCTCACGCAGATAACTGACGGGGACCCAGCCGCGGCAGATCCTCGCGCGTCCGCGCGCTGCCGTAGCTGCAGCCGCGCACGACGCGCTCGGCCGTCACGATCGGCCGCACGTCGAGGGGCACGGTCGCGCCGGTCTCCGGCACGCCGATCAGCACGCAGGTGCCGCCCGGCGCCAGCGCCTCGCAGGCCTGGGCCACCGCGCGCGTGTTGCCGACCGCCACGAACGTGTAGTCGGCGCCCAGCCGGGTGAGCCGGCGGATCGCCGCGACCGGATCCTCGCGCGAGGCATCCACCCCGTGGGTGGCGCCCAGCGCTCGCGCGTGCTCCAGCTTCGCGGCGACGACGTCGACGGCGATGACCGGGTGCGCGGCGACCATGGCGCCCCCCTGGATCACGTTGAGGCCGACCCCGCCGACGCCGAACACCGCCATGCTGGCGCCGGCGGGCACCGCCGCGGTGTTGATGACGGCGCCGACGCCCGTCATCACCGAGCAGCCGATGAGCGCCGCGCGATCGAGCGGCACGTTCTTGTCGACGGGGATCGCGCACGACTCGTGCACGACCGTGCGCGAGGCGTAGGTGGCGACGTGGCCGTAGTGGTAGACGGGACGGCCCTTCAGCGACATGCGCGTGCTGCCGTCGGGCAGCACGCCGCGGCCGGGCTGGCGCCGCTCGCACAGGTTCGGGCGGCCGATCACGCAATAGTGGCAGCGCCCGCACGTCGGCGCCCACGAAAGGATCACGTGGTCGCCGACCCGCAGCTCGACCCCGGCCCCGACCTGCTCGACGACGCCGGCTCCTTCATCGCCGAGCACGATCGGCACCGGCACGCCCGTCCACGAGCCGTCGGCGGCGTGCAGGCACGAGTGGCACACGCCGCTGGCCGCCATGCGCACCAGCACCTCGCCCGGGCGCGGCGCCTCCAGCTCCAGCTCTTCGACCGCCAGCGGCTTGCCCTGCTCGAACAGCACCGAGGCCTTCATGGTGTTCTCCTCCTAGCCGCTGTAGCGGATGCGCGGGTCGAGATAGCCGTAGAGGACGTCCACGGCGAGGTTGATCGTCATGAACATCACCGCGATGAACAGGATCGTCGACTGCGTGAGCGGATAGTCGCGCTGGTAGATCGACCACAGCACCAGCCGGCCCACCCCGGGCAGCGTGAAGACCTCCTCGACGACGACGGTGCCGCCCAGCAGGATGCCGATCTGCAGGCCGGCCACGGTGACGATGGGGATCAGCGCGTTCTTGAGCGCGTGCTTGAGGACCACCAGGCGCCGCGTCAGCCCCTTGGCCGAGGCGGTCCGGATGTACTCCGAGCGCAGGACGTCGAGCATGCAGGCCCGCGTGATGCGCGCGATGTTGGCGGCGCTGGCCGTGCCGAGGCAGATCGCCGGCAGCACCATGATCGTGAGGTTGCGCCGGGGGTCGGTGAAGAAGTCGACCCACATGAGCGGCGGCATCCAGCGCAGGTAGATCGAGAAGAAGAGGATGAGCATCGTCCCCTGCCAGAAGACGGGCACCGAGAGACCCAGCAGCGCGCCGACCCGCGTGAGGTTGTCGACAGCGTGGTCGCGCCGCGCCGCCGACACGATGCCGGCCGGGATGCCGAGCAGCAGGGCCCCGGCCACGGCCAGCGACGTCAGCTCGATCGTCACCGGCAGCCGCTCGAGGATGAGCGCGACCACCGGCTTGCCCGTCCGCCACGACGTGCCCAGGTCGCCGTGGGCGAGGCCGCTCAGCCAGTGCGAGTACTGCAGCCACCACGGCTGGTCCAGGCCGAAGAAGCGCCGGAGCTCGGCCACCATGGCCGGGCTGACGACCGCATCGGCGCCGATCAGCTGCTCGACCACGGTGCCGGGGATCAGGCGAAGCATCAGGAAGACGAGGAGGGTGAGGCCGAGAAGGGTCAGGAGCATGGAATAGAGGCGGATCACGACGTAGCGAGTCACCGTATAGTTGGATCGGGGGAACCCTCGCAGGGTTCCCCCGAACCCTCTCCACTTCGTATCATCGCTGGCTCAGGCCTTCTCGATCGAGGCCGTCTCCAGGCCGTAGAGGAGGGCGGTGGGGTGCTGGCGGAAGCCCTTGACGGTGGCCTGCGTGAAGTCGATCAGGTCGGCGGAGTAGAGCCAGAGGTGGGGGACGTTCTCGAGGATCATGACCTGCACGCGGTCGTAGATCTCCTTGCGCTTCTTCGGATCCATGGTGCGCCGACCCTCCTCCAGCAGCGCGTCCAGCTCGGGCACGCTCCACGAGTTCCAGTTCTGGCCCTTGGTGGAGTGCAGCGCGCGGAAGAACGCGACGTCGGGGTCGGCGTAGCCGGGCGTGCTGTTCATCGTCATGTCGAAGTCGTGGGCCTGCCACCGCTTGATCCAGATGGCGTACTCCACGTTCTCGATCTCCATGGTGATGCCGATGCGCTTGAGCTGGGCGGCGATGACGGGCGCGCCCGACACCATCGTGGGAAAGGTCGGGATCACCATGCACTTCACCGTGAAGCCGGAGGCGACGCCGGCCTCGGCCATGAGCCGCTTGGCCTTCTCCACGTCCGGCTTGTAGTACTTCATCCACACCTCTTCCGGCAGCTGCCATTGCTTCATCGGGGCGGTGGCCGGCGCGGTGAGGCGGCCGAAGCCGGCGGTCGCCACGCGCATGACCTGCGAGCGGTCGACCGCCCACGAGATGGCCTGCCGCACGCGGACGTCCTTGAGGTGGCCGCGGTTGGCGCTCATGTTCAGGTAGTCGTAGCCGAGGCGGGACGAACGGTAGCCGGTCAGCGACTTCTCGTCCTTGAGCAGGTTGAAGTTCTTGTTGTCCTCGATGAAGGCGTGGTGGATCTGGCCGGTGCGCAGGGCGGCCACGATGTTCGCCTCGTCGGGGATGACGCGCACGATCAGCTCGTCGGCGTGGGGCAGTCCCTTCTTCCAGTAGCTCGGGTTGCGCTTGAAGACCATCTGCTGCTCGACCTTCCAGTCGTCGAGGATGAACGGGCCGGTGCCGAGGGCCGCCTTGTTGAGGTCGCCGTACTTCTTCACGCCGGCCTCGCTCACGATGAAGCCCCAGAACCCGCCCAGCGCCGCCACCAGCGCCGCGAACGGCTCCTTGGTGACGAACTTCACCGCGTACTTGCCGACCGGCTCGATCTTGTCGACCGCGCCGAAGTCCGACTTGCCGGAGGCGGATTTCTCCAGCAGGCGGTCGAACGTGAACTTCACGTCGGCGGAGGTGAACTCCTGGCCGTCGTGGAACTTCACCCCCTGCCGGAGCTTGAACGTCCACGTCAGCCCGTCGGGACTGACCTGCCAGGACTCCGCGAGCTCCGGCACCGGCGTCATGTCGGGCTCGAAGCGCACGAGCTGGTTGTAGGTCAGCGGCGAGCGGCGGCTGCGCGACAGCGCCGGCACCAGCTGCGGGTCGAGGCCGGTCGCCTCGGTCGTCTGGGCGGAGATCAGTGTGCCGCCGGGGCGGGCCGGCTGCGCGCGGGCCGGCCGGGGCAGCGAGAGCGCGCCGAGCGTCAGGCCGGCGGTCTCGAGCAGTTGGCGACGAGTGAGCTGGGTCATGAAGGTCTCCTCACGCGTTGGGGTCGAGGGCATCGCGCAGGCCGTCGCCGATGAGATTGAAGGCGAGCACGGCCACCATGATGGCGACGCCGGGAAAGACCGAGATCCACGGGGCGGTCTCGAGATACGTGCGGCCCTCGTTCAGCATGTTGCCCCACGAGGGCGTCGGCGGCTGCGCCGACAGGCCGAGGTAGCTCAGCGAGGCCTCGATGAGGATCGCCTGCGAGAAGGCCACCGTGCCCTGCACGACGAACGGCGACAGCACGTTCGGCAGCAGATGCTTGAGCGCCACCACCAGCCGGGTGGCCCCCAGCGCGCGGATCGCCTCGATGTACTCCTTCTCGCGCTCGGCCAGCACGGGCCCGCGCATGACGCGCGCGAACAACGGCGTGTAGAGGATCGTGATGGCCACCACCGCGCTGTTCACCCCCGGCCCGCGCATCGCCGCGATCCCCACCGCCAGCAGCAGGCCCGGGATGCTGAAGAACACGTCCATCACGCGGTTGATGGCGTTGTCCCAGGTGCCGCCCGCGTACCCCGCCGTCAGCCCGAACGCGCCCCCGACCAGCATCGCCAGCGCGGTGGACGTGACGGCCACGTACAGCGAGACGCGCGCGCCGTAGATCACGCGGCTGAGCACGTCGCGGCCGAAGCGATCGGTGCCGAACACCGCCTTCGCCCCCGGCCGCGCCTCGATCAGGTCGAAGTTCTGCTCGTCGGGCGGATGCGGCGCCAGCACGTCGGCGCCGAGCGCCATGACGACGATCGCCAGCGCCCCCACGGCGCCCACGACCACCACCGTGCTGCGCGCAACCCGCCGAAGCCCTTTCGTCACCGCCTCCGAAAGGTCAGAGCGTAGGCGGGGCGGCCGCCGGGTGTCAAATGGCGCCGGGCGCGCGGCGCTCGCGGGCGCGCAGCGCGCGCCACACCCGCTCGGGCGTCAGCGGCAGGTCGCGCAGCCGCACCCCGGTGAGGCGCGCCAGGGCGTTGGCGACGGCCGGGCTCACCGGGACCAGGCTTCCCTCGCCGGCCCCCTTGGCGCCGAACGGCCCGGCGCCGTCGGCGTTCTCCACGAAGCGGCACTCCAGCGCCGGCACGTCGTCCGCGCGCGGGACGCGGTAGAGGAGCAGCGTGCCGTTCAGCAGATGGCCGTCCGCGTAGGCCATCTCCTCGAACAGCGTGTGGCCGAGGCCCTGCACCACGCCGCCCTCGTCCTGGCCCTCGAGCAGCAGCGGATTCACGGCGCGGCCGACGTCGGCGACCGAGACGTACCGCTCGACGCTCACGGCGCCGGTCTCCTCGTCCACGCTCACCTCCGCCGCCCCGACGGCCATCTCCCAGAACGGTGTGCTGCCTCCCAGTGGCGCGGCGCTCCGTCCCGGCGCGACGACGCCGCGCCCGATCAGCTCGCCGCCGGCCATGCCGAAGCGGCGCGCCAGCACCTCGGGATAGGCCAGCCGTCGCGTCGCCGTGACGATCGCGCCGTCCTCGAGCGCCAGATCGGACGCCGGCAGCCCGAGCGCCTCCGACCCCACGCGCAGGAGCTGCTCGCGTACGTCCTCGGCGGCGGCCTGCACCGCGCGCCCGGTCATCGTCGTCGAGCGGCTCGAGCTGGTGGTCTGGTCGTAGGGCGTGATCGCGGTGTCGGGCGTGACGACGACCACCCGCGCGAGCGCGACCGCGAGGACCTCGGCGGCGATCTGGGCGAGCACGGTCCGCGTGCCCTGTCCCATCTCGACGGCGCTGGCCAGCACGCTGACGCTGCCGTCGGCGTGCAGGCGGACGATCGCCTCGGACACGCTGGGGCCGATCGAGGCCTTGAGCATCGTGGCGAGGCCGCGCCCGCGATCGGCGGCGCCGGCGAGCGTCCAGCCGATCGCTTCGGCCGCGCGGCCCAGGCTCTCCTCGAACTTGCCGTCGATGGGCGTGTCGCCGGGGGCGAACGCCTCGCCGTGGCCGAGGAGGTTGTGGCGCCGGAGGTCGATGGGATCGCGGCCGAGCCGGTCGGCGGCGACGTCGAAGAGCGACTCGAGCGCCCACGCGAGCTGCGGCACGCCGAAGCCGCGAAACGCGCCGCCCGGCGTGGTGTTCGTGTAGACGGCGGCACCGCCGAGATCGACGTGCGGCACGCGATAGGGGCCGGTCGCCGTGTAGGTCGCCTTCTGGACGACGCGCGGCCCGATGTCGGCGTAGGCCCCGACGTCGTACTGCGCGTCGCAGTGCACGGCGGCGAGCGTGCCGTCGCCACCGAAGCCGACGCGCATGGTGACCCGGGCGCTACAGCGGCGCACCGTCTGAAACGCCTCCGCGGCCGAGGCCGCCAGCCGCACGGGACGGCCGGCCGCGTGCGCCAGCGCGGCGGCCAGCGGTTCCAGCTTCGCGTAGGTCTTGCTGCCGAACCCGCCGCCGAGGTGAGGGACGACGATGCGGATGCGCGCCAGCGGGACGTCGAACATCTTGGCCAGCTCGACGCGGACCGAGTAGGGATTCTGGGTCGACGCCCACACGGTGAGGCCGCCGGTCTCGTCCCAGGCGGCGACCGCCGCGTGCGGCTCCATCGCGTAGTGCTGGACCGCCGGAAAGCGGAACGTGTCCTCGACGACGAGGTCGGCGGACGCCAGCGCCGTGGCGGCGTCGCCGCGCGCGAAGTGGAACTGGTGACAGACGTTCGTGCCCGGCCGGGGCCGGAGCGACGAGAGATCGGCGAAGTGGCCGGCCAGCGGCTCGCGCGTGTGGACGAGCGGCGCGCCGGGCGCCAGCGCATCCTCGAGCGTCAGCGCCGCCGCCAGCGGCTCGTAGTCGACGTCGATCAGCTCGAGCGCGGCGGCCGCCGTCGCCTCGTCGACGGCGGCGACCGCGGCCACCGGCTCGCCCTCGTGACGCGCGACGTCGATGGCCAGGATCGGACGGTCGCGAAACGCCGGGCCGAAGTACGGATCGCACCAGGTGAGGTCGGCGCCGGCCAGCACGGCCACCACGCCGGGCAGCGCGCGGGCCCGTCCGGTCTCCACGCGCGCGAGGCGGGCGTGGGCGTACGGCGAGCGAAGCACCCGGGCGTGCGCCATGCCCGGCAGCACGAGATCCGTCACGTACCGCGCGCGGCCGGTGACCTTCTCGATCGCGTCGATGCGCGCGAGGGGCCGGCCGACGACCCGGAGCGGACGCGCGCTCACCGGTCGCCTCCGCCGGCGGCCACGATGGCCTCGACGATCTTGCGATACCCGGTGCATCGGCACAGGCTGCCGCGCAGGTAGTGGAGGACCTGCTCGCGCGTGGGCGCGGCGTGCTCGTCGAGCAGCGCACGGGCCGTCAGCAGCATCCCGGCCGTGCAGAAGCCGCACTGCACGGCGCCGGCGTCGACGAAGGCGCGCTGGATCGGGTGCAGGGTGTCGCCCTCGGCGAGGCCCTCGACGGTCAGCACGGCGCAGCCGTCGGCTTCGACCGCCAGGTACGTGCACGCGCTGACCGCGAGGCCGTCGACCAGGACCGTGCAGGCGCCGCACACCTGGCTGTCGCACGAGCGCTTGGCGCCCTTGAGGTCGAGGTCGTCGCGCAGCACGTCGAGCAGCAGCGCGTGCGTCGCGACCGCGAGCTCGCGCGCCCGGCCGTTGACGACGAGCCGGATCGGCACGCGCGCTCCGGCGTCGATCACGCCACCACCGCGTGGGGAAAGCGCGCCGCCGGTGCGACGTCGCCGCGCGCGCGGGCGGCGGCGATCCGGAGCGCGCGTCGCACGAAGACCGCGACCATCGCGCGCTTGTAGTCGGCGGAGCCGTGCAGGTCGTCGGCGGGGTCGACCGCGGCCGCCGCCGCCTCTGCCACGGCGCCCGCGACGTCCTCCAGCTCGGCCACGGCCACGCCGGTCAGCCGCGCCTCGGCCGCCGGCACCCGCGCCGGACGCGCGTCGACGCAGCCGATCGCCAGCCGCGCCTCGCCGACGCGGGCGCCGGCTGCCGCGCGGCAGAGCGCCAGCGCGACGCCCAGGGTCGGACGTTCATGGACGCCGAACTTCACGTAGGTCGCCGCCGTGCCAGAGGGCCACGGCGTCAGCCGCACCGACGCCAGCAGCTCGTCCGGCGCGCGGGCCGTCTCCCAGGCGCCGCGGACGAAGTCGGTCAGCGGCAGCTCGCGCCGCCCGCGCCCCGACACCAGCTCCACGGTCGCGTCCAGCGTGAGGAACAGCGTGGCGAGATCGCTGTGGGGATCGGCGAACGCGAGGTTGCCGCCGACGGTGCCGACGTTGCGCACGCGGACGTTGGCCACGTGGCGGGCGACCGCGGCCAGCAGCGCGCAGTGCCGGCCCACGAGCGGCGAGCGTTCCACCGCCCGGTGGGTGACGGCGGCCCCGAGCGTGAGGCGGGCGCCGTCGGTGATGGCGTCGAAGCCGGCGACGCGCTTGACGTCGATCAGGTGACGCGGGCGGAGCAGGCCGAGCTTCATCAGCAGCAGCAGCTCGGTGCCGCCGGCGTAGGGGACGGCGTCGTCGCCGAGCCGCGCCAGGAGCCCGCACGCCTCCTCGGCCGTGCCGGGACGGTGCAGCGCGAACGGGCGGAGCATGGCTAGCGGCCGAGCTTCGCCGCCGGCCGCACGAGCTCTTCGGCGATCATGCGCAGGTAGTCGATGCGCGCGGTGGCCTCGCGCGGCAGGCTGTAGATCGTCAGGCCGAGGCCGTCGAGGCCCATCGCGTGCGCGCGCTCGATCGTCTCGCGACACTGCGCCGGGCTGCCGTTGATCGTCCAGTCGTCGAGGCCGCTCTCGAAGCCGAGCTGCAGCTGCACCATGGTCGGCTCCTGCATCTGCCAGCCGCGGTACATCGCGAACGTCCGCTCGAGATAGGCGCGGGCGGCCGCGTGCGCGGCCTCCTTGCTGGCGCCGACGATGAGGCTGCGCGACGCGAAGGCCACGCCCGGCGTCCCCGCCGGCGCGCGCGTCTCGCGATAGACGCCGACCAGCTTCCTCACGTCGGCCCAGGCCACCTGCGGCCCGAAGAACACGGCGTCGACGAGACGGGCCGCCCGCCGCGTCGCTCCGATGCTCTGCGCGCCCATCTCGAGCGGCGGATGGGGCCGCTGGCACGGCGTCAGGCCGAGCCGGCCGCCGGCGAGGCGCGTGTAGGCGCCGTCGAAGGTGACCTCGTCGCCGCGCCAGAGCCGCTTCATGAGCTCCAGCGACTCCTCGAGCTTGGGCACGCGGTCCTTGCGGCCGAGCCCGGCCGCGGCCAGCTCCTTCTCGCGATAGCCGATCGCCACGCCGACGTCGAGGCGGCCGTGCGTGATGTGATCGAGCGTGGCCACGTTCTCGGCGACGTCGACCGGGTTCAGCAGCGGCAGCAGGAGCATCGAGGTCTTGAGCCGCATCGTGCCGGTCTCGGGCGCGAGCCGCGCGAGCATCGGGACCGGCTGCGGCCAGACGGTCGGGTGCGAGATCCAGTGGTGGCCGATCGACACCCAGGCGAAGCCCAGCCCGGCCGTCGCGCGCACGACCTGCACGGCCTCGTCGATGATGGCCGTGGGCGCGCGATCGGTCGGGCTCCAGAACGGCGTGAGGTGGAAGCCGATCTTCACGGTATGGCCCGCGCTCGGGCCACACCGTATCACACGAGACCCGACCTGCTACCATGAGGCCCGCGTGGACGACCTGGCGATCCGCGGCGGTCACCTCATCGACGGCACCGGCGCGCCCGCCCGCGATGCCGACGTCAGCGTCGCCGGTGGCCGCATCGTCGCGATCGAGCCGCGCTCGGCGCGGCCGGCGCGGCGCGTGATCGACGCCCGCGGCCTGGTCGTCGCTCCGGGATTCATCGACATCCATACTCACTCCGACTTCACGCTGCCGCTGAACCCACGCGCGGAGTCGAAGATCCGCCAGGGCGTGACGCTGGAGGTCGTCGGCAACTGCGGCTTCTCGGCGGCCCCGGCGCTGCCCGGGCGCGCGGCGCTGCTGCGGGAGTACCTGGCCTCCAGCGCGCCCTGGCTCCCGTTCGGCGAAACGAGCTACGCGAAGTACGTCGCCGACTTTCCCGCGACCTCGGTGAACGTCATCTTGCAGGTCGGACACCACACGCTGCGGCTGATGACCGCCGGGATGGACAACCGCCCGCTCACCGCCGACGAGCAGACCGCCATGGAGCGCCTGCTCGCCGAGGCGCTCCAGGCGGGAGCGTGGGGACTCTCCTCGGGGCTCTTCACCGCGCCCGGCGGCTACGCCGACGCCGCCGAGATCCACACGCTCGCGCGCGTGCTGCGCCGTCACGGCGCCGCCTACGCCTCGCACGTCCGCGACGAGGCCAACCACGTCGACGCGGCGGTGGCCGAGGCGATCGCGGTCGCCGAGGCGACCGGCGTGCACGTGCAGATCGCCCACCTCAAGCTGTCGGGCGTCGACAACTGGGGCGGCGCCGCCCGGCTCCTCGAGGCGATCGCCGCCGCCCGGCGGCGCGGGGTCCCGGTCGACTGCGACGCCTATCCCTACGACACGGCCACCAACCCGTTGCGGAACCTGCTGCCGCGCTTCGTGATGGAGGGCGGGATCGCCGCGATGCTCGAGCGCCTGGGCCGCGCCGACGCGCGCGCGCGGATCCGCGCCGAGCTCGCGCGCGACGGCCTGACCAACTTCGGGCGGATCCCGTCGTGGGACGTGGTGCGCATCGCGGTCGCGCCGCACCTGCCCCAGGAGGCCGGCCACACGCTCGGCGAGATCGCGCGGCGGCGCGCCGTCGATCCGCTCGACGCCGTGTGCGACTTCATCGTCGCCGACCGCGGCGAGACGCGAGTCCTGATCACCTCGATGAGCGACAAGGACGTCCACGAGATCACCCGGGCGCCGTGGGTGCTGGTGGGCTCGGACGGCAACGCGCTCGCCACCGCCGGCGTGACCGGCCAGGGCAAGCCGCACCCGCGTTACTACGGCACGCATGCGCGCCTGCTCGGCTCCTGCGTCCGCGAGCTCGGCCTGCTCACGCTGGAGGCGGCGATCCACAAGACGACGGTCGGCGCGGCGGCGGCGCTCGGCCTGCGTGATCGGGGCGTGCTGCGCGAAGGCGCGTGGGCGGACGTGACGGTGTTCGACCCGGCCCGCATCGCCGAGCGCGCGACGTACGACGATCCCCACCAGTATGCGGTCGGCGTCTCCACGGTGGTGGTCAACGGCGAGGTCGTCGTCGACGGCGGCGATCACACCGGCGCCCTCCCCGGCCGCGTGCTGCGTCGCCAGGCCGAGCGGGTGTTCGCGTGACCGAGCGAAAGCCGCCGGGGAAGAGCTGGGAGTCGTGGTTCGATGAGATCATCCAGCGCGCCCAGGACGAGGGGGTGTTCCAGGATCTCCCCGGCGCCGGCAAGCCGCTGCCGGACCTGGACAAGCCCTACGACCCGGACTGGTGGGCCAAGCAGCTCGTCCGTCGCGAGAAGATCAGCCTGCTGCCCCCGGCGCTCGAGCTCCTGCGCCAGGTCGAGGCGGAGCTGGCCATCATCTGGACGCTGTCGAGCGAGGCCGAGGTCAGGCGGCGAGCGGCCGCCCTCAACGCCGTGATCGCCACGGTCAACGCGCGGGCGGCCGAGGGGCCGCCGACCCGCGTGGCCCCGCTCGACGTCGACGCGCTCGTCGCCGATTGGCGCCGTCGCTCGACGGCGAACCGAAAGGATGGCTGATGCGTCATGGCCTGGGACCCCCGCATCGAGCCATGGCTGGACCGCTATCCGGCCCTGCGCGCGATCGGCCACACCCCGCTCGTGCCCGTCGACGTCTTCCGCGAGGAATTGCCGGACGTCGAGGTGTTCGCCAAGATGGAGTGCCTCAACCCCGGCGGCTCGCTCAAGGACCGTCCCGTGCTGCGAATGGTGGTGGGCGCGCTCGTCGACGGGCGGCTCCGGCCCGGCAAGACCATCCTGGACAGCTCGTCGGGGAATGCCGGCATCGCCTACGCGATGGTCGGCCGGATGATCGGTTGGCCCGTCGAGATCGTGATTCCTGACAACGCGAGCGCCGAGCGCAAGAAGCGGATGCGCGCGCACGGCGCCCGCCTCGTGACGACGGACGCCCTGCTGGGCTACGACGAGGCGCTGCGCGAGGTGGCCCGCCGCGCGCGAGCCGATCCGGACCGCTACTTCTTCTGCGACCAGTACAGCAACGACGACAACTGGCGCGCCCACTACGAGACGACGGCGGAGGAGATCCTCGAGCAGACCGGCGGCCGACTCACCCACGTGGTCGCCGGCGTGGGCACCGGTGGGACGATCACCGGTCTTGGCCGACGCCTCAAGAAGCACGACCCGCGGATTCGTTTCGTCTGCATCCTCCCCGAAGCGTTCCCGGGCGTCGAGGGACTGAAGCCGCTCGGCCGCCCCCAGGACATCGTGCCGGCGATCCTCGACCAGAGCGTCATCGACGAGCGCGTGCCGGTGACCGTGGACGAGACGTACGCGATGTGCCAGCGTCTCGCCGCCGCCGGATTCTTCGTCGGACAGTCGTCCGGCGCCTACCTGGCCGGCGTCGAGCACGTCGCCCGCCGGGAGCGGCAGGGGCGCTTCGTCACGCTGTTCAACGACCTCGGCGAGCGCTACTTCTCGACCCGGCTCTGGGACGCTTGACTTCCCCGACCGGCGCGCGTAGACCCGTCGATGGCGGTATCAACCCTTCGCTGTGACCCCAATGGAGGTGAACATGGCCATACGCATCGGCGACGAGGCACCGGATTTCACGGTCGAAACGACGGAGGGCAAGATCCGTTTCCACGACTGGATCGGCGACAAGTGGGCGATCCTGTTCTCCCATCCGAAGGACTTCACGCCCGTGTGCACCACCGAGCTCGGCTACATGGCCGGGCTCAAGCCCGAGTTCGACAAGCGCAACACGAAGGTCATCGGGCTGAGCGTCGATCCCGTGACCGATCACAAGTCCTGGTCCAAGGACATCCAGGAGACCCAGGGACACGCCGTCAACTATCCGATCATCGGCGACGCCGACCTCACGGTCGCCAAGCTCTACGACATGATCCATCCCAACGCGGTGCCCGGCAAGCGCACGGCGGTGGACAACGCCACGGTGCGCGCGGTGTTCGTCATCGGACCCGACAAGAAAGTCAAGGCGACACTCGCCTATCCGATGAGCACGGGCCGCAACTTCGACGAGGTGCTGCGCCTGCTCGACTCCTGCCAGCTGACCGCCCGGCACACGGTCGCCACGCCGGTGAACTGGAAGCCCGGCCAGGACGTCATCATCCCGACGTCGGTGTCCGACGAGGACGCGAAGAAGAAGTATCCGCAGGGTTACAAGACGCTGAAGCCGTATCTGCGCACCGTCGCGCAGCCGAAGTAGGCGTTCATTCCGGCCCGAACGGGGGCGCCGGCGGTGCCCCCGTTCGGCCTCAGCTCCAACCGACCGGCTCGACGAGGAGGCCTGTCATGCGTCGACCGTCTCGCCTGTCCATGCTCGTGCTGCTCGCCGCCGCGGCGCTGCTGCCGGCGCCGAAGGCCGCTGCCCAGGGGGACCAGCTCACCTGGGGCGTGCACATCACGCTGGCGCCCACCTGGTTCGACCCCGCCGAGTCGCAGGGGATCATCACGCCGTACATGATCTACTACGCCGTCCACGACGCGCTGGCCAAGCCGATGCCGGGCCAGCTGCTGGCCCCGAGCCTCGCCGAATCGTGGACGGTGTCGAAGGACAACCTCGCCTACGAGTTCGTGCTGCGCAAGGGCGTGCGCTTCCACAACGGCGAGCCGGTGACCGGCGAGGACGTGAAGTTCTCCTTCGAGCGCTATCGCGGCGCGGCCCACAAGACGCTCAAGGAGCGGGTGGCCGCCGTCGAGGTCGTCGATCCCGGCCGGGTGCGCTTCCGGCTCAAGCAGCCGTGGCCCGACTTCCTGACCTTCTACGCGACGGCCACCGGCGCCGGCTGGATCGTGCCCAAGAAGTACGTGGAGCGGGTCGGTGACGACGGCTTCAAGAAGGCGCCGATCGGCGCCGGCCCCTACAAGTTCGTCTCGTTCACGCCGGGCGTGGAGCTGGTGCTGGAGGCGTTCGACCAGTACTGGCGCAAGCGCCCCGGCGTCCGGCGCCTGGTGTTCAGGGTCATTCCCGACGAGTCGACGCGGCTGGCCGCGCTCAAGCGCGGCGAGGCGGACATCGTCTACTCGATCCGCGGGGCGCTGGCAGAGGAGGTGCGTCGCACGCCGGGCCTGCAGCTCAAGCCCACCGTGCTGCAGGGAACGTTCTGGCTCTACTTCCCCGAGCAGTGGGACGCGAAGTCGCCCTGGCACAACCCCAAGGTGCGGCAGGCGGCGAGCGTGGCCTTCGATCGCAACGCGATCAACCAGGCCGAGACGCTCGGCTTCTCGCGAATCACCTACAGCATCATCCCCGACATCTTCGAGTTTTTCTGGAAGCCGCCGACGATCGCCTATGATCCGGCCCGTGCCAAGAGGTTGCTCGCCGAGGCCGGCTACCCGAGCGGCTTCGACGCGGGCGAGTACTTCTGCGACGCGGCCTACGCGAACCTGGCCGAGCCGATCCTGAACTACCTGCAGGCCGTCGGCATCCGCGCCACGCTGCGGCCGCTCGAGCGCGCGGCCTTCTTCAGCGCGTACTCCGACAAGAAGTTCAAGAACATCGTGCAGGCCGCCAGCGGCGCCTTCGGCAACGCGGCCACCCGGCTGGAGGCCTTCGTCGCCGCCGGCGGCACGTACGTCTACGGCAGCTATCCGGACATCGACGGACTGTTCCAGGAGCAGGCGGCCGATCTCGACCAGAAGCGCCGCGAGGCAACCCTGCACCGCATCCAGCAGCTCGTGCACGACAAAGCGATCTACGCGCCGATCTGGCAGCTCGCGTTCCTCAACGGGGTCGGGCCGCGGATCGAGGAGTCGGGGCTCGGCTTGATCCCGGGGTTCGCGTACTCGGGCCCCTACGAGGACCTCAAGCTCAAGAGATGACCGGGGTCGTGCGGCCGCTCGGGATCGCCACGCTGGTGTTGTTCTTTCTCGCGGCGTTCACGCCGCTGCCGGTCCGCCTCTACGACATGCTCGCCATCCCCGCGCGGATCGGCCCGGCCGACGCGATCGTCGTGCTCGCCGGGGGCGGGGTGTTGTCGGACGGAGAGCTCTCGGACACCTCGCGCCGACGCGCCGCGCTCGGCATCGAGCTCTATCGCGACGGTCTGGCTCCGCTGCTCGTCCTGTCCGGCGCGGTGGGGTGGAGGTCGGAGAGCGCGGCGCGGGCGGCGCTCGCGGGGAAGTGCGGCGTCCCGGACACCGCGGTCCTCGCCCGCGCGGCCGGTCACACGACCCACGAGGAAGTGGCCACGCTCGGCCCCCTCCTGCGCGCTCGGGGCGTCCGGCGAGCCCTGCTCGTGACCGATGCGTCGCACATGCGCCGTGCGATGCGACTGCTCGCGGACGCCGGCTTCGACGTCCTCCCCGCCCCGGTGCGCGCGCTGGATGCGCCGAGGCAGCCCGGCGAACGCATCCGGCTGCTCCACGAGACGCTGCGGGAGAGCCTGGCGCTGCTCTACTACGGCGTGGCCGGTTATCGCTGATGGAGGCGAGATGACCGCGTACCTGATCGTCGCCCTCACGTCGCTGGTGGCGTACCTGTTCGCCGTGAAGCGGCTGGGGTGGCGGCCGTCCGATCTGCCGGGGGCGCTCGCTCGTATCGCAGACGCCGTGGGGACTGGTCTCATCTTCGCCCTCGTGAACCTGGCCGCCGCCGGCGGTCTCGTCCTCGGCCTGCGTGCGCTGACCGGCCGCTTCGTGTCGCTCTACCCTCTCGACGATGGCGTCTGGCTCGTCGTGTCGATGCTGCAGGGCTGGGTCTGGCGCCTCTGGCGCGACTCGCGCTCGAGCCGGGTTGCGCCGTGACGTTGATCCTCGAGGCGGACACCGCGCTGCGCCAGGCCCTCGAGGCGCTGGCGGCCGAGGCGCGGCTGGTGTTCTTCGCCGGCCTGCCCGGCACCGGCAAGAGCCTGCTCATCCACCAGCTCGCCCACGTCGCGCACGCCCGCGGGCGCCGCATCCACCTGCTCCAGTGGGACGTCGCGCGGCCGGTGTTCGAGGCGAGCGCGGCCGGCACGCGCTATCCGCTGGAACACGGCGTCACCCACGGCGTGATCCGCCTGGCCGTCGGCCGCTGGGCGCGCGACGCCGTCGCCCGCTGGCACGCGGCGCATCCGGGGGGGAGCGACCTGCTGATCGGCGAGACGCCGTTCATCGGCCATCGCCTGGTGGAGCTGGCGCGGCCCGAGCAGGACGCCGCCGAGCCGGCGCTGGCCGGCGCCTGGACGCGCTTCGTGATCCCGGTGCCGTCGCGAGCGTTGCGCGAGCACGTCGAGGCGGAGCGCGCGCGGCGCGCGCGCGACCCGGTCCATCCGCGCGAGCGCGAGGACGCGCCGCCGAGCGTGCTGCGCGATCTCTGGCGGGAGCTGGCCGGCGCTGACATCGCCTACGACCCGATGCTGTACCGGCGGGCGTACGAGCGACTGCTCGTCCACCGCCATGCCGTCGTGCTGCCCCTCGAGTCGCGGCTGCCGACGGCCGGCGTCTCCGCCTACGAGTTCCGCGTGGCGACGACCGACCTGCTGCCCTCGCCGGAGGAGATCGCTGCCGCCATCCACGACATCGAGACGCGC
Source organism: Candidatus Rokuibacteriota bacterium (assembly GCA_005887895.1). Lineage (GTDB taxonomy): Bacteria > Methylomirabilota > Methylomirabilia > Rokubacteriales > CSP1-6 > AR5. Next base: position 22,385 of record VBPC01000140.1, read on the forward strand.
TACCCCGATCCCCGCGCGCTCCAGCGCGAGATCGACGGGTGGCGTCAAGTCAGCCCATGACCTCGCTGCGCATCGGCCTCGTCGGCTCCCGCTTCGCCGCTCATCTCCACCTGCTCGCCTACCGGCGCGTGTACGGCGTCGAGGCGGCGCTGGTCGGCGTCACGTCGCCGACGGCCGAGCGGCGCGAGGCGCTGGCCCGGGAGAGCGGCGCCACCGCCTATCCGAGCCTGGCGGCGATGCTGCCGCACGTGGACGTGGTCGACGTGTGCGCGCCGCCGGCCGCCCACGAGCCCCTCGCGCTCGAAGCGCTCGAGGCCGGCAAGCACGTCGTCATCGAGAAGCCGTTCACCGGCGCCTTCGGGACGAACGACGCCGCGTTCGCCGGCAACCGGGCCGACAAGCAGCGCCTGCTGAAGGACGCGCTGGCCAGCGCCGACCGCATCGTGCGCGCCGCGCGCCGCCGGGGCGTCGTGCTGGGCTACGCCGAGAACTGGATCTATGCGCCGGCCGTCCAGAAGGAGCGCGAGATCGTCGAGAAGACGGGCGCCCAGATCCTCTGGATGCTCGGCGGCGAGTCGCACAGCGGCTCGCACTCGCCGGTCTACGGCATCTGGCGTCACGCCGGCGGCGGCTCGCTGGTCGGCAAGGGCTGCCATCCGCTCACCGCATGCCTCTATCTCAAGCAGGTCGAGGGTCGCGCGCGGGCGGGCCGCCCGATCCGGCCGGCGTCGGTCTCCTGCCGGGTCCACGAGATCACGCGGCTGGCCGGCTTTCGCGACCGCGGCTTCCTGCGCACCGACTACCAGGACGTCGAGGACTACAGCCAGCTGCACGTGACGTTCGACGACGGCACCGTCGCCGACGTCTTCGCCACCGAGCTGGTGCTGGGCGGCGTGCACAACTACCTCGAGGTCTTCGCCAACAACCACCGGACGACGTGCCGGCTCAACCCCGTGAACCTGCTCGACACCTACAATCCCGAGGCGGCCCAGTTCCGAGACGTGTACGTGGTCGAGAAGATCGGCACCAAGGAGGGCTGGAGCCACCCGGCCGCCGACGAGGAGTGGCAGCAGGGCTTCTACGGCGAGATCCAGGACTTCCTCGAGTGCTGCGTCGCCGGCCGTCGCCCCCAGTCGGGGGCTCTCACCGCCCACGACACGGTCGCCACCCTCTACGCCGGCTACGTCTCCGCCGAGCGCGGGGGTCAGGACACGCCGGTGCCGCTGGCGGCGCTGGCGGAGGTAGAATGACGCCCACCCCGATGAAGCTGACGGTCGAGTTCCCCAGCGTCGCCTACCGGGAAGGCCCGGCCGCCGTGCTCCGCCTCGCGCGCGCCATCGAGGACATCGGCTACGACCACATCGACATCTTCGATCACGTCGTCATGGGCCATCCGCTGGCGGGCCGGCCGGCCGGTCCCTACAACCCGGCCATGCCGATCCTCGAGCCGCTGGTGACGCTGGCCGCGCTCGCCGCCGTGACGTCGCGGGTGACGCTCGGCACCGAGGTGCTGGTGCTCCCGCAGCGCGAGCCGACGCTGGTGGCCAAGCAGATCGGCACGCTCGACACGCTCTCCGGCGGCCGGGTGCGGCTCGGCGTCGGCGTCGGCTGGCAGGAGTCCGAGTACGAGGCGCTCGGCGCGGACTTCCGCACGCGCGGAAGCCGCATGGACGAGGCGATCGCGCTGCTGCGCGCGTACTGGAGCGAGGCGCACGTCAACGTCGCCGGCAAGCACTACCGCGCGACGGAGATGGCGATGGAGCCCAAGCCGCCCCAGGGCGGGCGGCTGCCGATCTGGATCGGCGGCGCCTCCGACGCCGCGTTCCGCCGGGTCGGCCGGCTCGGCGACGGCTGGCTGGCCAGCCGCGTGACCGACGCCGCCGACGGCCGGCGGGCGATCGAGGCGATCCGCCGCCACGCCGAGGAGGCCGGGCGCGATCCCGCCGCCATCGGCCTGCAGAGCATGGTGGCGCCGCCGCCGCGCGACGCCGAGGGCAAGCGCTTCTACGCCGAGCCCGAGCGTGTCGTCGCGCGCGCCGCCGAGCTGCAGCGCATGGGCTTTCAGTCGATCTCGCTCAACGCGACGGCGATCTTCCAGGCCGGCGCCCGCTCGGTCGACGCGATGGCCGACGGCCTCGGCGCCCTGCACACCCGGCTGCGGAAAGAGATCGGCTGATGGACACGCTGACGCTCGGACGCCTGCGCGTCTCGACCGTCGTCGAGCGCGCCGGGCCCACGCGGCCGACGTGGCTCCTGCCCGACGCCGTGCCGGAGGCCGTCGAGCGTCACCGCGACTGGCTCGCCCCGCACTTCCTCGACGACAAGGGACGCTTCCTGCAGTCCATTCACGCGTTCGTCGTCCGGGCGCCGGGGTACACCGCGCTGATCGACACCTGCGTCGGCAACGACAAGGACCGCGGCGGCCGCGCGCCGTTCCACATGATGCGCACGAGCTTCCTCGAGGACCTGGCCGCCGCCGGCGTGCCGCCGGAGTCGGTCGACCTCGTGCTGTGCACGCACCTGCACGTCGATCACGTGGGCTGGAACACGCGTCTCGAGGGCGGGCGCTGGGTGCCGACCTTCCCGCGCGCGCGCCACCTCTTCGGCCGGCGCGAGTGGGAGCACTGGTCGGCCGAGCGCGACCCCGACACCGCGCGGATCATGGCCGACAGCGTGGCCCCCGTGCTCGACGCCGGGCTCGCCGAGCTGGTCGACATGGACCATCGCGTCTCCGACGAGCTCTGGCTGGAGCCGACGCCCGGGCACACGCCCGGCCACGTGAGCGTGCGGCTGCGCTCCGAGGGCGCCGAGGCGGTCGTCACCGGCGATCTCATGCACTGCCCCGTGCAGGTCGCCGAGCCGCAGTGGTCCAGCCACTTCGACAGCGACGCGGAGCAGGCCCGCAAGACGCGACAGGCGTTCTGCGAGCGCCACGCCGACACCGACGTCGCCGTGCTCGGCACCCACTTCCACCATCCGACGGCCGGGCGCATCGTGCGCCACGGCGACACGTGGCGCTTCCGCGTCAGCCACAGAGGAGACACATGATGGCCCGCACGTACAACGTCATCGACGCCGACGGCCACATCCTCGAGCCGGTCGACCTGTGGGCCAAGTACATGGATCCCGCCTACCGCGAGCGGGCGCCGCGGATCATCGTGGACGCCGACGGCAAGGAGCGACTGCTCGTCGAGGGCAAGGTGCTCGGCAGCCAGAAGGGCTTCGGCGTCATCGGCGCCATCGGCGCCCGCCAGGGCGACGTGAACGAGGCCACCATGAAGTACGTCGACGGCCGGCCCGGCGGCTTCGATCCCCACGCGCGCATCCCTGACATGGACCTCGACGGCATCGACGCCGCCTTCCTCTATCCGAGCATCGGCCTCTTCGCCGGCGCCGTGCAGGATCCCGGGCTGGCGGCGGCCATGTGCCGCGCCTACAACCGCTGGCTGGCCGACTACTGCCGCCCCTACCCCGACCGGCTGTTCGGCGTCGCCATGCTGCCGATGCAGTCGATCGAGCTCGCCATCGAGGAGATGCGCTTCGCCCGCAAGGAGCTCGGCATGCGCGGCGGCTTCCTGCGCCCCAATCCCTACAACGGCCGCATGCTCCACCATCCGGACTACGCGCCGTTCTGGCAGGAGGTGCAGGAGCTCGACTTCTCGATCGGCCTGCACGAGGGCGCCAGCGGCGGCATGCCGCAGGTCGGCGTCGACCGGTTCACCACGCGCGGCGCCCGCCACATCATCTCGCACACGATGGAGATGATGCTGGCCGCCATGAGCGTGATCTGGGAGGGCGTGTGCGATCGCTACCCGCGCGTGCGGATCGCCTTCCTCGAGTCGGGCGGCGGCTGGATCGCGCCCTGGCTCGATCGCATGGACCGTCACTTCGACGACAAGGGCTTCAACGACTCCGGCCTCACGATGCGCCCGAGCGAGCTGTTCCAGCGCAACTGCTGGATCTCGTTCGAGCCCGTCGAGGGCAGCCTGAGCGTGCTGGCCGACTACATCGGCCCCCACAAGATCCTCTGGGCCACCGACTATCCGCACCCCGACGGCTTCTTCCCGGGCGCCCCCAAGCTGATCGCCGACCGCCCCGAGCTGTCGGCCGCGACCAAGCGGGAGATCCTGGCCGGCGGCGCGATGCGCTTCTACGGGTTGAAGTAGGCCCTTACCGTTCGCGGACCGGTGCTCGAAGGCGTGGGATCGATTACTGACGCGCACC
>VBPC01000141.1 GCA_005887895.1 Candidatus Rokuibacteriota bacterium
CATCGAGTCGCACCGTGACTGCACGCGCGTGCAGGACGCCTACAGCCTGCGCTGCATGCCGCAGGTGCACGGCTCGGCCCGGGAGGCGATCGGCTTCGCGCGCGGCGTGCTCGAGCGCGAGCTGGGCGCGGTGTCCGACAACCCGCTGATCTTTCCCGAGGACGGCGCCGTGCTGAGCGGCGGCAATTTCCACGGCGAGGTCCTCGGCCTCGCCCTCGACACGCTCGCGCTGGGTCTCGCCCAGCTGGCCGGGATCAGCGAGCGGCGGATCGATCGCCTCGTGAACCCGCTGACCAACGAGGGACTGCCGCCGTTCCTGGCCCGCGGGGGCGGCGTGAACTCCGGCTACATGATCGCCCAGTACACGGCAGCCGCGCTGGTCGCCGAGCTCAAGACGCTGGCCCATCCCGCCGGCGTCGATTCGATTCCGACGTCCGGCCTGCAGGAGGACTACAACGCGATGGCCGCCGGCGCCGCGCTGAAGGCGCGCCGCGCGGTGGCCCTCGCGCGCCAGGTCGTGGCGATCGAGCTGCTGCTGGCCGCGCAGGCGCTCGACCTGCGGGCGCCGCTCGTCCCCGGCCGCGGCAGCCGCGCGGCGCGCGACGCCGTGCGCCGCACGATCGCGCCCCTGGGCGACGATCGCTTCCTCAAGACCGACCTCGACGCCGCGCTGGCGCTGGCCGAGGACGGCAGCGTCGTGGCCGCCGTCGAGGCCGCGCTCGGGCCACTCGAGTAGCCGCGTGGAGCGCCAGGTGATGTGGCAGGCGTGGACGGGACCGGGCCTGGAGTCGGTGCGGCTTGTCGGGGCCGATGGCGGCGTCGTCGCCGAGAGCGTCGCGATCGGTCTCAGCAGCGGCCAGGCCTACACCGTGCGCTACGCGCTCCGCTGCGACGCCGGCTGGCGCGTGCGCACGCTGGAGGCGTGGACGCTCGGCGAGGGCGGCGCGGTGCTGGCGCTGTCGAGCGACGGCAGCGGCCGCTGGACGGGGCCGGACGGCACGCATCGGCCCGCGCTCGACGGTTGCTTCGACGTCGACCTGCCGTCGACCGTCTTCACCAACACCCTGCCGATCCGCCGCCTGGCGATGGTGCCGGGCTGGAGCGAGGAGATCAGCGTCGTCTACATCGCCGTGCCCGACCTCGCGGTGTCGGTCGCGCGCCAGCGCTACACCTGCCTGACCTGGGGCCCGGAGGGCGGCCGCTATCGCTTCGAGGGCGTCGGCACCGGCTTCACCGCCGAGCTCACGCTGGACGGCGACGGCCTCGTCGTCGAGTACCCGCGCATCGCCCGCCGCGTCTGGTCGCGCTGAGCCGTTCCGCGCCGGCGCGGGGTCAGCGCGGCGTGCAGAGGTCCGGCGAGTTCGACTGGCCCGAAACAAGCTCGCCCACGCCGCGGCGTTTGTCCGACCCGCCCGGCCGCGGCGGCGTCGACGGCTCGACGAGCTCGAGCGCCGGTTGCGGGACGGGCGGCGGCCGCGGCGACGGGCGGGCTAGCGCTTGAGCGAGACGATCGAGCGGTCGCGCGGCGGGGAGACGACGGCCGGTGGCTCCTCGGACCGCGACTTCGTCATGCGGCAGTGGCCCTCGAAGCGCACGCCTTCCTCGACCACGACCACCGGCGCCTCGACGTCACCGGACACCCGCGCGCTGCCGCGGAGCTCCACGCGCTCGGTGGCGAGGATGTTGCCGACGACCTCGCCGCTCACCAGCACCACGCCGGCCCGCACGGTGGCGTTGACGACGCCCTTCTCGCCGATGATGAGCGTGTCGTTGGAGACGATCTCGCCGCTGAACTTGCCATTCAGCATGACGGTGCCGCTGAACGTGTATTTCCCTTCGATCTCCGACGCCTCGTCGATGTAGGCGGTGAGATCGCCGTCCTTCGTCGTCGCTTTGTCGTTCTTCTTCTTCCAGATCATGACGGCAGTCGGCACCAATCCCCGTCCGAACGCCGCGGCGGATGCCGCGAGATCACGTCCCTGAGCGCTGCAACGTCAGCGACGCCAGATGTAGCATCGGGCTCCGCGCAGTGTCAATCTCGCCCGCGCCGCCCACCCCTAGCGGTGACCGCGCCTCCACTCCTCAACCCGCCGCGTCGCCGCCGCGGGCGTGGAATCACCGAGCGCGGTCGCACGACGCTTCGAGCCCGGCTCCGCCGGCCCAAATCCTGCTGCTGTTCTCGGGGAGGCAGGAAGGAGCGGCGCCGAAAGGCGCCGCGACGCCCGCCGGAAGGGGGACGAAGTCCCCCCTCCGGGCCTAAAAGCTGCGGATCAGCCGCTCGACCCGCTCGTCGTGCGACTGGAAGGGATCCTTGCAGAGGATGGTCTCGCGCTCGGGGTCGTTGAGCTTCAGGTAGACCCAGTCGACGCGGTAGTCCTTGCCCTTGAGATTGGCCTGGCGGATGAACTCGCCGCGCAGCCGCGCCCGCGTCGTCTGAGGCGGCTCGTGCTTGGCCTTCTCGATCGTCTCGTCGTCGGTGATGCGGTCCACCATGTCCCGTCCGACCAGCTTGTAGTAGATGCCGCGGTCGGGACGGATGTCGTGGTACTGCAGGTCCATCAGCGAGATCTTGGGGTCGCGCCACGACAGCCGATTGCGCGTCATGTAGCTCTCGATCCACTGGCGCTTGATGACCCAGTCGAGCTCACGATCGAGCTGCATCGGGTCCGCCGCCAGCTTCTCGATGACGTCCGTCCACCGCTCCAGCACGTCCTTGCTGGCGGCGTCGGTCGCCACTGTGTCGACGTAGCGCGCGGCGTACTCCAGGTACTCCTGCTGCAGCTGCAGCGCGGAGATCGACCGGCCGTCCTTGAGCTTGATGGTCTCCTTCAGCGTCGGGTCGTGAGAGATGTCCCGGATGGCCTGGACCGGCGACTGCAGCGAGTAATCGCGGTCGAAGAATCCATCTTCGATCATGTCCAGGACGAGCGCCGTGGTTCCGATCTTCAGGAACGTGGCGACTTCCGACATGTTCGAGTCACCCACGATGACGTGCAGCCGGCGGTACCGCTCGGCATCGGCGTGCGGCTCGTCGCGGGTGTTGATGATCGAGCGCGAGGACGTCGTCGCCCCCGAGATCTCCTGGCAGATGTGCTGGGCCCGCTGGCTCAGGCAGTAGTGGAAGCCGCGCGGGGTCTGCAGCACCTTGCCGGCCCCGGCGAAGATCTGCCGGGTTACAAAAAACGGGATGAGCGCCTCGGCCAGCCGCTGGAACGACACGTCCCGGCTGACCAGGTAGTTCTCGTGGCAGCCGTAGGAGTTGCCGGCGGAGTCGGTGTTGTTCTTGAAGAGCAGGATGTTACCGGAGATCCCGTCCTCGCGCAGCCGCTTCTCGGCCTGGTGGAGCAGGTCCTCCACGATGCGCTCGCCCGCCTTGTCGTGGATGACCAGCTCGGCCACGTCGTCGCACTCGGGGGTGGCGTACTCCGGGTGGAACCCGGTGTCCAGGTACAGGCGGGCGCCGTTCTCCAGGAACACGTTGGCGTTGCGGGCGCCCGGGATGACTTTCTCGAACAGGTACCGCGCGACGTTGTCGGGAGAGAGTCGACGCTGACCGTTCAGCGTGCAGGTGAGGCCGTACTCGTTCTCGAGGCCGAAGATCCGGCGCTTCATGCAATGCCTAGCGTAGCACGGACTACTTCGCCGTGCCCAGGAGTTGGCTCAGCGCCTCCGGCGGGATGCGGCGGAACTTGCGGCGCTCCTTGCTGCGGTCGAGCACGGCGACCTCCAGATCGCGCTCGCTCAGGGTCTTGTTCTGGGTGACCGACAGCGCCCGGACCCCGAGCTGCAGGGACTCCTCCAGGCTCATGCCGTTCTGGTAGTGGTCCTTCAGGAAGCGCCGGATCTCGTCGGCCTGACCCCCCATGGCCGCGTAGTTGTGCTCGTCCTCGATCGTGCCGTCGTAGAGGATGTGGTAGATCTCGCTCTTGGCCCCGTTGTCGTCGGCGACCTCGGCCACCAGCACCTCGACCTCGAACGGCTTGATGTCCTGGGTGAAGATGTTCCCGAGCGCCTGGGAGTAGGCGTTGGCGAGCGCCTTGGCCGTCACGTCGCCCCGGCTGTACGAGTAGCCTTTGATGTCGGCGTGGCGGATGCCGGCGATTCTGAGATTTTCGAACTCGTTGTACTTGCCGACCCCGGCGAACGCGATCCGATCGTAGATCTCCGACACCTTGTGCAGCAGCGACGAGGGATTCTCGGCGACCAGCAGGATCCCGTCGCGATACTCGAGGGTGACGATGGACCGGCCGCGCGCGATGCCCTTGCGGGCATACTCGGCCTTGTCCTTCATCATCTGCTCGGGACTGACGTAGTAGGGCAGCGGCATGGCGGTCAGGCTCCGCGCTCGCTCTTGGTGCGGTCGCCGGCGATGGACTCGCAGACGCGCCGGACCTCGTCCTCGGCGACCTCGCCGAAGCCGGAGCGGGTGATGGTCTTGACGGTGGGGAAGATGCCGCGGACCAGGTCGGGCCCGCCGGTGCCGACGTCCTCGTCGGCGGCGTCGAACAGCGCCTCCAGCGCGCAGCGCAGCGCCTCGTCGCGCGCCATGTCGCGCCGCCAGAGCTTCTTCAGCGAGTCCCGGGCGTCCTTGGAGCCGGAGCCCTGGGCGTCGTAGTCCTTCTCCTCGTAGCGGCCGCCGGTGATGTCGTACTTGAACAGGCGGCCGACGCCGGCCTTCTCGTCGAAGCCGGCGAAGATCGGCACCACGGCCAGGCCCATCATGGCGGCCTGCAGGTTCATGCGGATCATCTGGCCCAGCTTGTTGGCCTTGCCCTCCAGCGACAGGTTGTCGCCCTCGACCTTTTCGTAGTGCTCGAGCTCGGTCTGGAACAGCTTGGCCATCTCCATGGCGGGACCGGCGGCGCCGGCGATGCCCACGCCGGACAGGTCGTCGGCCTTGAAGATCTTCTCGATGCGGCGGCTGGCCACCTGGTAGCCGGCAGTGGCCTGCCGGTCACCGGCCATGATCACGCCGTCGCGGTAGCGCATGGCCAGCACCGTCGTACCGTGCGGCGCCGCGACGTCGGGCGTCTCCGGCCGCGGCTCGGCGCCGGGCAGCAGGTGCGGCGACTGCCGGCGCAGGGCCTCCATGAAGCTGGAGTTGGCGTACTCGTTGAACAGGTTCAGCCAGCGCTCGTCGTTCATCGTTCTCCTGGACCCTTCGCTTGCGCTACATCCCGAAGGACGGCCGCGCGATGTTGCGCAGGAGGTCGGCAGCGGTCGGTGACTCCGTGAGCAGCTGGCGGACGTGGGCCTCGGTGCCGCGCAGCGGCTCCAGCATGAAGATCTTCTTCAGCGGGCCTTCCTTGAGGTCGAAGATCACCGAGTCCCACGAGGCCGACACGATCTCGTCGGCATATCGCTGCAGGCACATGCCGCGGAAGTATGCGCGGGTGTCCTTGGGCGGATCATACATCGCCTTGGAGATCTCGTCGTCGGTGACCATGCGGTCCACCGCCTCCGACTCCTCCAGCTTGTAGTACAGGCCCTTGCCGGGACGGATGTCGTGGTACTGGAGGTCGATCATCTGCACGCGGTGGTCGTCCCAGGCCAGGCCGTGCTTGGCCACGTAGTTCTCGATGAGCTGGTGCTTGATGACCCAGTCCAGCTCGCGGCCGAGCTGCATCGGATCCTCGGCCAGGCGGTCGAGCGTCTGCTCCCACTTCGCGAGCACGTCGCGCACCCACGGCTCGTGCTCGTGGTCGCGGTAGTAGCGCTGGGCGAGGGCCAGGAACTCGCGCTGGTGATCGACGGCGCTGATCGTACGGCCGTCCTTGAGACGGATCGTCTCCTGGCAGGCGAGGTCGCGGGAGACCTTGCGGAAGGCCGCCACCGGCCCGTCGACCGACAAATCGCGGTCGATGAAGTCGTCTTCCACCATGCTGAGCACGATGGCCATCGTGCCGGTCTTCAGATAGGTGGTGACCTCGCTCATGTTGGCGTCGCCGACGATGACGTGAAGCCGGCGATACTTCTCGGGGTCGGCGTGCGGCTCGTCGCGGGTGTTGACGATCGGCCGCGAGTGCATCGTCTCCAGCCCGACCTCGGTCTCCAGGAAGTCGGCCCGCTGCGAGATCTGGTACTCGCAGGCCTCGGCGTTGTTCTCGTAACCGACCTTGCCGGCGCCGGTGTAAATCTGGCGGGTGACGAAGAACGGCATCATGTGCTGCACGATCCGCGCGAATGGCACCTTGCGGTCCATCAGGTAGTTCTCGTGGGTGCCGTAGGAGTTGCCCTTGCTGTCGGTGTTGTTCTTGTAGATCAGGATCCGCTGCTCGGGCGGCGAGACCGCCTCGGCCCGCTGGCGGGAGAGGTTGAGGATCCGCTCTCCCGCCCGATCCCAGATGACCAGGTCCCGCGGATTCGTGGTCTCGGGGCTCGAGTACTCCGGATGCGCGTGGTCCACATAGAAGCGCGCGCCGTTGGACAGGATGAGGTTGATCAGGCGCGACTCTTCCTTCGAGGTGCCCTCCTTCTCCTCCATGTACTCGAAGCCGCGGGCGTCGCGCAGGGGACTCTCGGCCTCGTAGTCCCAGCGCACCCGCGACGACCGGTACGTCTCGTAGGAGTTGATGAGGAGCAGCGAGGACAGGATCGGATTGAAGTCCGGCTGATTCTTGACCGTGATCCCGTACTCGGTCTCGATGCCCATGACTTTCGGGATGGCCATGCGATCCTCTCGAAAATACTGGTCGTGAAAAAGAACCCCCCGGCCGTTGCCAGGCGGCCGGGGGGAATTGGGGGGGCGTCCGACGCCCCCCTATTCTTTACAGATACTGGCCCGTGTTCACCACCCGTTCGACGCTGCGCTGCTTCTCCTTCGTCTCGCCCATGAGCGGCTTGACGTAGACGATGCGCTCGCCCTTCTTGCCGGCGATCTTCGCCCAGTCGTCGGGGTTGGTGGTGTTCGGCAGGTCCTCGTTCTCCTTGAACTCCTCCCGCACTGCCGTGACGAGGTCGTCGGTGGTGATGCCCTTCTCGCCGGCGCCGATGTAGCGCTTGAGGGCCAGCTTCTTGGCGCGCCGCACGACCGACTCGATCATGGCGCCCGAGGCGAAGTCCTTGAAGTAGAGGACCTCCTTGTCGCCGTTGGCGTAGGTGACCTCGAGGAACCGGTTCTCCTCGCTCAGGCTGTACATCGCCTCGATGGCGGTGCCGATCATGGCCTCGATGGCCGTGGCCCCGTCGCCGCGATGCTGCCGCTTCTCCGACTCGGCGATCGGAATCTCCGTCGTCAGGTACTTGCGGAAGATGTCGGAGGCGGCCCCCTGGTCGGGACGCTCGATCTTGATCTTCACGTCCAGCCGGCCCGGCCGCAGGATGGCCGGATCGATCAGGTCCTGCCGGTTGGAGGCGCCGATGACGATGACGTTCTTCAGCCCCTCGACGCCGTCGATCTCGGCCAGGAGCTGCGGCACGATCGTCGTCTCCACGTCCGAGCTGATGCCGGTGCCGCGCGTGCGGAAGAGCGCGTCCATCTCGTCGAAGAACACGACCACCGGCACGTCCTCGTTGGCCTTCTCCTTGGCCTTCACGAAGATCTCGCGGATCTTGCGCTCGGTCTCGCCCACGTACTTGTTGAGCAGCTCGGGACCCTTGATGTTCAGGAAGTAGCCCTTGATCTTCTCGCCGCGCTTCTCGGAGATCTTCTCGGCGAGGTTGTTGGCCACCGCCTTGGCGATCATCGTCTTGCCGCAGCCGGGAGGCCCGTAGAGCAGCACGCCCTTGGGCGGCGTGAGCTTGTGCTCCTTGTAGTAGTCGGCGTACAGGTACGGCAGCTCGACGGCGTCCTTGATCGTCTCGATCTGGGTGCCGAGGCCTCCAATATCGTCGTAGCCGATGTCCGGCACTTCCTCGAGTGAGAGATCTTCGACTTCACTCTTCGGCAGCTTCTCGAGGAGGTATCCGCTCTTGGCGTCCATCAGGAGGTGGTCGCCGGTCTTGAGCCGCAGCGCGCGCAGCGGGTCGGCGATGATGCCGACCTTCTCCTCGTCGGCGCGCAGCGTGACGATCGCGCGCTCGACGTCGAGCTGCTCCTTGAGGATGACGACGTCGCCCTGCACCTCGTAGCCGGCGGCCTCGACGACGTTGAGGCCCTCGTTGAGGATCAGCTCCTGGCCGGGCTTGAGCGTCTCCACCTTGATGGCCGGGTGGATGTTGACCTTCACCTTGCGGCCCTGCGAGAGGATGTTGACGGTGCCGTCCTCGTTGACCGAGAGGTAGACGCCGTAGGTCGAGGGCGGCGCGCAGAGCTTGTCGACCTCTTCCTTCAGCGCGGTGATCTGCTCGCGCGCCTCGTAGAGCGCGTTGACGAGCTTTTCGTTCTGATTGAACGCCTGCACGAGCTGCCGATTCGCCTCGCGCAGCTTGTTCTCGAGGACCATGAAGTCCTTGGGCGTGTCCTCGAGCTTCTTGCGCAGGTGCACGGTCTCGGCCTCGAGCGAGCGGACGTAGGCCTGGAGGTCCTGCAGCTGGATCTCGTACTCCGTGAGCCGACGGCGCGTGCTGGAATCGGACATGGAGGCGGGGAGGAATTTCGAGAAGCCTTCGCGGCCCGGGCTACTCTTCTTGTCGAACTCCTTCATAGCCCATCCCTTCTCACTTGACCCCCTGTGCGCCGCTCGGACGTATGCGCTCCGCGTGAACGAGTATAGGCGGCTGTAAAAAAGAAAGTCAAGGTTGTCAGGCCCTTCGGCGTCGTTCGCGCCGTTGATTTTGCTTCGCTTTCAGCGCTTCGGAGCATCGTGCTCGTTGATCGCCCTCCGGTGAGCAAATTCCGTACCGGACACCGCCGCGCGTTCGCCCGCTGTCGAAACCCTTAGCGCGCGCGAGGGGTTCCGTCTATAAAGACGAGGATGGTGTCTCCAACGCTTCGCGCGACGTGCGGCGCGATGACGAGTTTCCTGCTGCTTCTGACCCTTTTGGTCGCGGGCCCGGGCGCGGCCGACGCCCAGCTGCGCAAGGAGCTCCGCGTCGGCGTCGCCGGCATGCCGGCCCAGCTCGATCCCGGCGCCGCGCTCGACGGGGCCGGACCGCTCATCGCCCGCCAGGTGTTCGACACGCTGGTGGCCTACCGCGAAGGTTCTACCGAGGTCGACCCGGCGCTGGCGACTCGCTGGTCGGTGTCGCGCGATGGATTGGTCTGGACATTCACGCTGCGCGAGAGCACGCGATTTCACGACGGAAGCCCGATCACCGCTCCCGAGGTCGCCGCCGGTTTCCAGCGCCAGCTCGCCGCCGACGCCACGGGCGCCGCATGGCCGGCGCTGCTGCGCGGCCGCCCGGGCGTCGTCAAGGAGGTCCGCGCGCCCGACAGCCGCACGGTGCAGTTCGTGCTCGTTCAACCCTACGCCCCGCTCCTGACGGTCCTGGCGCACCCCGGCCTCGGCGTTGCCCGGGTCATCGGCAACGCCGACGGCAGTGCCCGCTTCGTGGGCAGCGGCCCTTATCGGGTTGTCGACAGCGCGCCCGGCCGGATCGCCCTCGAAGCCGTGGCGGGTTACTGGGGCGGCCCGCCGCGGATGGAGCGCATCGTCTTCCTCGAGGTGGCGACCGACGACAACGCCGAGGCGGAGTTCGATGCGCGCTCGCTCGACGTCTGGTTCCCGTCGGGGCCGCCGCGGCGCACGACCGGTGCGCTGTCCGCACCGGGGCTGCGGGTCGGCTACATCGCCTTCCAGACGGAGAAGGAGCCGTTCTCGCGCAAGAAGATCCGGCACGCGGTGGCGGCCGCGCTCGATCCGGCCGTGCTCGGCGTCGCGCTGGAGAGCGCGGCGGTGCCGCTGCAGTCGTTCCTGCCGCCGGGGGTCTGGGCGCGACGCGAGGGTGGGCTGCTGCTTGGCGGCACGCGCGAGCAGGTGCGCGCGTTGCTGTCGGAGGGCGGCTGGCCGAAGGGCCACAAGGCGACGATGCTCGTGCCCGACGAGACCACGCCGGTGAATCTCCCGCGGCTGGCCGGCACGATCCAGGCCGCGCTCGGCGCCGCCGACATCCCGGTCCAGGTGCGCACCGGGCCGTCGGAGGGCGTGCGGTCCGTGCTCCAGGCCGGCGATCACGAGATGGCCCTCGTGGAGGCGAGCGTGCTCGGTGGTGACCCCCACCTGTTCCTCTTCCCGCTGTCGACGAGCGAGGGCGCCGCCAAGGGACCGCGCGCGCTCAACTACTCCTTTTACCGCAACCCGCGACTCGACGACGTGCTCGGCCGGGCCAGCCAGCTCTCGTCCCGCGTCGAGCGCGCGCGCCTCTACCAGCGCGTGCAGGCGATGCTCGGCGACGACCTGCCGTGGTTGCCGATCTACGTCCGCCTCGTGTGGGGCGTGGCGCGGCCCGAGGTGCGGAACCTGCGCCTGCACCCGACGGGCTTCCACCGTCTGCAAGGCGTCGGGCTCGAAAGCCTCCCCGGCATCCAACCCTGAGCGACACTTCGCCCGGCCCTCGGGCGAATCGCCGCCTCGCGCCGCCGTCGCCGTCCTGCAAGTGCCCGCCACGTCGCCCATCGCGTCTGGCATCGGACGTGCCCCTCTTGCGCGCATGGCGCACAGAACCGCAGCGGTCCACGACGATGGGCACGGAGGCACGGGCATGACGTCGCACGAGGGCACCGGCCGCGTGATCGCCGTTCTCCTGCTGGTGGCCTCGCTGGCGGCGATGGCCGAGGTGGCAGCGAGCCGGGCAGCCATGCCGACGGCGGCGGCGCCACGCCCGTCGAGCTGGGAGGCCGGCCTGGAGGTGGCCGACGCGGCGCTCGCCCGCGGCGACGCCCCGGCCGCGCGGCACGCCTATCTGATCGCGCTGTCCCGCGCGCGTGGCGAGCGCTCGCTCCCGGGCGTCGTGCGCGCCGCCGAGGGCCTCGCCGCGCTGGGCGACGCCGCCGTCGTCGCCCAGGCGCTCGAGACGGCCGGGCGGCTCCGCGCGGCCGACACCGATGCCAGTATTCTGGCCCGGCTCCAGGCGCTCCGCGAGCATCGCGACGCGCCGGCCGCGCTCCCGAGCGCCGATCGTCCCATCCGTTGACCAACGTGGTGACACTGCCATGCGAGAATCCCTCGTTCTCCTGCTCAAAGGCACCGCGCCCGACGTCTACTGCGTCAAGTGCCTCGCCCAGGCCTTTCCGGACGTCGCCGATTTGGGGGAGACCGTCCGCGCGCTGATCGCCGAGGGCGCGCCGGTCGAGGCACGCGCGGGGCAGTGCTGCATCTGCCAGATCTGCGGAACGGTGGTCGGTCACCCGCAAGCGCCGCGCTGACCGGCGGTTCGACGCTCGCGCGTCGTTGCGCGGCAGCGTATCCTCGTGCTAGAAAAGGCGCGGTTCCCGCGTCGTCCAGACCGATGCCGTCGATCGCCGAGACCGTCACGGACATGATCCAGTGGGTGTTCCCCGAGCACGCGGGCGCGCCCGGGCAGATCCACGGCGGTCGCATGATGCAGTGGATCACGCAGGCCGGCACGATGGCGGCGGCCCGGGTCGCCCACGGCACCGTGGTGCTCGGCGCCATGGACGACATCGACTTCCTGCATCCGGTCAAGGTCGGCCAGATCGCGATCTTGAGAGCCCAGGTGGAGTACGTCGGCACCTCCTCGCTCGAGGTCGGCGTGCGGGTGTGGGGAGAGGACGTCACCAGCGGCCGCCGCACCGTCACGCTCAACTCGCACCTGGTCTTCGTGAGCGTGGACGAGGACGCCAAGCCGCGGGCAGTCACCGCCCGCATCGAGCCCCGCGACGCCGGCGAGGCGGCGCTCGTCGAGGCGGCCCGCGCGCGCCGCCAGCAGCGGCTGGCGCGCTTCGCCGACCGCGCCCGGCGCGTGGACGACACCGAGACCGACGACGAGGCGTTGCCGTGGCGCTTCGAGTCGGCGCGCTCGGTGCTGCCGGAGGACGCGCTGTTCGGCAACATGATGTTCCCCGGCAAGATGCTGATGGAGGTGGACGAGGCGGGCGGCATCCTCTCCATGCGCTACTGCAAGGGCTTCGTCATGACGGCGTGCCTCGACGCCATGGACTTCTACACGCCGATCTGGAGCCACGAGGTGGTGACGGTCAAGGCCGGGCTCAATCACGTCGGGACCTCCTCGCTGGAGATCGGCGTCAAGGTGCTGGCCGAGAAGCCATGGACGGGTGAGGTCCGGCACGCTTGCACGGCGTTCCTCACCTACGTCCACCTCGGCGAGGACCTGCGGCCGCGTTCGTGCCGGCCGTTCACCCCCGGCACCGAGGCCGAGCGGCGACGCTGGCAGGCGGCCCTCGTCCGGCGCGCGCGCCGCCTGGAGCGGGTCAAGCGACTCAAGGCGACCCTGGCGAACGAATAGAGGCAGGATAACGAGGGCCGCCCCGGCGAAGCCGGGGCGGCCCGAGCGAGTGGGGGCTTGGGGGCCATTTCGTGGCCCCCATCTCCAGACGAGGACGATATGTCAGGGCACTCCAGGTGGTCACAGATCAAGCGCAAGAAGGGCAAGGCCGACGTGCAGCGCGGCAAGCTCTTCTCGAAGATCCTTCGCGAGATCACCGTCGCGGCCAAGGCCGGCGGCGGCGATCCGAAGGGCAACATGCGGCTGAAGGCGGCGATCGAGTCCGCCAAGGAAGTCAACATGCCGCAGGACAACATCAAGCGCGCGATCCAGAAGGGCACCGGTGAGCTGCCCGGCGAGTCGTACGAGGAGATCACCTACGAGGGCTACGCGCCCGGCGGCGTGGCGGTGATGGTGCAGGTCCTCACCGACAACCGTAACCGTACCGCGCCGGAGATCCGGCACACCTTCGAGAAGGGCGGCGGCAACATGGGCTCCTCCGGCGCGGTCGCCTGGATGTTCGACCGCCGGGGGATCGTCACCGTCGACGCCGAGAAGATCGGCGAGGACGACCTGATGGCGAAGGCGCTCGACGCCGGCGCGACCGACATGCGCCGCGCCGAAAAAGTGTACGAGATCACCACCGGCCCTGCTGAAATGGACACCGTGCGCGACGCTCTCCAGAAGGCGGGCGTTCCCATCCTCGAGGCCCAGGTGACGTACGTGCCGCAATCGACGGTCCGGGTCGAGGGCCCGACGAGGTCCTCGAGGCCATCTCGGCTGCCTAGCGCGACGTCCGGCCTTCGGGTTCTCGGCGTCGACCCCGGGCTGGTGGGGACCGGCTGGGGCGTGGTAACGCCCGGTCGGGGCGCCGCCGACGTCGTCGCCGCGGGCGTCATCAGCACGACGGCGGACTGCCCCCTCGAGGCGCGCGTTCAGACGATCTACGACGGCGTTGCCGACGTCCTGGCCAAGCACGAGCCCTCGCTGCTGGTGCTGGAGGACCTCTACACCGAGTACAAGTTTCCCCGCACCGCCTTGCTGATGGCGCACGCGCGCGGCGTCATCTGCCTGGCGGCGCGCCAGCACGAGGTGGCCGTGCTGGCGCTGGCCCCGGCCGAGGTGAAGCGCGCGATCGTCGCCAACGGCGCCGCCTCCAAGGCGCAGATGCAGGTCGGCGTGCAGCGCCTGCTGGGACTGGCGGTGATGCCCCGACCCTCGCACGTCGCCGACGCGCTGGCGCTGGCCCTCACCGGACTGTCCCGGCGGGGAGGACGGCTGGCGTGATCGCCACCCTCGGAGGACGGCTCCGGCGGCGGCTCGAGGATCGCATCGTGCTGGAGGTGGGCGGGGTGGGCTACGAGATCTACCTGCCGCCCATCGCGCTGCGTGCGCTGGAGGGCGCGACCGCCGACGCCGGCGACAAGGCCAGCGAGCTGCGCCTGGTCATCTACTATCACGCCACGCGCGACCAGCCGAAGCCGGTCCTGATCGGCTTCACCTCCGACCTCGACAAGGAGTTCTTCGAGAAGCTCGTGACGGTGAAGGACATCGGCCCCATGGTGGCGGCCCGCGCGCTGGCGGCGCCGGTCGCCGAGCTGGCGGCGGCCATCGCGCGGCAGGACGAGAAGTACCTGCGAAGCCTGCCCGGCATCGGGCCCCAGAAGGCCAAGAACATCGTCGCCCAGCTGCAGGCCAAGGTCTCGAAGTTCGCGCTGGCCCGCGAGGGCGCGGTGGCCGAGCCGGTCGCCGGCGCGGCCGCGCCGGCCGACGCCGACGGCCTGCGCGAGCTGGTGTGGGAGATCCTCGTCAAGCAGCTGGGCCACCGTCCCAGCGAAGCCTCGCAGCTCATCACCGACGCGCTCCGCCGCCGGCCGGACGTCCTGAGCCCGGAGGAGCTGTTCGACGAGATCTATCGCGGTCAGGCGGCGGCCAGGACGAGGTCGTGAGCGTGGCGGCCGAGGACAACCGCATGCTCAGCCGCGCGCCGGCGCCCGAGGACGCGCAGTTCGAGCGGCAGCTGCGCCCGCGGACGTTCGAGGAGTACGTCGGCCAGGAGCAGGCGGTCGCCAGTCTCCGCGTGTCGGTGGAAGCCGCCCGCCGCCGGGCCGAGTGCGTGGATCACGTGCTGCTCTACGGGCCGCCCGGCCTCGGAAAGACGACGCTCGCCGGGATCATCGCCAACGAGATGGGCACGAATCTGGTCACGACGGCGGGCCCGGCCATCGAGCGCGGCGCCGACCTGATGGGGATCCTGACCAACTTGGGCGGCAACGACGTGATGTTCATCGACGAGGTCCACCGGCTGCCGCGCGCGGTCGAGGAGCTGCTCTATCCGGCCATGGAGGACTTCTCGGTCAACTTCGTCATCGACAAGGGCTTGCACGCGCGCACGCTGAAGTATGCGCTGCGTCCCTTCACGTTGGTGGCCGCCACGACCCGGCCCGGCATGCTGTCGGCGCCGCTGCGCGAGCGGTTCGGCATCTTCCACCACCTCGACTTCTACTCCGAGACCGAGCTGACACGCATCGTGACCCGCTCGGCGGCGATCCTGGACACGCGGATCGAGCCGGGCGGTGCGGCCGAGATCGCCCGCCGCGCCCGTGGAACGCCGCGCATCGTCAACCGCCTGCTGCGTCGGGTGCGCGACTACGCCCAGGTGAACGGCGACGGCACGGTCAGCGCGGCCGTCGTGCGGGACGCCCTCGATCGCGAGGGGGTCGACGCGCGCGGGCTCGATCGCCTCGACCGCCGCTTCCTCACTGCCATCGTCGAGGTGTACAACGGCGGTCCCGCCGGCCTGGAGGCGGTGGCCGCCACGATCAACGACGACGCCGAGACGCTGGCCGAGCTGGTGGAGCCCTACCTCCTCAAGATCGGCTTTCTCGTCCGCACGCCGAATGGACGCCGGGTGACACGGGAGGCCTACGCGCATCTCGGCAAGCAGCCTCCGGCCGGCGCCGTCGGCCAGGGCGCGCTCTTTGAGTGATGCTTCGGCGGTGGAGGCGACGCCCATGTCCGAGCTGGGCCGTGCGCTGGTCGTCCTCGGGCTCGTGATCGCGGCCGTCGGGCTGCTGCTCGTGGTGTTCGACCGCGTGCCGTGGCTCGGCCGTCTGCCCGGCGACATCTCGATCCAGCGCGGGAGCTGGACGTTCTACTTCCCGCTCGGCACCTCGATCCTCCTCAGCATCGTCCTCACGCTGGTGCTCTGGTTGATCGGGCGCCGGTGACCCGCGCGATCCCGGCGGTCGGGCTGGCGATGCTCCTGACGCTCGCTGCCGCGGCGCCGGGGAGCGCGGCCGAGGCGATCCGGGTGGCGGTGGTCGAGAGCGCCCGGGTCGTCGAGCTGCGCGGCGTCGACATCGACGTGACTGAGCTGGGCGGCTGCCCCGCCTGCGGTTCGCCGTCACGGCGCGCGGCGCTCGTGCGCGCGACCGTCGCCGGCGGCGGCGTCGAGATCGCCGGCGTCCGGACCGCCGGCTTCCGTCTGGGAAGCGAGCAGCCGATCCGCTTCAACGGCCGTGAGTACACCGGCGCGCTGGAGATCGTGCGCAACGGCGATGGCCTCGCTGTCGTCAACGAGCTGCCGCTGGAAGATTACGTGGTCGGCGTGCTGCGCGCCGAGGCCGGTGACAAGTGGCCGCTGGAGGCCCTGCGCGCGCAGGCGATCGTCGCCCGCACCTACGCGGCCTATCACCGGATGATCGCCGGCGGCAAGCCGTACCACATCGTGGCCTCGACGGCGCATCAGCAGTACGCGGGCCGCGTGTCGCCCGGCTCGCCGATCTGGGGCGCCGTGCGCGACACGGCCGGACAGGTGCTCCTGTGGGAAGGCGAGCTGTTCCCGGCCTTCTACCATACCGAGAGCGGCGGCTACACCGAGGATCCCCGCTCGGTGTTCGCCGCCCGCAACATGCCGGCGCTGAAGCCCGTGCGCTGCGAGTTCTCGGCCGGCTCGCCGCATTACTACTGGGCGCTCGACATCAAGCTCGCCGACCTCGCCGAGGTGCTCAAGCGCAACGACGTTGCCGTCGGCTCGGTGACCGCGATCGAGGTGACGGAGCGCACGCCGTCGCTGCGCGCCGCGGTGGTGACGGTGCACGGCCGGCGGGGAATCGCGCGGCTGCGGGGCAACGACTTTCGCCGCATGCTCGGCTACGACACGTTCAAGTCGACGCTGTTCGCGGTGGCCGTCGATGGCCAGGCCGCCCACTTCTCCGGGCGCGGCTATGGCCACGGCGTCGGCATGTGCCAGTGGGGCGCCAAGGGCATGGCCGAGCAGGGCTACGCCGCGCGGAAGATCCTCGAGTTCTACTACCCGGGCACGGTCCTCGACACGCTCGACCGGACCGGCCGGTGATTTCCTGGCCTGACTTCGAGAAGGTCGACATGCGCGTCGGCACCGTGATCGACGCCGAGCCGTTTCCCGAGGCCCGCCGTCCCGCCTACAAGCTGACGATCGACTTCGGGCCGCTCGGCCGGAAGCGCTCGAGCGCGCAGATCACCCAGCACTACCGCCCGGCCGACCTGGTCGGCCGCCTCGTCGTCGCCGTCGTCAACTTCCCGCCGAAGCAGATCGGGCCCTTCGTCTCCGAAGTCCTCGTCCTCGGCGCCTACAACGAGCGCGCCGAGGTCATCCTTCTCCATCCCGACCACCCCGTCCCCCCAGGCTCGAAGATCGGCTAGAGCCGCCGTTAGAGGAGCGGTCCGGCTTTGCCGGCCGCTCCGAACGCCTGGGGGCCTGGGGGGTTTGGGGGGCCATTTCGGGGCCCCCCATGTGGTCAAAATTCCCAGACGAGACCGGCGCGGATGGCGTAGTCGAACTGGCGGGCGGGCGTGATCGGCAGCTGGACGCCGAGGCGCAGCGTGGTGCCGGGGAACGGCTTCACGTTGATGCCGGGCGTGAGATAGAGCTGCGTGCGACCCACCGGAGCGTCGGGTCCGTCCTCGCGGCGGATCGGCGTGACGCTCGTCAGCTCGAGCAGCGGGATGACCTTGCGATGCAGCAGCCAGCCGACGGCGACGCCCGTCGTCAGCGTCTCGGGACGCTCGCCGGGCAGGTGCGCGTTGAGGTTCCACTCGTACTCGATCGTCGACAGCACCTCGATGGGCCCGGCGCCGAACCCCGCGGCGACGAACGGCGCGACCGCGGCCTCGCCGCCGAGGCCGCGGGATTCCGAGCCCGTCGGCAGCTTGCCCGCGAGGCCGACGGCGACGAGAACGCGCGGCTGCAGCGAGCGGAACACCTGGTACTTCGTCTCGATCTCGAGGTCGCCGACGCCGATCTGTCCCGGCGACGCCTTGGGGTCGCTGAAGATCGCCGGGACCTCGATCTCGACCTGCCAGCGCGGCAGGATCGGGAACTCGACGGCCGCCGAGAGCTCGCTGACCCGCCCCTCGCGGCCCTTCTCGTGGTTGAACCGGAACTCGAGCTCGCGCTCGACCACCGGCCGGCGCGTCACGAGCGGATAGAAGAACTCGATGGTCGGCTCCTCGTCGGCCGCCCCGGCCGCCACAGGAGTGACCGCGACCATCAGCGCCGCCAGCAGCGCGGTCAGGCTCGGCATCTGGCCCGGGATGAGGTGCGGGGGGTCAGCGCGCGGTCTCGACCGGGCGCGCCACGCGGACTCGCGTCCGCCGACCGAAGATGAGGATGCCGGCCGCGACGAGGTAGAGCGCCCAGCCGGCTGCCTCGAAGGTGGACGGCCGCGCCCGGTAGCCGAGGAGCGCGGTGAGGAATCCGCCGACGCCGCCGCGGTCGTCGAGGAGCCACGTGCTGTCCCAGAGCGGCTCGCCCGCAGGCAGCACGCCGAGCGCCTGGAGCTTGCCGAGTCCGGTGCTGAGCAAGCCGGCCGCCACCAGCAGGAGCAGCACCGTCGTCACGCTGAAGAACGTCCGCACGTTGACGTGGCGGCCACCGTGGAAGATCGCCCAGCCCAGCGCGGCCGCGACGAGCACGCCCAGCACACCGCCCGTGATACCGGCCCAGCTGCCGACCGAGGCCTGGGCCAGCAGCCCCCAGAGAAACAGCACGGTCTCGGCGCCCTCACGGAACACGCCCGTGAAGGCGATGAGACCGACGATCCACCAGCGCCGGCTCGTGCGCGCTTCCTCGAGGCGGCGAACGACGCCGCCGTGGAGCGCGCTGGCGTGGCGGCGCATCCACCAGCTGTGCCACGTCAGCAGCACGACGGCCGCGAAGATGACCACCGTCGCGATCAGATCGGGACCGAGGTCGAGCAGGGGCCCGGACACCGACGTGAGCCCCACGCCCATGGCCACGCTCGCGACGAGGCCCAGGGCGCCCCCGGTGGTGACGTAGCGCCACTGGGCCCGGGCGCCGATGCGATCGAGGAATGTGTAGACGATGCCGAGCAGGAGGGCGGCCTCGAAGGCCTCGCGCAGCGTGACGACGAACGTCGCGGCCATCGGCTACTCGACCACGATCCGGCCCTTCGCCGTCTTTTCGTGGTACTCGCCGACGAACGGGTAGGTGCCCGCTTTCAGCGAGGGCATCCGCAGCCGCACCGTCTTGCCGGCCGGGATCACTTTCTCGATGCGCAGGTCCTTGCTCTCGAACTCCTCGGGGCTGCCGTCCTTGTTGGTGATGACGAGGACGAACGGCGCGCCGGCCTTGACGCGGACCTCCTCCGGGGCGAAGCGGTTCTTCTCGATGGTGAGGGCGATCTCGGCGGGCTCGGCGGCGAGCGCCGGCGCGGCGGCGAGCCCGAGCAGCGTCACGGCGAGCACGAGGGCCTTCACGACGGTCTCCTTGGGCGACGGCGAGCGCTGCCCGGCGCGCGAGGTTAGGTATACCTAATTCCAAAAAACATGTCAACCTCACCCTGACCGCCGGCTGCCCGCCCGCGGCGGCGTGTACACTGCCGGAACGTGGACCTCGCGGACTTCGATTACGAGCTGCCGCCGCACGCGATCGCCCAGGCGCCGCCCGCCAGCCGCGACGGCGCGCGCCTGCTGGTCGTCGATCGGGGCGGGGGAGCCCTGGACGACCGTCACGTCGTCGACCTGCCCGCGCTCCTGCGGCCAGGCGACTGCCTTGTCGTCAACGACTCGCGCGTGATTCCCGCGCGCGTGCTCGCGGAGGACGCCGTCGGCCGCGCCGTCGAGCTGCTGTTCCTCGAGGCCCGGCCGCCGGGTCGCTGGCGCGCTCTGGTCCGCCCCGGCCGCCGCTGTCGCCCGGGCACCGAGCTGCGCGTGGGCGACGCCCGGCTGCTGGTCGTCGCGGTCGACGCCGACGGCGCCCGGCTGCTCGAGCGGCGCGAAGGCACCATCGACGATCTGCTCGCCGCCCACGGCCTTCCGCCGCTGCCGCCGTACATCGTGCATCACGCGAAGCCTGCCCCCGAGGACTGGGAGCGCTACCAGACCGTCTACGCGCGCAACCCCGGCTCGGTGGCGGCGCCGACGGCGGGCCTGCACTTCTCCGAGGCGCTGCTGGAGCGACTGCGGGAACGCGGCGTGGAGGTGCACGCCCTCACCCTGCACGTCGGGCCGGCGACGTTCCGCCCGCTGCCTCCCGGGAGCGTCGAGGCGCATGCCCTGCCGCCGGAGCGGGCGACGGTGCCGCCCGCCACCGCGGCCGCGGTCAACGCCGCCCGCGCCGACGGACGCCGCGTGATCGCCGTCGGCACGACGGTGACCCGCACGCTGGAGAGCGCGGCGGACGAGGACGGGCGCGTGCGCGCCCTCGACGGCGAGGCCACGATCTACCTGCGGCCGGGCTCGCCCTTCCGCGTGATCGACGCGCTGCTGACCAACTTCCACCTGCCGCGCTCGTCGCTGCTCGTGCTGGTGAGCGCCTTCGCCGGTCGCGAGCGGATCCTGGCCGCCTACCGGCACGCCCTCGCCGCCGGCTACCGGTTCTACTCCTACGGCGACGCGACGCTCATCCTGTGACGGCGCTGACGTTC
>VBPC01000259.1 GCA_005887895.1 Candidatus Rokuibacteriota bacterium
TGTCGCGGCGCGACGGGCTGATCGCGACCACGGGCGCGCCGTGCGGCTCGAAGTCGTGGACGCGCGCGAGCTCCGCCGCGCCGCCCGTCGGCGAGGGCACGACCTGCCAGCTGGAGATGGCACCGGCGGCGTCGCCGACCACGAGCGTGCGATCGCCGATGAGGAAGGTGAGCGCGGTCACGGGCGCGCGGCCCACCGTCGCCGGCTCGGCGAGCCTGGGGTTGCTTCGATCCCGCATGTCGTACCGGACGAGCTGGCCGCGTGAGGTCCCGATGAAGAGGTCGTCGCCGCGGCCGTCGAGACGCAGCGCAGTGATCTCGCCGTCGACGGCGACGCTCAGCGGCTGCACCGATTCCTCGCGCCGCGGGCCGCCGATCAGCGCCTTCTTCGCGGTCACCGTCTGCACGATCAGCTCGCGCGGCCCCACCTGCGCCACCGTCACCGGGCCCGAGTCCGGCGCGGCCACCGTCACCCGGAGGATCGGCCGCTTACGCTCGGGATCCAGCGCGGCCGGCGCGGCGAAGGCCGGCTTGGCGGCGACGGTGCGCCGGCGGCCATCGAAGCCGACGTCGTACTTCATCTCGAGCGGGATCACACGGCCGTCGGAGGTGCCGATCGCGTAGTGGTCGCGCCCGTAGGGGGCCACCGCGGTCACTCGCGCGCGCTCGAGGCCGTCGATCGCGATCGGCGCCGCCGCCGCTGCGTCGCGCGTGAGCGGCACCAGCCGCAGGCTGCCGTCCGCGCTGAGGATCGATGCCGCCCCGCGGTACTCGTCCACGCCGAGGGCAGCGCCGGGCGCCGGAGCCGCCGGTGCTAAGAATCGGCCCAGCGCCGTGACGCGCGGGGGCCGGAAGAGCGGCCACACCTCGGCGGCGATGACGAAGAGGATGGCCAGGATGGCCGAGATGATGACGATGCCGCCGAGCACCACCGTGCGCGCGGCGAAGCGATCGAGGAAAATCCGCCGGTTCGTCCGCGCCCGGCTGACGACGAGCGAACGGGCCGGAGTGCCCGGCCCGCCCTCGGTCAGCGTCTCGGCGTTGATCGCCACGTCACTGGATCTTGTTCTGCTCTTCTTTCGCGATGGTCGCCGGGATCGGGAAGTACCCGTCCTTGACGACGCCCTCCTGGCCTTCGCGCGACACGATGAGCTTGATGAACTCGCGGGTCAGAGGCTCCATTGGCTTGCCCGGCGCCTTGTTCACGTACACGTAGAGGAAGCGCGCCATCGGATAGCTGCCGGAGTACGCGTTGTCCGCCGTCGCCTCGACGCACTTGCCGCCGTCCTTCTCGGCCAGCGGCACCGGCCGCACGCCGGCCGTGGCGTACCCGATGCCGCTGTAGCCGATGCCGTAGCGGTCCACCGTGACGCCCTGGACGACCGAGGCCGAGCCCGGCTGCTCCTTGACCTCGTCCTTGAAATCGCCGTTCTTCAGCGAGTGCTCCTTGAAGAAGCCGTAGGTGCCCGACGCCGAGTTGCGGCCGTAGAGGCTGAGCGGCTTGTTCGCCCAATCGCCCGTCAGCCCGAGCTGGCTCCACGTCCGGATGTCGTCCTTGTACCCCGCACGACGCGACTTCGAGAAGATCGCGTCGACCTGAGCCAACGACAGGCACCTGATCGGGTTGTCCTTGTTGACAAACACGGCGAGCGCATCCACCGAGGTGCGAATCGGCGTCGGCTTGTAGCCGTACTTCTTCTCGAACGCGTCGAGCTCCGTG
>VBPC01000260.1 GCA_005887895.1 Candidatus Rokuibacteriota bacterium
GCGCGAGGTCGGGATCGAGCTTGGTCTGCCCGATGGCCAGGCCGGCCGGGATTCCGGCCGTCACCGTCAGCGCCACGGCCAGCGCCATCACAGTCCGCTTCTTCATCTGTCGTCTCCTTTGGCTTCGCGGATCATCCGGCTACCTGGATCATCGGCCGTGCATGTTTCGAGGGCATAAAGCGGACGTTACGTTCCTGTTACGAACGGGTGGGCTCCCGGAACCGGTAGCCGACGCCCCGGACGGTCTCGACGCCCGGGGCGGGCAGCTTGGCCGCGGTGAACTTGGCGCGCAGCCGGGCCACGTGGACGTCGACGGTTCGCGGCTCGACGAAGCCGTCCCGACCCCATACGGCGTCGAGCAGCTCTTCGCGGCCGAAGACGCGCCCCGGCGCACTGGCCAGGATGGCGAGCAGCTCGAACTCCTTCGGGGTGAGGTCCACCGGACGGCCCTTCATGCGGACCTCGAAGCGATAGCGGTCGATTTCGAGGTCGCCGATCTGCACGTGTGCCTTCTTCTCGCCGTCGCCGGGACGGCCGCGGCGCGCCACGGCGCGGATGCGAGCGAGCAGCTCACGCGGCGAGAACGGCTTGGTCACGTAGTCGTCGGCGCCCATCTCGAAGCCGAGGACCTTGTCGCCCTCCTCGACGCGGCCGGTGACCATGATCACGGGGATGTTCTTGGTGTCCGCGTCCTGCTTGAGGCGGCGGCACACCTCCCAGCCGTTGAGCTGGGGCACCATGATGTCGAGCAGGACCAGGTCGGGGTGGACCTCGCGCGCCTGCTTGAGCGCGTCGGATCCGGTCGGGGCGACGACGACGTCGTAGCCTTCCTTGGTGAGGTTGTAGCGGATGAGGTCGGCGACATCGCGCTCGTCTTCGACGACGAGAACGCGACCCAGCTGCTGGCGCGCAGCGGCGGCGGTCTTCATCTGGGCCCGAGTGTCGTCGGGCCACGTTACAGGACGATGACGGTGCCGTAAAACTTGGGTGAAGCGCGGGTCAGCTCAGAGCGTCACCACCAGCCCATCGTGTGCACACTCTTCGGGCACCGTATCGACGTGGGCGAGCATCTCGCGGCTCATATGCGTGAGGATCACGCGCCTGGCCCCGAACGCGTCGCGCTGCGCCGCCACCGTGGGATAGTTCAGGTGCCACTTGATGGGCTTGTCGTAGTAGTAGCACTCGGCGATGAAGAGGTCGGCGCCGCGCGCCACCCGCGCCACGTCCTCCGTCCATTCGGTGTCGCCCGTATAGGCGACGACCTTGCCGCCGACCTCCACGCGTAGCGCCGTGGGATTCGTCTCGTGCGTGTGGCGCGCGGGCTGGGGCGTCACCACGAGGTCGAGGATCGCGTGCGGCCGCCCCGGCTCCATCTCCAGCCACGTGAGCGGGAACTTCGGAGTCATCACGTGCGAGCCGGGAAAGAGCGCCTCGCGGATGGCATCCATGCGACGACGGAGATCGCGCGGCCCCGCGATGGTGAGCGGGCGCGTGCGCTTGGCCCCGAGCATCGCGTCGATCAATAAGAACGGCACGCCCCCGCAGTGATCGCCGTGCAGGTGCGTGAGGACGATCGCGTCCAGCGAGTTGTGCTCGATCCCCTGCTGCGCCAGCGCGATCAGCGAGGACGTGCCGAAGTCGATCGCGAAGCGCGAGCGTGGCCCATCGACGACGATGCACGTCTGAAAGCGGCCGCCGCTGCCGAAGGAATCGCCCGAGCCGACGAAGCGGACGCTGACCGCCATCGCGTGCGCGCGCGGTTACGCGCTCGACGCGCAGCAGCCGCCGCCGGCCTTCACCACGGTCAGACCGTGCTTGAGCGGCGCGCCCACGGCGGGACTCTCGTCGATGTCGCGATTCAGGACGTAGA
>VBPC01000142.1 GCA_005887895.1 Candidatus Rokuibacteriota bacterium
AACCTCGCCGAGCGACCCGCGGGCGGGGAAGGCTTCGCCGCCGCGGCGCGGTTCGCGTCGCTCGCGGCCGTGGCGGCCGGACTCGTGTGGGCCTGGCCGCACGTCGTCCACGCGACACGGCTCTGGGTGTGGGACGACTACGTCTATCACATGGTCTACCCCGCGCTCTGGCTGCGCGACCAGGTGATCGCGTCGCCGAGCCCGGCGCAGCAGTTCACGATGCAGGCGTGGTATCCGCTGTCGGCGAGCGTCGTGGCGGCCTGGTTCATGGCCCCCTTCGACGGATCGCGCGGCGAGGCGCTCGCTTGGGTGAGCCTCACCGGTCCGCTCTACGCAGGTCTCGTCGCCGCCGGCGTCATCGAGCTCCTCCGGCGGCTGGGCTGCCGGTCTGGCGCCTGGGCGGTGCCCGTCGTCCTGCTCGCCACATCGCCCCGGGTCGGCGTCATGGCCTCCAGCTTCTCCGACGCCGACCTCGCCCACGCGGCCGCCCTCTTCGCCGCGTTCGTGTTCGCGATGCCCGAGCGTGAGAGCGAGCGCGGACGCGACCTCGACGGCGATGCCTGGTACGCGGCATTGCTCAGTGGCTTCGGGCTCGGCGTCAAGGTCAGTGCGGCGATCCCGGCGCTGATCGTCCTGGCCGTGGTGGCGTCGCGGGTATGGGCGCTGGCGCCCCCGCCGCGCTCACGCTGGACCGCGATCGCGCGCGTCGGCTGCATCTTCGTGGTGGCGTGGGTGGCGACGGCCGGGTACTGGTACGCGCGCAACACCGTCGCCACCGGCAATCCCCTCTATCCGGCGGCGTTCCTCGGAAAGCCCGGCACGACGTTTCCCGAGACGACGCTGCGCGAGTATGCCGCGCACTACGGTCTGCGCCGGACCGTCGGCGACGCGCTCGTCGTCTACGCCGACTGGCCGCGCGCGTATGCCGCGCTCGCCACCCTCGCGCTGGTCGGCCTCGCCGGCTGGCTCGTGTGGCGTGGACGGTCGACGCCCCGATCGCCTCGCCACTTCGCCGTCGGCGTCCTCGTCACCACGGCCGCCGTGCTGCTCTTCCTGCCGGTGCTGCCGTACTCCGCCGGCAACGCCATGACGTTTCGCTCCGGGTTCGTCCACTGGGACAGCATGCGGTACATCGCGCTCGTCCCGATCCTGGGCTGGGCGGCGCTCGGGTTCCTCATCGACGCCCTCGGCCGCTGGGGCGCGCTCGTGGCCGCCGTGCTCGCCGCGGCCGCGCTGCTCGCCTCGCGTGCGCCGGTGGTGGCGTCGCCGGTGGTGCTGCTGGCGCTCGCGGTCGGCGCCGTCGTGGGCGAGCCGTACTGGCGTCGCGCCCGGGGGTGGCGCTGGCGCGCCGTCGTGGGCTGGGCGGCGGCCCCGCTCGTCGTCGCCGCCGCGCTCGCCTGGCACGGGCCGAAGGCCGCCGCCACCGCCGCGTCGATCTACACCGAGCCGCTGTTCGGCGCTGCGGCGGCCGTTCTCGATCGACAGCCGCTGGGCATGCGCGTCGCCGTGTTCGGCGATCAGTGGGTCTACCCCGCCTTCGGCGCCCGCGATCACCTCGTGCCCGTGCGGCTCTTCCGCGCGAATCTCGCAGCGTCGAGGGTCGGGATCGTCGTCGTCGTGCATCTGCCGCATCCGGGGCGCTCGCCGGAGTGGCCCACGCAGCAGGCCGCGCTCGCCGCGATTCCCGACGCCCACCTGCTCCACCGGGATGCTGGCGCCGCCGTCTGGCGCCTCGGGGCTATCGAGATGGGGGCCCCGACATGGCCCCAAGCCCCCCGACGCTCGGACCGCGCCGGCGGAGCCGTGAGGGTCCTCGACAACGCGTGGCCGTGAGGGTCCTCGACAACGCGCGGCGGCCGTGGTCTAGAGTAAGGGGCGACGAAATGAAAGGGGACTTCCGCGAATGCTGATCCGCAAGCTGGGTCGGAGCGGGTTGAAGGTCGCCGCGCTGTGTCTCGGCGGCAACACGTTCGGATGGACGACGGCCCAGAAGGCGTCCGAGGCCGTGCTGGACGCCTACATGGAGGCCGGCGGCAACTTCATCGACACTGCCGACGTCTACTCGCGCTGGGTGCCGGGCAACAAGGGCGGCGAGTCGGAGATCGTGCTCGGCACCTGGATGGCCGCGCGGCGCAACCGGCCGGATGTCGTGATGGCCACCAAGGTCTGCGGTCCGATGGGCCCGGGGCCGAACGACGGCGGCCTGTCGCGCCAGCACATCATGCAGGGCGTGGAGGCCTCGCTGAAACGGCTGCAGACCGACTACATCGACCTCTACCAGGCGCACTGGGACGATCGCGGGACGCCGCTCGAGGAGACCCTGCGCGCGCTCGACGACCTCGTGCGCCAGGGCAAGGTGCGCTATGTCGGCGCCTCCAACTACGTGGCGTTCCGGCTCACGCGGGCGCTGTGGGAGAGCGAGCGCCACGGGTACGCGCGCTACGAGTGCCTGCAGCCCAAGTACAACCTCGTCTTCCGCGACGAGTACGAGCGCGAGCTGGAGCCGCTCTGTCTCGAGCAGAACGTGGGCGTCATCCCGTACTCCTCGCTGGCCAGCGGCTTCCTCTCCGGCAAGTACCGCCGCGGCGAGGGGCTGCCCACGACGGCGAGGGCCGCCGGCGTGCAGAAGACCTACATGACCGAGCGCGGCTTCACCGTCCTGGCCGCCGTCGAGAAGGTCGCGGCGGGGCTCGGCGTGACGCCGACCCAGGTGGCGATCTCGTGGCTCGCGCATCGGCCCGGCATCACGGCCCCGATCGCCAGCGCCACCTCGATCGCCCAGCTGAAGGAGCTCCTCGCCGGCGTCGAGCTGCAGCTCGACGGCGAGGCCCGGAAGACCCTCGACCAGGCCAGCAGCTGGCGCGAGGCGTGACCACGGACAGCACTCTCGCGATCGACGGGCCCCGGTTCTGGTCGACCGTCATGCGCTCGGGCCAGATCGGGCCCGGCAAGGCCGGTGGCCTGCGCCGGCTCGCGCTCACCGACGCCGACAAGGAGATGCGCGACCTGTTCATCACCTGGTGCACCGAGACGGGGTGCACCGTGACGGTGGACCGGGTCGGCAACATCTTCGCGCGCCGCCCCGGAAGCGACGAGCACCTGCCGCCGGTGCTGATCGGCAGCCACCTCGACACGCAGGTGGCCGGCGGCAAGTACGACGGCATCGTCGGCGTCCTGGCCGGTCTGGAGGTGCTGCGCACCCTCGACGATCGGCGCGTGCGGACGAAGCGGCCGCTGGAGCTCGTCTGCTGGACCAACGAGGAGGGCGCCCGCTTCACCCCGCCGATGGTCGCTTCCGGCACCTTCGCCGGGGTCTTCGATCCCGACTGGGTGCTCCGCCTGCGCGACGACGACGGCAAGGTCTTCGGCGACGAGCTGAAGCGGATCGGCTACGACGGCAAGGCGGCGGTCGGCGGCCGTCCCATCGACGCCTACTTCGAGCTGCACATCGAGCAGGGCCCGATCCTCGACCGCGAGACGGTGCCGGTCGGCATCGTGACCGGCGGCTACGCCGTCCGCGGCATGCACGTCGACGTCCACGGCGAGACCGCGCACGCCGGACCCACGCCGATGGACCGCCGGCGCAACGCGCTCGTCGGCGCGTCGATGCTCGCCGTGGCGGTCAACGAGATCGGCTGGACGTACCACGCGACCGAGGGCAAGGCCACCGTCGCCCGGCTCGTGGCCTGGCCCAACAAGGCCGGCATCCTGTCGGAGTACGCGCAGCTCACCTGCGACGTCCGTCACGCCGAGCGCGAGGTGGCCGAGCGGATGTGGGCCGAGGTCAAGGCGGCGATGGCGGACTGCGCGCGCCGCGCCAGCGTCGAGATGAGCGTGGCCGGCGAGTGGCAGTTCGGCAGCGAGCGCTTCGATCCCGGCTGCGTGCGCCTCGTCCGCGAGGCCGCGAAGAGCCTCGGCGTGCGCCACCGCGACATCCTCAGCCAGGCCGGCCACGACGCCTACTACATCTCCCGCATCGCGCCGACCGCGATGATCTTCACGCCCTGTCGCGACGGCATCTCCCACAACGAGGCCGAGCACGCCGAGCTCGACGAGACGGTGCCCGGCGTCAACGTGCTGCTGCACGCCGCGCTGGCCCGGGCGAACCGCTAGGGACGAGTCGCGTCAGCGAAGGGGAGCATCGCGGATGAGAGCGTATCAGCGGGGAGTGTTGACCGCGTTCATCGGGGTCGCCATGGCGCGCTGACGGCTCCCGCCTCCGGGCTCGGCGCGCCCGAAGGAGCTGAGGGGCGCTGCATTCCCGTGAGCGAACGGGCCGGACGTCAGACCGGGTGCTTCATCGTCGCCGAACCGCGTCTGGGGCGCTTGCCCGAGCGGCCGATGTTCTGGCGTTTGGACACCTACGCGACCCGTGCGGCCGCGGTGCTGATCGTGCTTCACGACTCGGCGCGACCGTCCGGGAGTCCGGCCAGGACTGGACTCCCCGGCGCCTGTGCGGCCGGCGCTAGCCGATTGCGCGGAGCCGCCGCGACATCAGGAGGAGCAGCGCGTTCAGCGCGACCATGGCGCCGCCGAAGAGGATCGCGAAGCGCGCGTCCACGGCGGCGGCCAGCACGCCGGCGATCAGGCCGCCCAGCGGCAGCAGGTTCCAGCAGAGCGAGTAGATGCCGAGCACGCGACCGCGGAGATGATCGGGCACCGTCTCCTGCAAGTGCGTGCTGACCTGGGTGAGATAGAACGTGTTCGTGAAGCCCACCACCATCAGCATCGGAAGCGCCAGCGAAAGTCCCGGTGACTGCGAGAAGAGCATGAGCGCCAGGCCCATGCCGGCGGCGGTGAGGAGCAGCGTCGGTCCCGGCCGGCGGATCAGATGGATGATCGTCGCGACCGTCAGCGTGCCGACGATCGCCCCGGCGCCGTGGGCCGCGTTGAGCAGTCCGTAACCGGTCGAGCCCGCCTTGAAGTACCAGTCGGCGTAGATCGGCAGCAGCGTGACGTAGGACAGCCCGAAGAGCGAGTTGAACAGCGCCAGCCCGATCAGGCCGGTGAAGACGAAGTTGCGGGCGACGAAGCTCACGCCGTCGGCGAGCTGGCGGAAGACGTGCTGGCCGTCGCCGGCCGGGGCGGGACCGGTGACGCGCAGCCGGCTGTAGAGCAGCAGCGCGACGCACGACGCGCCGGCGGCCAGCCCGAAGCCGACCGTGCCGCCGAAGGCGGCGATGAGGACGCCGGTGATCGAGGGGCCGATCATCCGGCCGGCCTGCCAGGGAATGGAGCCGAGCGCGATCGCGTTCGGCAGCCGCTCGCGGTCGATGAGCTGCGGGACGAGGGACATGCGGCTCGGCTCGTCGAACGCGCGGAACGTGCTGCTCAGCGCCGCCAGCGCCAGCAGGTGCTCGACGCTCACGCGCCCCGTGACGCTCGACGCGAAGGCAGCCGCCAGCGTCGCCGCGGTCAGGACCTGGGTGCCGATCAGCAGCCGCAGGCGGTTCACGCGGTCGGCGAGGACGCCCCCGAAGAGCTGGAAGACGACGAGCAGCAGACGAGCCCCAGCCAGTAGAGGCGATAGTTGCGCGTCTTGAGCGCGGCGAAGGTGGACGGCGCGGTGATGACAGCCACGGTCTCGTGGTCGCTCCGGCTACACGCCGAGATAGTACTTCTTGACCAGCTCGTTCTCGCGCAGCTCCTGGGCGCTGCGGCCCTCGAACTCGATCTTGCCGTGCACGATGATGTAGCCGCGGTCGGCGATCTTGGTCGCCTGGTTGAAGTTCTGCTCGGCCATGAGCACGGTGAGGTGGCGCTGCTCCTTGAGCTCCTTGATCTTGGCGATCACCCGGCTCACGAGAATGGGCGCCAGCCCGACCGACGGCTCGTCGACCAGCAGCATCCGCGGCGAGGACATCAGCGCGCGGGCGAGCGCCAGCATCTGCTGCTCGCCGCCGCTCATGCTGCCGGCCAGCTGTCGGCGCCGGCCGAGGAGCACCGGGAAGCACTCGAAGCAGAAGGCCAGGTTCGCGTCGATCGCGGCGCGGGCCTCGCGCCGGAAGGCGCCCAGGAGCAGGTTCTCCTCCACCGTCAGCTTCGGAAAGAGCCGGCGCCCCTCGGGCACCAGCGCGATCCCGAGGCTGACGATCGCCTCGGTGGGCTTCCGGACGAGATCGATCCGCGCGCCGTCGACCTCCAGATAGATGGCGCCGGCCTGGGGCGTCACGATGCCCATGATGCACTTGATGAGCGTGCTCTTGCCGTTGCCGTTGGTCCCCAGCAGGGCGACGGTCTCGCCCTCGCGCACCTCCATCGAGACGCCGTGCAGCACCCGCACGGCGCCGTACCCGGCCTCGACGCCCTCGACGACGAGCCTACTCGCCAAGGTAGGCCTTCTCCACGGCCGGGTTGCGGACGATCTGGTCGGGCGTGCCCTCGGCGATCCGCTCGCCGGCATCGAGGACGACGATGCGCTGCGAGAAGCGCATCACCGCCCGCATGATGTGCTCGATCATGATGATCGTGATGCCCTGGGCGTTGAGCCGCAGCAGGATGGCCAGGATGTCGTCCACCTCGCCGCTGGAGAGCCCGGCCATGGCCTCGTCGGAGATCAGCAGCTTGGGCCGGGCGGCCATGGCGCGGGCCAGCTCCAGCTTGCGCATCTCGATCTGGGTGAGCCCGGCCGGCCGCAGGTGCGCCTTGGCCTCCAGGCCGATCTCGCGGAGGAGCTCGGCCACCTGGGCGTCCTCGTCAGACGCGCGCGCGTGGCCCGCGTACTCCAGCGGGATGCCGAGGTTCTCGCGCACGGTCATGCTGGCGAACGGTTTCGGGATCTGAAAGGTGCGGGCGATGCCGAGGCGGGTGCGCCGGTGCGGAGGCAGCGTCGTCACGTCGCGGCCCTCGAAGAGGATCCGCCCCTCGTCGGCGTAGAGCGAGCCCGCCACGCAGTTGATCAGCGTGGTCTTGCCCGAGCCGTTGGGGCCGATCAGCCCGAACCGCTCGCCGGCCTCGACCTGGATCGTCACCCGGTTGAGGGCCGTGAACCCGCCGAACCGCTTCACGACCCCGTTGACTTCGAGCAGCGGCGCGGCCATCGCCTCAGCGCCCTCGCCAGCGCCGCACGAGGCCCAGGATGCCCTCGGGGGCCAGGACGACGAAGGCGACCAGGACGACGCCGACGATGAACAGGTTCAGCTCGGAGGAGATCGTCACCGTGGCCAGCTGCTGGGCGGTGCCGAGCAGCACGGCGCCGATGACCGGGCCGATCCAGCTCGTGGTGCCGCCGATCATCGGCATCGCCAGCGCGTTCACGGCGTAGTCGATCGCGAACGCCGAGTTGGGCTCCACGAACGTCACGTAGTAGGGGAACGGCGCGCCGGCCACGCCGAGCAGGAACCCGCTCACGGTGGTGGCGAAGAGCTTCAGGCGCAGCGTGGGCACGCCCATGCACTCGGCCGCCTCCTCGTTGTCGCGCAGGGCGGCCAGCCCGCGGCCGATCCACGAGCGCTCGATGAACCGCGCCACCATGACCGCGACGACGGCCAGGCCGACCATCACCGTGAAGAGAAACGTCACGTAGCTGCCGAACGGCGGCCCGCTCGGCCGTAGCACGCTGATGCCGCGGGAGCCGCCGACGTACTCCCAGTTGATGATCATCGTCTGCAGCACGACGGCCAGCGCCAGCGTCGCGATCGAGAAGAACGTCCCCCGCAGGCGCAGCGTGAGGTACCCGATGCCGAGGCCGAGGAGCGCGGCGACCAGGCCGCCGGCCACGATCAGGACCGGCAGCGGCGCCTGCAGCGACCGGATGAGGAAGACCGCGGTGTAGGCCCCGAGCGCGAAGAAGGCCGGGGTGCCGAAGTTCACGTAGCCGGCGTAGCCGCCGAGGATGTTCCAGGCCGTGGCGATGACGACGTACTGGAGAATGACGTAGCCGGCGAAGTAGACGTAGGCGTTGACGTGCAGCCCGGCCAGCGCGACGCCGGCCAGGACGACGGCCGCGCCCACGACCAGCGCGGGGCCGGTGCGCATCTAGCGGCCGAACAGCCCGGCCGGTCGGACGGCCAGCGCCAGCAGCAGGATGCCGAACGACACCGCCAGCGACCACGAGGGCCCGAAGAACGTCGACATCAGGCTCTCGGCCACGCCGAGGATCACGGCGGCGACGAGCGTGCCGCCGATGCTGCCCATGCCGCCGAGCACCACGCCCGCGTACATGATGATCACGAACTCCAGGCCGACGTAGGGCTGGAACGGGTAGTAGGTCGCCACCAGCCCGCCGGCGAGCGCGGTGACGGCGCATCCCAGCCCGAAAGCGATGCGGTGGGCGCGCTGCACGTCGATGCCCATGTAGGTCGCGGCCTCGGGGTTGTCGGCCGCGGCACGCAGCATCTTGCCGATCCGGGTGCGGCCGATGAACAGGAACAGCACCACCGCGACCGCGATCGAGACGAGGAAGGCGGATGAACAGGATGCCGAAGAAGAACACGAGGCCGCGCAGCGATTCCTCGCCGCGCCGCTCGAAGCTGCCGTAGTAGACGCGGTAGACGGCGGCGCCGAGCAGGTAGAACAGCGGGGTCAGCAGCAGCCCGACCAGGATCGGATCGACGCCGTACGTGCTGTTCAGCACGTACGCGGCGTAGGCGCCCAGGATCACGAACGCCGGCTGGGCGATGTTGGCGATGTCGAGCAGGCCGAAGATGAGCGAGACGCCCAGGCTCACCGCGGCGTAGAAGCCGCCGAGCAGGAGCCCGGCGACGACCGCGTTGGCCAGCAGGTCCCAGGAGAACAGGGAGCGCTCGCGCTAGTTCTTGGCCGCCGAGTACGGGTAGATGATGTTGCCGGACTTGAGGTCGTCGGGGTAGAGGACGACCTTCTTTCCCGGCCCGCGGAACTGATCGATGCCCGGGCCCTGGATCTTCTGATACTGGACCATGAGGGTGCGGCCCCGGGCCCACTCGCCGTTCTTGCCGAACTTGATCTTGCCGACCACGGTGTTGAACTCGGTGGCGCGGATGTGGTCGGCGATCTTCTGCTGGTCGAGGCTCCGGGTGGCCTCGACGGCCTGGCCCAGCACCTGGCCCACGGCGTACGAGTAGGGCGGCAGGTAGTAGCCGAGCGAATCGACCCCGGCCTTCTCGGCGCGGCCCTGGTACTCCTTCAGGAACTCCTTGATGCCGGGGATCGCGAGGAACGCCGGCTCCGGCGCCCAGAAGTCGTAGTTGACGATCCCGTTGAGCAGGGGCCCCATGCTCGTCATCACGCTCGTGAACATCAAGCCCACCATGCCGCCGCCGACGATCTTGGGCTGCAGGCCGACTTCGTGGATCGCGCGCAGCATGCCGACCGAGTCCGGCGGATACGAGGCCACGAACAGGATGTCGGGGTTGGTGGCCTTGATGGCCCGCACGATCGGCGTGTAGTCGACGGTGCTGGGCGGATAGTTCCGGTCGTAGACCGTCTTGAAGCCGAACTTCTTGATCAGCTCGCGCGCGCCCACCATCGCGTTCTGCGGGTACTCGGCGTCGGCGCCGACGATCGCGACCGTCTGCGGCTTGGGCGTCTGCCGGGCGGCCAGCTCGAAGAAGCCGATGGCCGTGCTGGTCTGCGGATCGGGCCCGGCCGGCTGGATCTGGAAGTAGTTCGGGTACTGGTACTTCTCGTTGTTGGCCAGGCCGAACATGCCGATGATCGTCAGCTTGCGCTCCATCGCGATCGGCATCAGCGGCGCGATGAGGTTGGTGCCGTAGCCGGAGATGACGAGGTCGACCTTGTCGACGTCGAGCAGCTTGGTGTAGATGCCGGGCACGGTGGCCGGGTTCGTCTGGTCGTCGTAGAACACGAGCTCGACGGGCCGGCCCAGCAGGCCGCCCCGCTTGTTCACGTCCTCCTTCCAGATCTGCAGGGCCAGCAGCGCCGGCTTGCCGTTGGCTGACAGCCCGCCGGTGAGCGCCATGCCGAAGCCGAGCCGGATCGGATCGGCGCCGCGGGCGACGAACGCGCCGCCGCTGGCGAGCAGCAACGTCACGGCGAGGGCGGCGATCACGACGGCGACGAAGCGTGGCGTGCGATGGCGCGTCATTGCGTCCTCTCTCTCTGCAGGCGGCGTCCGTCGCTTGCGGGCACGGCGGGCCTAAACCTGCCCCGGCGGCAGCGCCTTGTCAAGGACCGGCGTCCGACCAGTAGCGCCCGCCGGCGCCGACGATGACGACGAGCACCAGGACGACGGGCACCAGCAATCCCGGCGCCGGCGCCGTCTGCATCGCGGCCGCGGCGGCCATCGCGCCGAGAATGTACACGACCCACGCGGCGGCCAGCAGCCGCTTGCTCTGGCCGCCGGCGCCGGGCACCACGCCGTGCAGGGCGATCAGGGACATCAGATTTGTCAGCGTGCCGGTCACGAACGTCGTCGTGATGCCGGAGACGTCGAGGCGACGGGCCGCCGCGCTCTGCACGCCCATCGCCAGCGCGGCCAGCACGACGCGCCCGGCCACCAGCGTCGACTCGCCGGCAACGACCGCGAGGTGCGTGACCGCCAGCGCCGCCAGCAGCGCGCCCTCGGCGATCAGCGCCACCGTCACGCCGCGCGGCCACACCGCCGGGCGCGGGCCGCGCGCCACCAGGCGGGCGCCCAGGGCGCCGCCGGCCAGGAAGCCGCCGAGGGCCAGCGCCGAGCGCCCGGCGCCGGCGGTGTCACCCTGCACGAGCGCGAGGCCGAGCAGGACGGTGTTGCCGGTCATGTTGGCGGTGAAGACGCGCCCGAGGGCGAGATAGCTGACGGCGTCGACGTAGCCACCGACGCCGGTCAGCAGCAGCACCAGGCGATTCTTCACGCCGCCGGCGCCGGGCTCAGGTCTTCTCGAAGTCGATGCGCTCGACGACCGGCAGCCCCTGCAGGTAGCGCCGCAGGCAATCGAGCGCCATCTCGATGGCGCCGAGGCGCACCCATTCACGCCCGCCCACGACGCGGCTGCGGCGCGAGGCGACGTCGGCCTCGGTCGCGATCGCCAGGCAGATCGTGCCGCCGAACTCGATGCGATCGGGGCCGTCGTCGAGGTTCACGAGCGCGCTCAGCACGTGGGTGGCGCCGGTCGTGCGGCGCGCGGCCTGGGCGACGGCCTCGGCCGTCTCCCGCGTGATCTCGGTGGGCGTGGCGTCGAGCCCGACGGCGGCGGCGATCTCGGAGAGGTCGCGGGCCACGATCCCGCGGCGAAACGCCTTCTCGGCGCCGGGCAGGTGGGCCACCCGGGCGGCGATCTGACCGCCGGTGAACGACTCGACGACGCTCAGCGTGGCCTGGCGGCTCGCCAGCTCGGCGAGGACCACGCCCTCCAGCGTCTGGTCGTCCTCGGCCAGGATGAAGTTGCCGAGCCGCTTGCGCACCTCGGCCTCGACCGGCGCCAGCTTGGCGCGCACGTCGTCGAGGTCGCGGCCGCGCACCGTCAGCTTGGTCTCGAGCTGCGGGTAGTGCGCGCGGAAGCCGAGCTTCACGCCGCCATCCGACACCAGCGTCTCCACGCCGGCCAGCAGCGCGTCGACGTGCGACTCGCCGAGCCCGTAGGAGTGGAAGCGCTTGAGGTGGATGGTGCTCTGCAGCCCGCTGCGCGCGAGCAGCCGCGGGATGACCTGCTCCTCCAGCATGCGCTTGAGCTCGCGCGGCACGCCCGGCGTGAAGAAGAAGCGTGCGCGGCCGATGTCGAGCGCGAAGCCGCAGGCGGTGCCGATCGGGTTGTCGATGATCTCGGCGCTGGCCGGCAGCATCGCCTGCTTGCGGTTGTTGGACGGCATCACGCGGCTGCGGCGCTGGAAGAACGCCTCCATCCGCGCCAGCCACTCCTCGCTGAGGACGAGCTCGCAACCAGCCGCCTGGGCGGCGATCTCCTGCGAGAGGTCGTCGACCGTCGGCCCGAGGCCGCCGTTGACGATCACGGCGTCGGCGCGCCCGGCCGCCAGCCGGAAGGCCTGCAGCAGGCTCTCCCGGTCGTCGCCGACCGTCGTGCCCCAGACCACGTCGAGGCCGGCGTCCTCCAGCTTCTGGCTCATGTAGCTGAAGTTGCTGTTGACGATCTTGCCGGTGAGGACCTCGTCCCCGGTGCAGATGAGCTCGATGCGCATGGCGCCCTATGGTAGCGCGAACGCCGGGAATCGGTACAATAGGCGCCCGGTTCCGACCGCTCGACCACGGAGGCCACGATGATCTTCGAGCTTCGGCAGTACACCGTTCGTCCCGGGCAGCGCGAGGCGTGGGTGAAGTGCATGGAGGAGGAGATCATCCCGTTCCAGGTGAAGATGGGCATGGTCATCCTCGGCAGCTTCGTCGGCGAGGAGGACGAGAGCGTGTACGTGTGGCTCCGCCGCTTCGAGAGCGAGGCGGAGCGCAAGCGCCTCTACGACCTCGTCTACCAGAGCGAGTACTGGAAGAACGAGATCTCGCCGCGGGTGCCGACGCTGATCGATCGCGAGCAGATCAAGGTCACGCGGCTGCTGGCCACGCCGCGCTCGGTCATCCAGTAGCGGAGCGAGCCCAGTGACCGCCGCCCCGCTCGAGGCCGCGCGGAAGCTCGCGCCCCAGATCCAGGCCTGCGCCGACCAGACGGAGGCCGAGCGCGAGCTGCCGCGACCGCTGTTCGAGGCGCTGGCCGACGCCGGCATGTTCCATCTCGCGGTGCCGCGGGCGATCGGCGGTGCCGAGCTCGACCTGCCGACCTACGTCGAGGTGATCGAGGAGCTCGGCAAGGCCGACGCCAGCACCGGCTGGTGCGTCAACCAGGGCGCGATCTACGCGACGTACTCGGCGCGCATGCCGCGCGACGTCGCCCGGGCGATCTGGATCGACACGCCGCGCGCCGTCGTCGCCAACACGCCGGCCGCCACCGCGACGGCGGTCGTCGTGCCGGGCGGGTATCGCGTGACCGGTCGCCAGGGCTTCAGCACCGGCTGCCGGCATGCCTCCTGGATCGCCGCCCACGCCCAGATCGTCGAGAACGGCACGACCCGACTCGACCACGGCCAGCCGGAGACGCGCTACTTCTTCGTGCCGGTCGCCGAGGCCGAGATCCTCGACACCTGGAAGGTGCGCGGCATGCGCGGCACCGGCACCCACCACTTCGCGGTGCGCGACGTCTTCGTCCCGGCCGCGCGCACGGTGCTGTCGGCGACCGCGCCGCTGCTGCACGACGGCCCCCTGTACCGTATCCCGCGCACGCTCGTGTTCGCCTCGGGCGACGCGGCGGTGGCGCTCGGCATGGCGCGCACGTGCCTGAGCACGTTCTACGAGCTGGCCGGCGCCAAGACGCCCCGCGCCATGCAGGCGCTCCTGCGGGATCAGTCGATGATCCAGGTGGCGGTCGGTCACGCGGAGGCGCATCTGAGAACCGGCCGCGCCTTCCTGCTGGAGACCGTGCGCGACGTGTGGAGCGCGGTGACCGCGAACGGCGCGCTGACGCTCGATCAGCGCGCGACGCTGCGCCTGGCCACCACGCACGGCATACGGCTGGCCGCCCAGGTGATCGATGCTGTCTACAACGCGGCCGGCGCCACCGCGGCCTACGAGAGCAGCCTCATCCAGCGCCACTTCCAGGACATCCACGTCATCACGCAGCACCTGCAGAGCCGGCTGTCGCACTACGAGCTCGTCGGCAGCCACTGGCTGGGCCTCCCGGTCGACGAGAACCGGCTCTAGCTCCCCCAGCTCACGCCCTCGCCGCCGTCGACGGCGAGGGCGACGCCGGTGATGAAGCCGGCCTCGTCCGAGTGCAGGAAGAGCGCGGCGTAGGCGACGTCCCAGCCGGTTCCCATGCGCCGGCGCAGCGGCACGCGGCGGTCGCGTGAGGCGATGACCTCCTCGCGCGGGGTGCCCTGGGCCACGCGCGCCTCGATCGCCATCGGCGTGTTCATCAGCCCGGGCAGGATCGCGTTGGCGCGGACGCCGTAGGACGCGTTGGCGGCGGCCAGGTTCTCGGTCAGCGCGACGACCGCGGCCTTGGTCGTCTTGTAGCCGACCAGCGGGTAGGCGTTGCGGGCGGCCATCGAGGCGATGTTCACGATCGAGCCGCCGCTCTCGCGCAGCGCCGGCAGCGCGTGCTTGCAGGCGAGCCACGTGCCCTTGAGGTTG
Source organism: Candidatus Rokuibacteriota bacterium (assembly GCA_005887895.1). Lineage (GTDB taxonomy): Bacteria > Methylomirabilota > Methylomirabilia > Rokubacteriales > CSP1-6 > AR5. The sequence goes on from VBPC01000142.1 coordinate 14,060, forward strand.
ACGGCGACGCTGCGCTCGAACGCCTGCACGGTGAGCTCGGTGGCCGGAGCGTCGCCGAGCGCGAGGCTGGCCCCGACGTTGTTGTGCAGGATGTCGAGCCGGCCGAGCCGCTCGTGGGCGACGGCGACGAGCCGGCGGACCGCGTCCTCGTCGGTGATGTCGGCCTCGACCGCCCACGCCCGGCCGCCCTCCTTCGTGATCAGGTCGACGGTGTCCTGGGCCGAGTCGAGGCGGCGGTCGGCCACGACGACGCGGGCGCCCTCGCGCGCGAGCACGAGCGCCGTCGCGCGGCCGTTGCCGACCGTCGCGCCGGGCGTCTGCCCGCCGCCCACGACGATCGCGGCCTTGCCCTCGACGCGCCCGGCCATCGCCGCCTAGCGACCTTTGACATGGGGGCCCCGACATGGCCCCCAAGCCCCCCGACGTTCGGAGCGCCCCGGCAAAGCCGTGGCGCTCCTCCTTTCCCTGGCAGGCACGTCAACAGCACCCGCCGGTGATCGCGCGATCCGGCCACCAGCCCCACGGCCGGGGCCCGAAGTCCGGCGTGAACACGCGGCCCTTCTTGACGGTCAGTCGCGGCGCGAACGCGCGATCGACGCGCAGTGGCGCGCCGAGGATGTCGTAGACCACCCAGGCGCCGTCCTCGAGATCGAGCACGGAGACGTCGGCCTGGCGACCGACGGCCAGGCGGCCCAGGCGCTGCTCGGCGCCGATGGCCCGGGCCGGGTTCGCGGTCGACATCGTGACCACCTGCGGCAGCGTGAAGCCGAGGCCCAGGAAGCGCGTCATCATCTCGGTCATGCTGTGCACGGTCATCTGCCGCCCGGGCACCGTGAGGTCGGTGCTGATGCAGTGCGGGAGCAATCCCTGGTCGATGATGCGCCGGCCGACGTCGAAGCTGAAGTTCATCCGGCCGTGGGCGGTGTCGAACCACACTCCGCGATCGGCCGCCTCCCGCGCCTCCGGCACCAGCTTGCCGTTGCCGTCGAGCACGCCGCCGGGGTTGGGCGTGAAGTAGTGGGTGAGGATGTCGCCGGGCTCGAGCAGCGCCAGCAGCGGGTGAATCACCTTCGGGTCGTAGCGCTTCTCGGTGTCGCCGATGTGGACCATCAGCTTGATGCCGGCCTCGCGCGCCGCGCGCTTGGCGAGCTTCGGCATCTCCATGCCCATGATCTCCAGCGCGGGCGAGACCATCCGCGCCTTGATCCCGCGGATCAGGTCCGGGTGCTGGGTGGCCACCTTGACCGTGTCGGCGAGGTTGATGCTGCTCTCGGCGATGATGTCGGGCAGCGTGGCCAGGCCCGTCTGGCAGATGTGCAGGAACGGGATGATCTCGGTGTGGCAGTGCGGCAGGATGTGCCGCCAGCCGCCGAATGTCGCCGCGCCCGCGCTGCCGGCATCGACGATCGTCGTGACGCCCGAGTAGACGCCGCCGAGATCCGGATTCACGCCGGTCCGGTTGACCCCCTCGAACACGTGCGCGTGCAGGTCGATGAGTCCCGGCGTGACGATCGCGCCGCCGACCTCGATCACCCGCGCGGTCTCGGCCGGGGCGATCGCCGCCGCCACCCGCGCGATGAGACCGTTCTCGATCGCCACGTCCAGCACGCCGTCGAGGTCGCTCGCCGGATCCACGACACGTCCACCCTTGAGCACGAGGTCGTACATGGCTCAGCCTCCGAAGATGATCTTGTCGCGTCGCAGGTCGTCGATCTCCGCGTCGGTGAAGCCGGCCTCGCGCAGCACCTCGACGGTGTGCTGGCCGAGGGCCGGCGCCGGCCGCGCCGGCGTCTTGTCCTGACCCTCGATCCAGACCGGGCTGCCGACGGTCAGGGTGGCGCCGGCCTCGGGATCGTGCAGCGGGGCCAGCGCGCCGCTGGCGCGCATCTGCTCGTCGCCGGGAATGTCGTCGAGCGTGCCGATCACGCCGAACGCGATGCCGGTGGCCTCGAGCACGCGGCGCCAGTCGGCCCAGTCGCGCTGGACGAACACGTCGTCGAGGATCAGCGTCAGCGCGCGGGCGTTGGCCTTGCGGGTGGCCGCCGTGGCGAAGCGCGGATCGGCCACGAGGTCGGCGCGGCCGATGCACGCCGCGAACTCGGGCCAGCGGCGCTCGTCGCCGGTGATCGTCATCATGAACCAGCGCCCGTCGCGGCAGCGGTACATGTTGGCCAGCGCGCTCACCGCCTGCTCGCGGGGCGGCCGCGGAGACGTGCGGGTGCCACAGAGGATGCCCTGCACCTGGATCGCGTTCCACCAGAGGCCGTTGGCCATGAGCGACGTGGACACCATCGTGCCGCGGCCGGTGCGCTCGCGCTGGTAGAGGGCGGCCATGATCGCGCCGAACAGCGAGATCCCCGTCGGGTGATCGCCCATGCCGGGCAGCGAGCGCGTCGGCGGCGCGTCGGGCGACGGGCGCACCAGGTCCATCAGTCCCGTGCGCGCCCACAGCGCGATGCTGTCGAAGCCCGGGCGCCCGGCCTCGGGACCCGTCTCACCGTAGGCCGTGAGCGAGGCGTAGATCAGCCGGGCGTTGAGCGGGGCGAGGTCTTCCCAGCGCACGCGCAGCCGGCCGCGCGCGTCGAAGGGCAGGTTCGTCACGAAGACGTCGGCCGTCCGCACGAGCCGGTACAGCACGTCGCGACCCTCGTTCGCGCGGAGATCGAGGGCGACCGCGCGCTTGCTGCGGTTGTCGACGATCCACGGATAGTTGTAGGGGCTCGGCGGATAGCCGGCGCCGCGGACGCGATAGGGATCGCCCTGGGGCGGCTCGATCTTGATGACGTCGGCACCGAAGTCGGCCATCACCGTGGTGGCCACCGGCCCGGCGATGAAGCTGGCGGCGTCGAGCACGCGGATGCCGTCGAGGAGGCGGCTAACGGCGCACCTCCGCGACGAGCGCCGCGTAGCCGTTGCGCAGGACGGCGGCGTCGGAGGCGTAGTTGACGATCGTGGCGCCGAGCGCGATCATCTCGCGCACGCCCTCCACGCTGTCGGTCAGCATCGCCACCGCCTTGCCGTGCTTGCGCGCGGCCTCCACCAGCCGGCGGCGGTGCTCGTCGAGCACCGGCTTCTGGGCCGGCGTGCCGAGCACGCCGAGATTCTGCGCGAGGTCGGTCGGGCCGATCGTCAGCGCGTCGATGCCGGGCACGGCGGCGATCTCGTCGAGCCGCTCGAAGGCGCGCCGGCTCTCGAGCATCGCGGTCACGTGCACCCGCGCGTTGGCGGCGGCCATGTGCTCGCCGGGCGGCAGCGTGCGATACATCGTGTGGGGGCCGAAGCCGTACATGCCGCGCTCGCCGAGCGGCGCGTAGCGGGCGCAGGCCGCCACCTCGGCGGCCTGCTCGGGCGTGTCGACCTGGGGCACGTGCAGGTTCCACACGCCGGCGTCGAGCAGTCGCGTGATCCACTCGCGGTTGCCCTCGGGCGGCCGCACGACCAGCGGAAAATCCAGCGCCCGGGCCAGCGTCGCCATGTCGGCGACGGTCTCCATCGAGAACGGTGAGTGCTCCATGTCGACACGGGCGAAGTCCAGGCCCGCCGCCTGCAGCAGGGTCAGCACGGCCGGCGTGCGGATCATCGTGACCCAGGTGCCGATCTGGACTCGACCCTGCTCGGCGCGCGCCCGGTAGGCGTTGGGATTCATCGCCGGGTCTCCTTCCGCGCCGCTACGCTATCATGGGCGGCCAGTCGACACGACGAGGGGGGCGCCGGTATGGCGATGTACTGGAAGGAGATCACGGTCAACTGGGGCGAATCCGACCCGTTCGGTCTCGTCTACTACCCCCGCATCGTGGCGTGGTTCAACGACACCGAGCACGAGCTGTTCCGGATCATCGGCTATCCGATCGAGCAGATGATCAAGAACGACCGCACCACGTTCGTGATGGGCGAGATCCACTTCCGGTTCATCGGCCCGGCCGCCTACGGCGACCGGATCCTGACCACCATCACGCTGGCCGAGCTGGGCGAGCACACGCTGCACTGGAACTGCAAGGCCAAGAACGCGCTCACCGGGGCGCCGGTGAGCGAGGGCAAGGCCACGCGCGTCTACGCGCGGATCAACGAGGACGGCACGCTCAAGGCATACCCGATCCCCGACTCGATGAAGAACGCGCTGCGCGAGCTGGGCGACCTCAAGCACCTGCGTCCGAACAGCGGCGCCACCCGCCTCGGCGCCGAGGATCTGACCAGATAGGGGGCCCCGAAAGGGCCCCTAAGACCCCCGGACGTTCGTCGCGCCCCGGCGAAGCCGTGACGCTCGATTGATCGACATGGGGGCCCCGAAATGGCCCCCTAAGACGCCCCGACGTTCGTCGCGCCCCGGCGAAGCCGTGACGCTCGATTGATCGACATGGGGGCCCCGAAATGGCCCCCAACCCCCCCGACGTTCGTCGCGCCCCGGCGAAGCCGTGACGCTCCTCTATTCCGCGAGGAGATTCCGCTACGAGAGCACGAACGGAACGCCGGCGGTGTTGGTGACGTCGCGGAGCTGGGTCAGGAGGTCGTCGGGGATGGGCACGCCGTCGCGGAGGCGCTCGGTCTTGGTGGCGATCTCGGGGTCGCCGGCGACGAGGACGGGCTGGGCGGGATCCGCGCGCTTGGCTCCGTGCAGGACGTCGATCACCTGGTCGAGGTCGTCCTCGAACGCGCCGGCCGGGCGGAAGGCGGCCGGATCGATCGCCAGGAAGAAGTGGCCGATGTTGTGCGGATCGGACGGCTTCTGCGTGCGATTGCGGATCGGTGAGAACGAGGCGCCGGCCAGGATGCCGCCCAGGATGTGAACCATCACCGCCAGCCCGTAGCCCTTGTGGCCGCCCGCCTCCCGCGGCCCCCCGAGCGGCGTGATGCCGCCCTCCGGCCGCTCGAAGACGTACTTGAAGGCTTCCTCCGCGTCGGTCACCGCCTGGCCGCTGCCGTCCACGACCCAGCCCGGCGGCAGCGGGCGGTGGTTCAGCTTGTGCACCTTGACCTTGCCGGCGGCGACGGTCGTCGTGGCCATGTCGAGCTGGAACGGCGGATTGCGGCGGGCCGGCGCCGCGAAGGCCAGCGGATTGGTGCCCATGACCGGCTCGGCGGCGAAGGTCGGCACCAGCGACACGCCGCGCGTGGCCGAGGTCACCATGCCGATCACGCCGCGCTCGGCGGCGATGCGCGCGTAGCAGCCCGCCGCGCCGAAGTGGTGCGAGTTGACGACCGAGACCACGGCCACGCCGGTGGCGCGGCACTTGTCGACGGCGAGGTTCATCGCGTGCACCGAGACCGGATGCCCGAGCGAGGCGTCGGCGTCGATCAGCGCCAGGCTCGGCGCCTCCCGCACCGTCGTGAACACCGGCCGCATGTTGAGGCGCCCGGCCCGGAACTCGCGGTCGTAGCTCGGCAGCATCGAGATGCCGTGGGAGTCGACGCCGCGGAGGTCGGTCTCGAGCATCATCTCGGCCGTCGTCTCGGCATGCGCGTCGGACATGCCCCAGGCGCGGAGAACGGACACGAGCTGCTCGCGGATCTGCTTGGCCGGAACCCTCATGGGAGCCTCCTCGGAGCCCGCGCAGCCTAGCACTGCGGGCCGGCGCCCCGAACGTGCGATGATGCGGGCATCATGCCGCCGGCCGCCCCGCGCGTCCACGAGGTCGAGCACCATACCGCGGAGCGGGCCACCACGCGCCCTGTCGTTTCCGGCACCCAGGGCGTCGTCGTCGCCGGCCACCCGCTCGTCGCGATGGCCGGCATGCGGATGCTGCTGGCGGGCGGCAACGCGTTCGACGCCGCTGTCGCCGCCGGCTTCGCCGCCGCCGTGGTGGAGCCGACCGCCTCCTACACGCTCTGCGGCGAGTGCGTCGCGCTCGTCCACGACGCGCGCACGCGCCGGACGCAGGCGGTGAGCGGCCAGGGCGTCGCGCCGGCGCTGGCCACGCTCGAGCTCTTCCGCCAGCGCGCGCTCGATCGTATCCCGACCGGCCCGGGCCCGCAGGCGCACCTGTCGTTCACCGTGCCGGGCGCCGTCGACGCCTATCTCACCATGCTGGAGGCGCTCGGCACCCGCCGCGTGGCCGACGTGCTGGCGCCCGCCGTGCAGTACGCCGAGCGCGGGTTTCCGATGTACGAGTACATGCACCGGATGCTCGCGATCCCGGAGACGCGCGAGCAGTTCGCCGTCTATCCGCCCGGCGGCGCCGCCGTGTTCTATCCGGGGGGCCGCGTCCCCGAGGTGGGCGCGCTGTTCGTGCAGTCGACGCTGGCCGGAACGCTGAAGCGTCTCGTCGAGGCCGACGCGCAGGCCACCGATCGCGCGACCGGCATCGCCGCCGCCCGTGCGCGGTTCTATCGCGGCGACGTCGCCGCCGCGATCGGTGCGTTCTCCGAGCGGCTCGGCGGTCTCCTGCGCGCCGGCGATCTGGCCGGGTATCGCGCCCGTCTCGAGCCGCCGCTGCGCCTGACGTTCGCGGGGCGCGAGATCCTCGCCCACGGCGCGTGGACTCAGGGGCCGGTGCTGTTGCAGGCGCTGGCCGTGCTGACGGCGTTCGACCTGCGGGCGCTCGGCCACAACTCGCCGCGCTACATCCACGTGGTCACCGAGGCGCTCAAGCTCGCCTTCGCCGACCGCGAGCGCTACTACGGCGACGGCGCCGACGTCGCCGCGCTGCTCGCGCCCGACTACGCGCGCGAGCGCGCGGCGCTGATCCGGATGGATCGCGTGCAGCCGGCGGCGCCGGCGGCGGGCGATCGGCGCGGCGGTCTGCGCCCGCGCGGCGCGACGGAGGTGGCCGCCGACGGCACCACGCACATCGCGGCGATCGATCGAGACGGCAGCATGGTGTGCCTGACGCCGAGCGGGGGCGTCTTCCGCAAGTCGGCGTTCATGCCCGAGCTCGGCTGCACCCTCAGCACCCGCAGCGAGATGTTCGTGCTCGAGGAGGGCCACCCCAACGCCCTGGCGCCGGGCAAGCGGCCGCGGACGACGCTGGTGAGCTACCTTATTTGCGAGGACGGCGTACCGACCACGACGATCGGCTGCCCGGGCGGCGACGACCAGGCCCAGGCCGATCTCCAGCTCGTCCTCAACGTCGTCGTCTTCGGCATGAACCCCCAGCAGGCCGTCGAGGCGCCGCGCTTCTCCACCCAGACACTCATCAACTCCTTCTGGCCGCGCGCCTACAAACCCAACCAGCTCAACGTCGAGCCCGCCATCCCCGAGCCCACGCGCGCCGGGCTCCGCTCACTCGGCCACGGCGTGACCGAAATCGGCGCCTGCGGCATCGGCGCCATCGTCACAAAGCGCGACCCAGCGACCGGCGTACTGCAGGCCGGCGCCGACCCCCGCCGCCCCACCTACGCGTTGGCCTGGTAGTAGGGTTCGCCGCCCACATTGGCCTGCTGCAGACGTACGCGCGACGTCGGCCGCCGCGTCGTCCGTCGTGCGCCGACTGCGACTCCGAAGTTCGACGACGGCGAGGGCCGCGCGCCCTCCAGTCGGATGGAGCCCAGTCAAGGCGGGCGGGAGACGACCTCCAGCCTCGTGGTGCGCGCACCCCCCACCCCGCCGCCCGCCCGTCCCCGCGGCGGATCGATGCGCGCTAGGCTTCGTAGATCTTCTTGAGCTCGCACTCAGCCCACCGAACCGCCTCCGCCGGCGCCACCCCCTGCGCGGCCTTGGCGTACATGTCGGTGATGACGTACTTCGTGTAGACCTCGGTGGCCTTCGCCGTCGGCGGCCCCGCGTAGCCGAGCATCCGCGTGCCGCGCATCGAGGTGCGGAACGGCTTGAGCGCGTCGTCGACCCGGTCCCACATCGGGTGCTTCTCCCAGAACGTCGTCGAGCCCACCGTGTAGCCGTTCTCGATCTCGAACCACTTGCCGAAGGCGTCCTTGCCGTGGAGCCACTTGAGGAATTCCTTGGCCGCCTTCTGGTTCTTCGAATACTTCATCAGCCCGTGCGAGAACGCCACGGCGTAGGGCGGGGTCGGGCCGTGGGGGCCGTCCGGGATGGCCATGTGCGCGATGTCCTGCCACATGGGCTCGCCCTTCTCGTCCTTCACCTTGTCGGGGTTGCGCTTGGCGAAGATGAAGATCGAGGCGCCGTTGAGCGTGGCGGCGATCTCGTTGGCGTGGAAGGCGCGGTTGTTGTTGGTGTCGTCCCAGGCCAGCGCGCTCTCGTCGCAGGCCGCCTTCCAGAAGGCGGTCATCCACTTCACGGCCTCGATGGTGCCCTTGGAGTTGAGCACGACCTTCTTGCCGCTCGGATCCGTCTCGGCGCCGCCGAAGGTCCACGTGAAGGGATACGTCCACGCTGGCGCGTCGCCGAACGTGTGACCGAGCGTCTGACCGATCGGCTTGCCCTTGGCCTTGAGGGCGATGCCGATCTTCTTGTACTCCTCGAGCGTCCTCGGCGGCTGGCTGGCGCCGACCTCCGCGAACCACGAGCGGCGATAGGCGATCAGGGGCGCGCCGGTACCGTAGGGCAACGCGAGCCACTTCTTGCCGAGCCGAGCGGCCGCCTCCGAGTGCGGGTAGTACCCGCCCTGGTCGCCGGCCTTCCACTCGCAGACGTCGCCGACGTCGGCGAGGCCGCCGGCGTAGAGGTGGGGCCAGTTGTGCAGCATCATGATGATGTCCGGCCCCGAGCCGGACTGGATCGCGGCCGTGATCCGGGCCTGCAGGTCGTTGGCGTTGATCGTCTCGAAGACGACCTCGACGTTCGCCTGCTTGCCGTACTCGGCCACCTGGCGCCGGACCTCGACGTCGCCCTCGGGGATGAAGTCCACCCACTGCAGCAGATGGATCCGCGTCCCCTGGGCGAGGGCGGGCGCGCGTCGCGCAGCGAGCACGCCTTCGATGCCGGCCGCCGCGCCCAGCGCGCCGGCGGTCTTGAGGAAGGTTCGACGCGTGGGGTCCGCGAGCGATCGCGAGCGAGCGGGGGTCGTCATTGGCATCCTCCTCACAGATCAGGGCGAAGCACGTCCGGGTCTTGGTGGCTCGGGATTCTTGGCCTGCGTCCGGGTGGTGTCAAGTGCGATGATGCGCCTCACGGAGGGACGGCATGACCAGTCAGAGCGACAAGGCGCGGCGCTTCCGCGAGCTGCATGAGGCCCCGGGCGCCTTCGTGATCCCGAACCCGTGGGACGCCGGCTCCGCCCGGCTGCTGGCCGGGCTCGGCTTTCAGGCGCTGGCGACGTCGAGCGGCGCCTCGGCCGGCATCCTTGGCCGCCGCGACGGCACGGTCACGCGCGAGGAGGCGCTCGCCCAGGCGCGCGCGATCGTGAACGCGACCGATCTCCCGGTCTCGGCGGATCTCGAGAAAGGCTTCGGCGACGCGCCGGCGGCGGCGGCGGAGACGATCCGCCTGGCGGCCGGCGTCGGCCTGGTCGGCGGCTCGATCGAGGACGCCAGCGGCGATAAGACCAAGCCGATCTACGACCTCGGCCACGCCGTCGAGCGTGTGGCGGCGGCGGTGCAGGCGGCGCGCGCGCTGCCGTTTCCGTTCACGCTGACCGCGCGCGCGGAGGGCCAGCTGCGCGGGCAGCCCGACCTCGACGAGATCATCCGGCGCCTGCAGGCGTACGAGAAGGCCGGCGCCGACGTGCTGATGGCCCCGGGTCTGCCCGACCTGGCGGCGGTCCGTGCCGTCTGCGCGGCGGTGAGCAAGCCGGTCAACTTCATGGCCGGCATCAAGGGCAAGTCGTTCACGGTGGCCGATCTGGCCGCGGCCGGCGTGAAGCGCATCAGCCTCGCGACGTCGCTCTATCGCGCGGCCATGACCGCCGTCCGCGACGCCGCCGCCGAGGTGAAGGACAAGGGAAGCTTCGGCTACCTCGACCGCTCGATGGCCACGCCCGAGTGGAACGCGTTCATGCCGGAGTGAGCGGATGATAGAGGGCCGCCACGGCTCCGCCGGGGCGGCCCGAACGTCTGGGGGGGGCCATGTCGGGGCCCCCCACGTTTACGGAAACGCGGGCATCACCTCGCGCGCGAACAATTCCATCGAGCGCAGCACGCGCGCCTGGGCCAGGTCGCCGAACCAGAAGCTGCAGTTGAAGTGGGTGATGCCGACCAGGTCGCGCACGCGCGTGATCTGGCGGATCACCGTGTCCGGCGTGCCGATGACCAGGAACCGGTCGAGCAGGTCGTCGACGTCGGGCTCCTTCGGCGCCGGCACCGGGATGGCGCGGCCTCGCTCGACGCGCTCGTAGTGGTTGCGCAGGCTCAGCGTCACCCGCATGTTCCAGCGCGCTTCCTCGGCGGCCGCCCGGGCGTCCGCGTCGCTGTCCGTCACGTAGACCGCGCGCTGCACCCCGACCTCGAGCTGCCGCGCGGGCTTGGCCTCGGCCACCAGCCGGTCGAAGAGGCGGCGGAACTCGCCCATGCGCTCGAGGGGCACCCCGAAGCCGCCGGTGAGGACGTTGAAGCCGCGGCGCACCGTCGCCTCGATGGACTCCGGGCTCTGCGCGGTGACCCAGATGGGCGGGTGCGGCTGCTGGAGCGGCTGCGGAAATGCGCGGCTCGACTCCAGCTCGAGCCCCAGACGCTCGAACTCGTAGTGCTGGTAGCCGCGGCCGAGCCCGATGTCGACCCGCCCGCCGGCCAGCAGATCGAGCGTGGCGATCTCCTCGGCGATCACCAGCGGATGATGCAGCGGTACCACGATGACCGCCGTGCCCACGCGCAGCCGTGCGGTCCTCGCCGCGATGTAGGTCGCGAGCTGGACCGGCCGCGAGAGGTAGCCGTAGGTCGAGAAGTGATGCTCGGCCAGCCAGACGCTGCGGAAGCCGAGGCTCTCGGCGGCCTGGGCCATCTCGAGCGCGCGCCCGTAGATCTCCGCGGACGACCGCGCCGACGGCGACTGCATCAGCAGAAAGGTCCCGAAGTTCATCGCCGCCCACCGTACCAGGGATGCGGACGACCGGGGACCTTCGTGCGCAGCGTGTAGATCGACGTGCGCGCGGTCAGGAACAGCGTGCGCAGGTCGGGACCGCCGAAGGCGAGGTTGGCCGGGACCTCCGGCGTGCGAATGATGCCGAGCCGCGTGCCGTCGGGCGCGAACACCCAGGTGCCGCCCGGGCCCGTGCAGTAGAGCCGGCCCTCGACGTCCACCTTCATGCCGTCGGGAACCCCGTCCGTCTCGTCGGACGACATGTCGGCGAAGATGCGCCGCCGCCGCACGGTGCCGGCCGCGTCCAGCTCGAAGGCGTGGATGTACTGCGTCCAGCGCGTGTTGGCCACGTAGAGCGTGCCCTCGTCCGGTGAGAACGCCAGCCCATTCGGATACTCGCAGTCGGCCATCAGCGCCGTCGTCCCGTCGGGCGCGATGCGATAGACGCCGGCGTGGGGCAGCTCGCGCTCGGCCAGGGGCACGCGCAGGCCGGGATCGGTGAACCAGAGGCTGCCGTCCGACTTGCACACGACGTCGTTCGGCCGGTTGAGACGCTTGCCCTCGAAGCGGTCCATCAGGACCTCGAGCCGGCCGTCGGCGCCGGTGCGCGTGACGCGCCGGTTGTCGCCCTCGCAGAGCACGAGCCGGCCCTGCAGGTCGAACGTCGTGCCGTTGCCGCCGCCGGTCTTGTCGCGCACCACCTCCGGCGCCCGGCCGGGCGTGACGCGGTAGAGCACGCTCGAGCGCACGTCGACGAAGTAGTAGAAGCCGTCGGGATGCCAGAGCGGGCCCTCGGTGAAGACGAAGCCGGTGGCGAGGCGCTGGGCCTCGGCCGTTTCGAGGAGCGTGGACAGCGCGTCGGTCATGGTTCAGACTCCTCCCCCATGAAGATCACCGGCGTCACGCCGTTCGTCGTGGATCCGGGGTACGGCAAGAACTGGCTCTTCGTCAAGGTCGAGACCTCCGACGGCCTGCACGGCTGGGGCGAATGCTACACCCAGGCCGACCGCGATCAGTCGATCGTCGCCCACGTGCGCCAGCTCGGCCGCTACCTGGCCGGCCGCGACGCCGGCCACATCCGCCACTTCACCCACTGGGCCTATCACGACTTCGCGGCCAAGCGCGGCGCGATGGAGCTCTGGAGCGCGGTCAGCGGCATCGAGCAGGCGCTGTGGGACCTGGCCGGCAAGCGCGCCGGCCAGCCCGTCGTCAACCTGCTCGGCGGGCCCTGTCGCGAGCGCATCCGTGTCTACGCCAACGGCTGGTACTCCGGCGCCCGCACGCCCGACGACTACGCGGCCCGCGCCAAGGCGACGGTGGCGCGCGGCTTCACCGCGCTCAAGTTCGATCCGTTCCCGGGGCCGTGGCGCACGCACATCTCGCGCGACGCCGAGCGCCAGGTGGTCGACACCGTGCGCGCCGTGCGGGAGGCCGTGGGCGGCACGGTGGACCTGCTGATCGAGGTGCACCGCCGGCTGGCGCCGATGCACGCCGTCCGCGTGGCGCGGCTGCTGGAGCCGTTCGATCCGTTCTGGTTCGAGGAGCCGGTGTCCGCCCGCGACCTCGGGGCGCTGGCCGAGTGCCGGCGCGACATCCGACTGCCGATCGTCACCGGCGAGGAGCTCTACACGCGCTTCGAGTTCCGCGACGTCTTCGAGCGGCGGGCGGCCGACATCGTCAATCCCGACGTCTGCAACGTGGGCGGCATCGAGGAGCTGCGGGAGATCGCCGCGATGGCCGAGGCGTACCACGTGGTGGTCTCGCCCCACAACTACAACAGCACCACGGTCGGCCTCGCCGCCACGCTGCAGGTGTCGGCGGCCATCCCGAACTTCCTGATCACCGAGTACTTCGTGAACTTCGAGCCGCGCGGCGCCGAGGTGGCGGTCGCGCCGTTCCGGGTGGAGAGCGGCTACCTGCCGGTGCCGACGGCGCCCGGCCTCGGCATCGAGTTGCGCGAGGACGTCCTCGCGCGCTACGCCTACCGCGAGTTTCCCCCGCGAGCGATCCCGTCGCCGCGCGACGAGGGCCCATGAAGAAGCGCGGGATCGAGGAGCGCCGCGGGTTACCCGGGGCGCTCCGAGTGTTGGGGGGTGTGGGGGGCCGTGTCGAGGCCCCCCACGGAAAAGGCCCATGAAGAGGCGCCGATGAGCGAGACCAGGCAGCGCGTCGTCGAGACGAACGGCATCCGGTTGCGCATCGCCGAGCAGGGCGCGGGGCCGCTCGTGCTCCTCTGCCACGGCTTTCCCGAATCCTGGTACTCCTGGCGGCATCAGTTGTCGGCGCTGGCCGCGGCCGGCTTCCACGCGGTCGCGCCCGACATGCGTGGCTACGGCGGCACCGACCGTCCCGACGACGTCGGCCAGTACACGCTCCTGCACCTGGTGGGTGACATGGTGGGGCTGCTCGACGCGCTCGGGGAGCTGTCGGCGGTGATCGTCGGCCACGACTGGGGGGCGCCGGTGGCCTGGCACGCCGCGCTGCTGCGGCCCGATCGCTTCCGCGGGGTCGTCGGCCTCAGCGTGCCGTACTTTCCGCGGGGGACGGCGCGGCCGACCAGCGTGATGCCCCAGACGCCCGACGCCCACTTCTACCAGCTCTACTTCCAGGCGCCCGGCGTGGCCGAGGCCGAGCTCGAGCGCGACGTGCGCCGTACGATCCGCAGCGTGCTCTACTCGGGCTCCGGCGACGTGCCGCGCCGGGAGGGCGGCGGCACCTTCGAGGTCGGCATGGTTCCGCGGCAGGGCGGCTTCCTCTCGCGCCAGGTGGAGCCGACGACGCTACCGGCCTGGCTGACCGAGGCCGACGTGGACTACTTCGTCGGCGAGTTCTCGCGCACGGGCTTTCGCGGCGGCCTGAACTGGTATCGCAACATCGACCGCAACTGGGAGCTGCTGGCACCGTTCGCAAGCGCGACCGTCGGCGTGCCCGCGCTCTACGTGGCCGGCGACCGCGACCTCGTGGTCCGTTTCCGCGGGATGGATCGGCTGCTCCCGAATCTCGCGCGCCTCGTTCCGCGGTTGACGAAGACCGTGATGCTGCCCGGCTGCGGCCACTGGACGCAGCAGGAGCGGCCGGAGGAGGTCAACGCCGCGATCCTCGAGTTCCTGAAAGGAGCCGCGTCATGAAGCGACGGCGCTTCCTGCAGGTGACCACCGGCGGTCTCGCCGGCATCCTGGCGTCGGGACGGGCCCCGGCGCGCGCCCAGGCGACGCGCATTCATCTGCTGCACTGGCCCAACTTCATCCCCGAAGCCGACGTGGAGCTCCGCCGCCAGATCGCCGAGTACAACCGGCAGATGAAGACCGACGTGTTCATGGAGAACATCAACGGCAACGACATCCAGGCGCGGATCACCGCCGGCGTGCAGTCGGGCTCCGGGCCGGACATCATCTTCATGCTGCACAACTGGCCGCACCTGTACGCCAACGCGCTGGCCGACGTCGCCGATCTCTGCGAGTGGAAGGCCCGGGATCAGGGCGGCTACTACTTCCAGTCGGAGTCGGCGGCGCGGGACGGCAAGCGCTGGCTGGCGCTGCCGTACGGGATCGTCGGCAACCAGATCGCCTACCGCAAGTCGTGGCTGGCCGAGGTCGGCGCCCCCCCGCCGAAGACCCTCGACGAGTACCGGAAGATCGGCGCCGCGCTGAAGAAGAAGGGCCATCCGGTGGGCCAGACGCTCGGCCACACCTACGGCGACGCGCCGACGTGGACGTACCCGCTGCTGTGGACGTTCGGCGGCGCCGAGACCGATCCGACCGGCACGAAGGTCGTCCTCAACGGCAAGGCGGCGGTCGAGTCGGTGAAGTGGATGACCGCGTTCTGGAACGAGGCCTGCGACGAGGCGGGACTGGGCTGGGACGACAGCAACAACAACCGGGCGTTCCACGCCGGCGAGATCGGCGTGACGCTCAACGGCGCCTCCATCTACATCTTCGCCAAGCGCAACGCCGAGAAGATCAAGGACGCGGCCGGCGAGCCGATGTGGCGCGACATCGGTCACTTCACCTATCCCGACGGGCCCCACGGCAAGACGCCGACCTACCACCTCGTCACCTCGCACGCGGTGATGAAGTATTCCAGGAACGTGCCGGCGGCCAAGGACTTCCTGAAACACATCCACGGCAAGGAGCAGTTCTCGAAGTGGTTCGAGATCAGCTACGGCTTCGACGTGGGCGCCACGCCGTACTGGGAGAAGCACGCGCTGTGGACCTCGATCGACGAGGCCATGAAGCCGTACCGCTACACGGGGCGCGGCTCGCGGATGATGGGCCACGCCGGGCCGGCCAGCGCCCGCGCCGGCGAGGCCTACACGAAGTACATCGTCACCGACATGTACGCCAAGGCGGTGCAGGGGATGCCGGCCGAGGACGCCGTGCGCTGGGCGGACGGCGAGCTGAAGAAGATCTACGAGGGGTGATCGTCAGGGGGCGCCCCGGCCCCGTCGAGCCGGGGCGCCCCGCGTCGTCGCTACCAGCGGCCGCGGTGATGATGATGGCCGCCGCCGCCGCCGCCGACGGGGAACGGAACCGGCAGCAGGCAGCCGCCCACTCTCACTCCGACCGCGCCTGCCAGGAGCAGCGCCAGCATCAGGCGTCGTAGCGTGCTCTGTCTCATCATGTTTTCCTTCTCCTTGTTTCCGAACGCGACTCAGCCGGCCGGCGGCGGTGGCGGCGGCCCCGGCAGCACGACGTCGGGCGGGGCCGGCGCGCCGATCGGCGGCGGCGCGGGCGCCGCGATCACCGGTTGCACCTGAATCCAGACCCAGTAGTAGGGCACGCTCACTCCATCGCCGCGGAGCTCGTAGCGGCCGGACGGATACTGCACGACCGTCGCGCTCGGGACGGCGGCCAGCACGACGCGCTGATCGACCCACCACCACGCGTAATACGGCGACCACACGCCGGCGGTCCGCTCGAAGCGCCAGCCGTGGCCGCGCTCGAAGCGCCACGGCGCGGGGCGCCGCTCGACGTCGCGGCGCTCGAGACGCTCGCGTCCGTCGTGCCGGTCCTCGATCCGCCGCTCGTCGTGGCGCTCCTGCGCGACCCAGCGGCCCGGCCGTTCTTGCGCGTCGGCCCGCACCGGACCCAGGACCGCGGGAGCGAGCGCGGTGATGCCGAGCGGGATCACGAACGCCACGCTTCGTCCCAGGCTTCTCATGACCGTCAACCTCCGCCTGTGCGACGCGGCGACGCGACGATCTATTCCGCGAGGGTAAAAGGTGCAAGAATGCGGCCCCCGGAGGGGACGCCCATGAACGCCGTCATCGCCATCGCCCTCGCCCTGGCCGTGGCCGGATGCGCCACCGCGACGCCGCGCTCGGGCTCGGCCGATCTCACGCGGGTCGGCGTCGCCGAGGCGGCGCGGCTGATTCGCGACAAGCAGGTCACCAGCGCCGAGCTCACGCAGCTGCTGCTGGCGCGCGCCGACGCCCGCCGCGATCTCAACGCGTTCATCACGCTCGCTCGCCCCGCCGCGCTGGCCGACGCCCAGCGCGCCGATGCGGACGTCGCCGCCGGCCGCCGCCTCGGCCCGCTCCACGGCGTGCCGCTGGTGGTGAAGGACAACACGCACGTGGCGGGGATGCCGAACACCGCGGGGACTCCGGCGCTGCGCGACTTCGTTCCCCGGGTGCACGCGCCGACGGTGCAGAAGCTGGTCGACGCCGGCGCCATCATCCTCGGCAAGACGAACATGCACGAGCTGGCCTTCGGGATCTCCGGCTACAACGAGGGCTTCTTCACCGCGCAGCCGATCGGCGTGCGCAATCCCTACGATCGCACGCGCATCGCCGGCGGCAGCTCCAGCGGCACGGGCGCCGCCATCGGGGCCCGGCTGGCGCCGGGCGGCCTCGGCAGCGACACCGGCGGCTCGGTGCGCATCCCGGCCGCGCTGACCGGCGGCGCCGGGCTGCGGCCGACCCTCGGACGCTATAGCCAGGACGGCGTCACGCCGATCGCGCACTCGCGCGACACCGTGGGGCCGATGGCCCGCACGGTCTCCGACGTCGCCCTGCTCGACGCGGTGATCACCGGCGGCGCCGTTCCCGCGCCCGCCTCGCTCCGTGGCGTGAAGCTGGGCGTCTACCGCGCCTACTTCTTCGCCGACCTCGATCCCGACACGAAGGCGGTCACCGACGCCGCGCTCGACAAGCTCAGACAGGCCGGGGCGACCGTCGTCGACGTCGACATGCCGGACCTCAAGAAGCTGAACGACGCGGCGAGCTTTCCGGTGGCGCTGTACGAGGCCTACGACGACCTGAAGGCCTACCTCGCGAAGTACCAGACCGGCAAGACCGTGGAGCAGGTGGCCCAGCAGATCGCCAGCAAGGACGTCAAGGGGACGTACGACGGGCTCGTCGTCCCGCGCAAGCTACCGGGGCCGAACAACACCGTCGTCGACGCGGCGCCGATCTACGCGGCGGCCATGCGCGACGCCCGGCCGGCGCTGCACCAGCACTTCGCCGACACGTTCAGCCGGAACGGCCTCGACGCCCTCGTGGCGCCGACGACGGCGCACGTCGCCGTGCCCCAGGGCCCCCAGGCCAGCAGCCTGGAGACGTTCCTGCTCTTCATCCGCAACACCGATCCCGGCA
>VBPC01000143.1 GCA_005887895.1 Candidatus Rokuibacteriota bacterium
GGCGGCCTCTTCGTCGATCTCGACGTACTCGTCCCCAGGCATCCGGCCGTGAGCGCGAGCGCGCATGCTCCGGATTCGGCAGTCGTGGTGGAATGGCGAGCGCTCACGGTGGCGCTCCTGGACCGCCTGGCGCCGATGGTGGCCGCGTGCCTCGGCCTCGGGCCGACTGAGCTCCCCTTGATCCGCATGCTCGAGGGCGGTACCTGGGCGGCGGGCCGTGAGCAGGCGGTGGCGCGGCGCGGAGGCGCGCCACCGATCCGGGTCGCGACCGACGGCACATTGTTTTGAGCCAGGAGGTGAGCGGCATGGCCAACCCTGTCCACGTCATCGATCATCCGCTCGTCCAGCACAAGCTCAGCCTGATGCGCATGAAGAGCACCAGCACGTCGGCCTTCCGCAACCTGCTGGCCGAGGTCAGCGGGTTGCTCGCCTACGAGGTGACGCGCGACCTGCCGACGCACCAGGTGGTGGTCGACACGCCCCTGACGCGGACGTCGGTGCCGATGCTGGACGGCAAGAAGATCGTGCTGATCTCCATCCTGCGGGCGGGCGCCGGGATCCTCGACGGTATCCTGCGGCTCCTGCCCAGCGCCCGCGTGGGGCACATCGGGCTCTACCGGGACCCCAAGACCCTCACCGCCGTCGAGTACTACTTCAAGGTGCCCAGGGAGATGGGCGACCGCGACGCGATCGTCGTCGACCCGATGCTCGCCACCGGCAACTCCGCGGTGGCGGCGGTGGAGCGTCTCAAGGAGACGAGACCCCGGTCGATCAAGTTCGTCTGTCTGCTGACCTGCCCGGAGGGCCTCAAGAACTTCCACGCGCACCATCCGGACGTGCCGGTCTACACGGCGGCCATCGACAGCCACCTGAACGAGCACGGCTACATCGTCCCCGGCCTCGGCGACGCCGGCGACCGCCTGTTCGGCACGAAGTGATGCGGAGCCGAGGCCGGCCGGATGCTTGATCTGGCGGTCACCAACGCGGTCTTGCCGGACGGCCCTCCCTTCGTCGACGCCCACTTCCACATGGACTCGGCATTGACGTACGGGATGCCACGCGTGAATCGCTCCGGCACGCTGCTGGAGGGGATCCAGCTGTGGAGCGAGCTGAAGCCGTCGTTGACGCACGAGACGATCCGCGACCGGGCGCTCGCGCTCTGCCGCTGGTCGGTCGCCCGCGGGACCTTGCTGATCAGGAGCCACGTCGACGTCTGCGATCCGGATCTCCGGGCGGTCAAGGCGCTGCTCGAGGTGCGCGAGCTCGTGCGCAACGAGATCGATCTCCAGCTGGTCGCCTTCCCCCAGGACGGCTACCTGCGCTGGCCCGAGGCCGAACGCACGCTGGCGGCGGCGCTCGACATGGGCGTCGACGTGGTCGGCGGCATCCCGCACTTCGAGCGCACCATGCCGGACGGTACCGCGTCGATCGAGCGCCTGTGTCGGATCGCGGCCGAGCGCCGTCTGCCGGTGGACATGCACTGCGACGAGAGCGACGATCCCCTCTCGCGCCACATCGAGGTCCTCGCCCGGGAGACCATACGCCAGGGGCTCCACGGCCGCGTGACGGGCTCCCACCTGACGGCGATGCATTCGATGGACAACTATTACGTCTCCAAGCTGATCCCGCTGATGCGCGAAGCCGGGATCAGCGCCGTCGCCAACCCGCTGATCAACATCACGCTCCAGGGCCGGCACGACACCTATCCCAAGCGCCGGGGCATGACGCGGGTCAAGGAGCTGCTCGCGGCGGGGGTCAACGTCGCCTGCGGGCACGACTGCGTGATGGACCCGTGGTACCCGCTCGGGAGCCACGACATGCTCGACGTCGCCCACATGGGGCTCCACGTCGGACACATGACCGGCGACGCCGAGATGCGGGCCATGTTCGACTGCGTGACGGTCAACGGCGCGCGCGCGCTCGGCCGCGAGGGCTATGGCCTCGACGCCGGCTGCTGGGCCGATCTGGTGCTCCTGCAAGCCCGCAGCCCGATCGATGCGCTGCGCCTGCGCCCGGCCCGGCTCGCGGTGATCCGGCGCGGGCGAGTCATCGCCGAAACAGCCAGCGCGCGCCCGGTCGTCACGCTGGCCGGAACGACGGAGGAAGTGACGTTCCACCTGGGCGATGGGCCGCGCGCTTGACAGCGACGAGCGCCGCCGCGTATGAAGGGCCGGGCGCCGCGCGCTGACGCCTGCCGAGGAGGACCACGCCGTGAACGATAGGGTGTCTCTGCTGGTCCCGCCGGTCACGCGACGTCGCTTCCTGCAGGGCGGCGTCACCGCCGCCATGCTCACCGGGGCCGGCCTGACACCCGGCGGGCGGCCGAGGGCGGCGAGCGCCCAGGCGGCGACGCCGCTGGCGATGCAGCTGGGCTGGTTCGCCAACTCCCAGATGGCCGGCGACTTCACCGCGATCGGGAAGGGCTACTTCAAGGACGCGGGGCTCGACGTGAACATCGTCCCCGGCGGGCCGTCCATCGATCCCGTCGGCGTCGTGGCCAGCGGCTCGGTACCCATCGGCAACGTGGCGTCGATCGGCGTCCTCGTCGCCGGCCGCAGTCGCGGCGTGCCGATCAAGGCCTTCGCCAGCGCGTTCCAGCGCCATCCCTTCGCGTTCTTCTTCCTGCGCGAATCGGGCATCAAGACGCCGGCCGACTTCGCCGGCAAGACGATCGGCATCCAGGGCACCGCGCGCCCGCTGCTCGACGCCGTGCTGGCGAAGTACCAGGTGCCGCGCGACAAGGTGAACGTCATCATCATCGGCGGCACGACCACGCCGCTGCTCACGAAGCAGGCCGACGTCGTCAGCGGCTGGATCATCAACTACGCGCAGAACCTGCCGATCCAGGGCAAGAGCGATCACTTCCTGCTGTGGGACCTCGGCATCCGCATGTACGCCTACACGTACTTCACGACCGATCAGGCCTACGGCGCCCGCAAGGACGTCCTCACCCGGTACATCTCGGCGGCCGCCAGGGGCTGGCTCTACGCGAAGGACCATCCGGAGGAAGCCGTCGACTTCGTGCTGAAGAGCACGAGCGGACTCGATCGCGAGATGGAAGTGCCCACCTGGAAGGTCAGCATTCCGTACATCTCGTCGGAGGCCACCCGCCAGCGGGGCTGGGGCTACATGGACCCGCAGGTGTGGAGCAACCTCTCCGACACCTATCACGCGCTCGACCAGATTCCCCGCAAGGTCCCGGCCGACGAGGTCATGACCAACGAGATCGTGCTGGCCGCCAAGACCCTCAAGTTCTAGCCCGTGGCGACCATCGAGATCGCGTGCCGCGACGTCTCGATGGTCTTCGCGACGAGCGCCCAGCCCGTGCAGGCCCTCGCCCACGTCAGCCTCGAGGTCGAGCGGGGCGACTTCGTCTCGCTCATCGGCCCCTCCGGCTGCGGCAAGTCGACGCTGCTCCGGCTGATCGCCGACGTCCTGCAGCCGACCGCGGGCAGCATCGAGGTCCGCGGGGGGCCGGCGATGCGCGCGCGCCTGGCGCGAGAGTTCGGGTTCGTCTTCCAGCATCCGGGGCTCTTGCGGTGGCGCACGGCCCGGGCCAACGTCTCGCTGCCGCTCGAGGTCGGCGGATGGGGCCGGCGTCACGTTCCGCCGCACCGGCCGGACGACCTGCTGTCGCTGGTCGGACTGCAGGGATTCGAGCACGCCTATCCGCGCCAGCTCTCGGGCGGCATGCAGCAGCGGGTGTCCATCGCCCGGGCCCTGGTGACCGGGCCGCCCATTCTCCTGATGGACGAGCCGTTCGGCGCGCTGGACGAGATCACCCGCGATCACCTGAACCAGGAGCTCCTGCGGATCTGGGCCGCCACCGGCACCACCATCCTGTTCGTCACCCACAGCATTCCGGAGGCGGTCTATCTGTCGAGCCGGGTGTTCGTGTTCACGCCGCGGCCCGGTCGGGTGCTCGAGCAGGTGAAGATCGAGCTGCCGTCGCCGCGCGCGCCCGCGATCAAGGACACGCCCGAGTTCGTGAAGCACACGGCGGCGCTGCGGCGCGCGCTCGCCCAGGGGGGCTGAGGCGTGCCCCCGGCGGGGCGCTCGCCGCGAGCCGTGCTCCTCCGGCGCCTGCTGCTGCCGCTGGTCGTGATCGTGGGGCTGGCGATCGTGTGGGACCTGGCGATCCGCGTCTTCGCGGTGCCGCCCTACGTGGTGCCGGCCCCCGCCTCCGTCGGGCAGGCGCTGGTCAAGGAGCGCGCCCGGCTGCTCGACAACGCGATCCCCACGATCGTCGAATCCCTGGGCGGCTTCGCGCTGGGCAACCTCGTGGCCGTCGCCGCCGCCCTCGCCTTCGTCCACAGCCAGGTGCTGGAGCGCGCGCTCTACCCGGTGGCGGTGGCCGTGCGGACGCTGCCCATCGTGGCCATCGCCCCCATCCTGGTGCTGCTGCTGGGCAACGGCTACGCGCCCAAGGTCGCGATCGCCGCCCTGATCACGTTTTTCCCGACGCTGGTGAACATGGTGGAGGGGCTGGAGTCCGCCGACGTCCAGGCGATGGAGCTGATGCACGTGCTGTCGGCCAGCAAGACCGAGATCGTGCGCTACGTGCGATGGCCGTCGTCGCTGCCGTACCTCTTCTCGGCGATGCGCATCGCGTCGACGTCGAGCGTGCTCGGCGCGCTGGTCGCCGAGTGGATCGGCACCAACAAGGGGCTCGGCTACCTGATCGTGCTCACGACCTACGATTTTCGCACCGCGCTGCTCTACGCGGCCATGGTGGTAACATCGGCGATCGCGCTCGCGTTCTTCTTCCTGGTGAGTATCCTGGAATGGCTCCTGGTCCGCTGGGAGCGCTGAGGCGACGGGAGGACATCGATGACGCAGACAGTGAGCGAACCGGGCCGGGAGACTCCCGTCGTTGCCGAGACCGACGTGCTGGTCGTCGGCGGTGGCCCCGCGGGCCAGGCGGCCGCGGTCGCCGCGGCGCGCGCCGGGGCCGAGGTGATGCTGCTCGAGCGCTACGGCTACCTCGGCGGGCTCGCGTCCGGCGGCATGGTGCTGGTGCTCGACGACATGTGCGCCGAGGGCGAGGTCTCGGTGGGCGGGCTGGCGCTCGAGATCGTCGACCGCCTGCAGCGGATCGGCGCCTGCGTGGCGCCGCCGCTGGAAGACTGCTTCCGGAACGACGCCGCCGTCCGCGACCGCTGGGTCCGCTGGGGGTTCGAGGAGCTCTATGCGCGGAAGAAGCCCAAGCCGATCGTGTACTCGGCCGTCTTCGACCCCGAGGGCTGGAAGCAGGTCTCGCAGGAAATGGTGCTCGACGCCGGCGTGCGCCTGCGCTGCCATGCCTGGTTCTCGCGGGCGCTGGTCGAGGACGGCGCGGTCACCGGCGTGGTCGTGGAGAGCAAGGCGGGCCGGCAGGCGATCCGCGGCCGGGTCGTGATCGACGCGACGGGCGACGGCGACGTCTTTGGCAGCGCCGGCGCGCCAAGCGTGCACGGCTCGTACATCATGACGCTCGTGCACCGGCTGGCCGACGTCGACACCGACGCCGCGGTGGCGTTCGAGCGTCGCGATCCGGCCGCGGCGCACCAGCTCGACACCGAGGTCAAGCAGCTGCTGGGCGGGGCGTGGGACATGTGGTGGATGCTGACGCCGCGGCCCGGCGTGGTGTGGTGCAACTGCCCGCACATCCCGGGCTACGACGGGCTGAACCCCGAGCACCTGACCCACATCGAGATCGAAGGCCGGCGCCGGTTCATGAAGGTCGTCGACTTCGTGCGCGCGAACTATCCAGGGTTCCAGCGCGCGTACATCCTCGACGCGGCGCCGCAGGTCGGCGTGCGCCAGACGCGCCTGCTCGACGGCGAGTACGTCGTCACCAAGGACGACATCGTGAGCCGCCGGACGTTCCCCGACGTGATCGCGCGTGGCCGGGATTACTACACACCGTATCGCAGCCTGATCCCGAAAGGGATCGACGGCCTCCTGGTGGCGGGCCGCTGCTACGCGGCGACGCCGGAGGCGCAGCGGATCAGCCGGGAGATCCCACCGGTGATGGTCATGGGAGAAGCGGCCGGCACCGCCGCGGCGTTGAGCCTGGACTCGGGCGTGGCGCCCCGGAAGGTCGACGTCGCCGCGCTGCAGAAGCGGCTCCTCGCCCAGGGCGTGAATCTGGGCACGCCCGTGCCGGTGGCGTGAGCGACGCGATGGAGTTCTGCCGGGTGGAGCGCGAGGGGCATCTCCTCGTCGTCACGCTCGACCGCCCGCAGGTGCGCAACGCGCTCCACCGGGCCGCCTCCGACGAGCTGGACCGCGTGTGGACCCAGTACGAGACCGATCCCGAGCTGCGTGTCGCGATCCTCACCGGAACCGGGGACCGGTCGTTCTCGGCCGGCTACGACATGCGGGAGCCCTCGGCGGCGACCGCGGAGCAGCAGGGCCCGGCGTTCCTCGCGCACCGGCATCCGCGCGGGCTCGGCGCGCTGACGCTGCGGTACGACATGCCGAAGCCGCTCATCGCGGCGGTCAACGGCGTCGCCCTGGGCGGCGGCTTCGAGCTCGCGCTGGCCTGCGACATCATCGTCGCCGCCGAGCACGCCGAATTCGGCCTGCCCGAGCCGCGCGTCGGCCGCATGGCGCTCGAGGGAGGCATGCACCGGCTCGCGCGATCGATGCCGCTCAAGGCGGCGATGGGGCTGCTGCTGACGGGACGCCGGATCTCGGCCCAGGACGCGTACCGGACCGGCCTCGTCAACGAGGTCGTCCCGCTCGCCGATCTGCTGCCGGCGGCGCGGCGGTGGGCCGACGAGATCCTGGCCTGCGCGCCGCTGTCGGTGCAGGGGACGAAGGAAGCCGTGATGAAGGGACTGGACCTGGCCCTGCCGGCCGCCGTCGGCCTCGTCCCGCCGATGATGGCCAGGGCGCTGGTCTCGGCCGACCAGGTGGAGGGCGTGAACGCCTTCCTGGAGCGGAGAGCTCCCCGCTGGCCGGGTCGATGACGAGCGTCGCACCGCTCGACGGGGTCACCGTCCTCGACTTCTCGCAGATCGAGATGGGGCCGTGCGCGACGCAAGTGCTCGGCGACTTCGGCGCCGACGTCATCAAGATCGAGCGTCCCGGCGCCGGCGATCTCTCGCGCGTGCACATGAAGCACCCGAGCGGTGAAAGCGCCGTCTTCTGGAGCCTGAACCGCAACAAGCGCAGCGTCGCCATCGACGTGCGGGCGCCGCTCGGCCGCGAGGCCGTCTACCGGCTGGCCCGCAAGGCCGACGTGCTCGTGCACAACTTTCGGCCCGGCGTGATGGAGCGGCTCGGCCTCGGCTACGCGGACCTCTCGGCGCTGAACCCGCGCCTGATCTACGCGTTCGGCAGCGGCTACGGGCCCACCGGTCCCTACCGGGACAAAGGGGGTCAGGACGTCCTGGCCCAGGCGATGAGCGGGATCGCCTCGCGGAGAGCGGATCCCGAGGCGCCGCCGGAGCCGAGCGCGACGCCGATCGCCGACTTCACCGGCGGGATGCTGCTGGTGCAGGCCATCCTGCTGGCCCTGCTGGCGCGCGAGCGGACCGGCCGTGGCCAGCTCGTGCACGTGTCGCTGCTGGATGGCATGCTCGCGATGCAGCTGCAGGAGGCGTCGGCGTGGCTCAATCTCGGCCAGCGCCTCAACTGGGGCGCCTTCCCCCTGTCGGGCACGTTCCGGACGCTCGACGGCCACGTCGTCATGGTGGGCGCCTTCAAGGCGAATCCCCTGCAGGACATCTGTCGCGGCCTCGGCATCGACGACCTCTCCGCCGATCCCCGCTACGCCACGCACGAGGCGCAGGTCGCCCACCGGGACGAGCTGCAGGCGCGCTGGCGGCAGGAGCTCGGCGCGCGCACGACGAAGCAGGTCGTCGACGCGCTCGAGTCCGTCGACATCCTGTGCGCCCCGGTCAACGACATCGAGGCGGCGCTGCACGATCCGCAAGTGGCCAACAACCAGATGGTGCTCGAGATGCGCCACCCCGCGGTCGGAAGCATCAAGACGGTCGGCATTCCCGTCAAGCTCGAGGGCACGCCCGGCTCGGTGCGGCGCTCCCCGCCGCTTCTCGGCGAGCACACGCGCGAGGTGCTCAGCGAGCTCGGCTTCTCGCCGGACGAGATCGGCACGCTCCTCGCCTAGATCGGCGACGTCACATGTCGAGGCTCGGGCGCGGCTGGGGCGTGCTCGCCGGCGGCTCGCCCGTCAACACCGCCAGCACCGCACATTTGTCCCCGGCGGTGACCACCGGCTTCAGATAGGGGTGGCGGCTGGCGACGACCTCGAGGCGGGCGGCGCACAGCTCCTGACGCACGCGATGCAGCTCGCGAAGCGTCGACACATGGTGAGCGTCGCACGCTACCACGGTGACCACGATCGCTCCGAGGATCGCGACGTTGACCTGGTGGACGAACAGCCGGCCAAGACCCGCCACGGCGGCGGCTAGGCGGCGTCGTCGCCGGGATCGGCGCCGACGCGCCCGCCCTCGCGCGCCTCGCGGGCCAGCAGCCGGGCCGAGCGCTTCTGCAGGGTCTGCCGCTCGCTCCTCACCTTGGCATCCGCCCGGGCCACCAGTTCCAGAAACCGGGCATGGACATCGGGTCGTATCGACTCCCTCATGACTGCAGCCTCCCGTGAATCGACCATCACGTTCCTTCCGCCGCTTCATGAGATGCGCCCGACGGCGGAAAGTTGCAGGCCCCCCGGGGAGGCGCCATGACCTGTCGCTTGCTAGACCTCTGGGGCAGACTTCTAGACGGGACGGGGAGGAGCGAGACGACGGTGAAGCCGGCGAGGGGTCAGGCCGGACCGGTGGACGAATAGACCAGGTAGGCGCGCGCGACCACGCCCATCCCGTAGAGCCATGCCGGCAGCCACGCCTCGCTCGCCCGGTACAGCGTGACGATGGCGATCGCCGCGACCAGTGGCGCCGAGAGCCAGCCCGGCAGATGGAGCGAAACGAGGAACGTGCTCAGGCCGGCCACGACCATCAGGATGATGACGAGGGCCACGAAGAGCGCGATCGGCGTGAGCACGGTGAAGGCGATCAAGGCCGTCAGCGCATCGCTTCTCGCGGTGATCGGGTTCCGGAAGACCGTGACCACGTCGGGCTGACTCGCCAGCCAGGCGATCCGCTCGTCCATTCGCGATCCCAGACCGACGTACGTCGCCACCACCGCCCCGCCGAGGATGACCGCGGGGAGCCACCACCGCCAATAGGCTCGCATGCCCCCCGTCCGAGCAAAGCTGATACCACTCCGGCGCCACGGAAAAAAGGCGGCACGCCAGCGACTTGCGTGACCGTGCTCGTGCAAAAAGGGCACGGAGGGTGACTGAAACTCCCCGGCGAGGCGCATTTCATCCGCGTGGTACGCTCGCGAGCGCCCCTCGGGCGGGGGCCGATTCCGACGCCGGAGGACTCCGTGGAAGCCTCGAAGATGGCTGACGCCGCCGCGGCGGCGGTGGACGACCGTGCGCTCGTCGCGCTGCTGCAGGAGATGGTCCGCATCCGCAGCTACTCGGCCGGGGGCGAGGAGGGAACGATCGCGCGCTT
Organism: Candidatus Rokuibacteriota bacterium; assembly: GCA_005887895.1. Taxonomy (GTDB): domain Bacteria; phylum Methylomirabilota; class Methylomirabilia; order Rokubacteriales; family CSP1-6; genus AR5. The sequence continues at coordinate 9,531 of VBPC01000143.1, forward strand.
CATGCAATCGCGGCTGAGCGCGCTCGGGCTCGAGGTCGAGCTGCAGGAAGTCCAGCCGGGCCGCTTCAACTGCATCAGCCGATGGCGCGGCCGCGGTGGCGGCCAAAGCCTCATGCTCAACGGCCATCTCGACACCAATCCGGCGGGCGAGGGCTGGACCAAGGACCCCTTCGGCGGCGAGGTCGATGACGAGTTCATCTACGGCATCGGCGTCTCCAACATGAAAGCCGCGGACGCCGCCTACGTGGCGGCGGTGCAGGCGGTGCAGCGGGCGGGGATCCGGCTGCGGGGCGACGTGATCCTCGCCCACGTCGTCGGCGAGCTGCAGGGCGGTGTCGGCACCGTGCACATGCTCGCGCGCGGCGTTCGTGCCGACCGGTTCATCGTGGGCGAGCCGACCGACAACGCCGCGCTGACGCTGCACGCGGGCTCGCTCGAGGCCGAGCTGACCACGCACGGCCGCACCCGCCATCTCTCGAAAATGGAGGAGGGCGTCGACGCGATCGCCAAGATGCTCGCGGTCATCCCCGCCCTGCAGGGCATGTCGTTCACCGGTCCGGATCGCCCCGACTATCGTGGCCTGCGACGCGTCGGCATCGGGGTCATCCGCGGCGGGCTGGGCCCCGAGTATCACGACTGGCGCCCCTCGCTGCTGGCCGACCGCTGCACGATCAAGTTCTCCGCGCGGTACGGCCCGGGGCAGACGCCGGAGACGGTGCTGCAGGACATCCGCGCGCTGCTCGCGCGCCTGCGCGCCGGCGATCCCGATCTGTCCGCCGACGTGCGCTTGAACCAGGGCGGGCAGCGGATGCTCATGGGGCCGTTCGAGGTCGCCGCGGACGCCGACATCGTCCAGACTGTCATCCAGGCTCACGACCAGGTCACCGGCGAGGCCCCGAAGGTCGGGGCCGTCGCGCCCTACAAGTTCTACGGGACGGACGCCACGCACCTGGCGCAGGCGGGGATGACCGGCCTCGTGTACGGTCCGGGCGGTAAGTACAATACGATGCCCGACGAGCGGGTCGAGCTGCGCGACCTCTTCGACGCCGCGCGGGTCTACGCGCGGGTGATCGTCGTGACCTGCGCCTGACCCGGCGTCGTCATCGCCCCACGGGAGGAGGACACGATGACCGGCTCGCGCCGTGACTTTCTGCGAACCTCCGCCGCCCTCGCCGCTCTCGCCTGGCCGCTCACGACGGTCGGCGCGCCGGCTCGGGCGTGGGCGCAGGGCGACAAGCAGGGCGGTCTGCTGCGGATCAGCGCCACCTTCGGCCTCAGCACCCTCAACCCGCTGGCGCACATCAGCGGCGCCGAATGGATGGCGACGCGCTGGCTGTACAGCAACCTCACCCGACTGACCCCGAAGCGCGACGTGGTGCCGGACCTCGCCGAGTCGTGGACGGCCGGTGACGGCGGTCGCGTGTGGACCTTCAAGCTGCGTCGAGGCGTGCAGTTCCACGTCGGGCGGGAGGTCGTGGCCGACGACGTCGTCGCGACCATGCAGACGATCCTGGACCCCAAGACCGCGTCGCCGTACCGCGGTGAGATCGGCCCGATCGACAGGGTCGAGGCGGTCGACAAGTCCACGGTGCGGTTCACGCTGCGCGGGCCGTTCGCCGACTTTCCCGCGATCATGACCGTGCCCGTCGCGCGCATCGTGGCGCGCGAGGGGCTCGGTGACCTGAAGGCCCTCGCCGCGAAAGAGTTCGGCTCGGGGCCGTTCCGGCTGCGCGAGTTCGTGCCCGGCGATCACGTCACCGTCGAACGCTTCGCGCACTATTACCGCAGCGGCCGGCCGTTCCTCGACGCGGTGACGCTCAAGGTCTTCCCCGAGCCCGCCACGGAGCTCACGGCGTTCCGGGCCAGGGAGACCGACATGATCTGGGATGTCAGCCCCGATCTGTACCCGCAGATCACCGCGACGGCGGGCGCCAACGCGCTGGCCGTGCCAGGGGGCACGTTCGCCAACGTCATCATGCCCACCGACAAGCCGCCGTTCAGTGACAACCGCGTGCGGGAGGCGCTGAAGTACACGGTGGATCGCACCGCGATGCTGGCCGCCATCAACGGCGGCCAGGGGGAGCTGGCGAACGACCATCCGGTCTCCACCGCCTATGCCTTCCACGCCAGGCTGCCCATCCGCACGCCCGACCTCGGCAAGGCCAGGAGCCTGCTGCGTGAGGCGGGCCACGGCAGCGGGCTCTCGTTCAAGCTGTTCGCCGCCAGCTCGCCGCCGATCCGCGAGAAGATGGCGGTCATCCTCAAGGAGATGGCGCGGCCGGCGGGGTTCGACATCGACGTCGAGGTGCTGGCGTACGACCGGTATCTGGCCCAGGTGTGGAACAAGGGCGTGCCGTACATCGGCTTCTACGCGACGCGTCCCACCGCCGACGCCATCCTCATGAAGCTCTATCATCCGAAAGAAGGGCTCGACGAGGGCCGCTGGGCGCCCTCCCATCCCGAGGCCATTCACCTGCTGGAGCAGGCCCGCGAGACGCTGGACGTCGAGCGCCGGCGCCGGTCGTATGCGACGTTCCAGAAGGTGTCGCGCGACGACGGACCGTTCGTGCTGCCCTTCTTCCGCAACGAGCTCAGCGGCAGCTGGGGCTACGTGCGGGACTTCACGCTGAACGCGAGCAACTTCGAGGTCGATCTCGAGGACGTCTGGCTCACGGCGGACGCCCCGAGAAAGAAGGGATAGCGCGCGGCCGGAGGCATGGCGCGCTACGTCGTCGGCCGAGGGCTGTCGATCGCGCTCGTCCTCGTCCTGATCTCGATCATCGTCTTCGCGGCGACGCACGTCCTTCCCGGGAGCGCCGCCACGCTGATCCTGGGCGAGTACGCGACGCCCGAGAGCCTGCGGGCGCTGGAGCAAGAGCTGGGGCTCGACCGGCCGCTGGCCGTCCAGTACCTGGCCTGGGTCGGGGGCGTCGTGACCGGCGACTGGGGCTATTCGCTCGCCATGAAGCAGCCGGTGACCGCGATCGTCGGGCTTCGCCTGCGAAACTCGGCGGCGCTGGCGGCGCTCACGCTGGTCGCGGTGATCCTCGTCGCGATCCCGCTCGGCACCGTCGCCGCCGTCCGGCGCGGACGCTGGCTCGACCTCGCGATCCTGACCGGATCCTATCTCGGGATCTCGGTGCCGGAGTTCGTCAGCGGGATGCTGCTGATCCTGGTGCTGGCCGGGCCGAGCCTGCACTGGTTCCCGACCGGGGACTACGCGCCGCTGGCCGCCGGCCTCCGCGCGTGGCTGTCGCACCTCGTGCTGCCGGTGCTCGCGCTGACCCTCGTGCTCGTCGCCCACGTCGTGCGGCAGACACGCTCGGGGCTCATCGAGGTCCTGCGCTCGCCCTACGTGCGCACCGCCCGGCTCAAGGGCGCGACGGAGCGTCGGATCGTGCTGCGTCACGCCCTGCGCAACGGCCTGCTGCCGGCGGTGACGGTGATCGCCCTCGATCTCGGCTATCTCATGGGCGGCATCGTCGTCGTCGAGGAGGTCTTCGCGTATCCGGGCATGGGGCGCCTCATCCTCTACGCGATCCAGAACCGCGACGTTCCGCTGCTGCAGGTGTCGATCCTCATCGTGGCCGCCACCTACACGGTGGCCAACTTCGGGGCCGACATGCTCTACGCGTGGCTCGATCCGCGGATTCGCTACCGGTGAAGCGCAACCCGGCGCTGGCGCTCGGGCTCCTCCTCGTCGGAGCGGTGATCGTGCTCAGCCTCGCGGCCGCCGCCATCGCGCCGTACGCGGCAGCGGAGCAGCACATCGCCGACCGGCTGCAGGGCCCGAGCCCGCGGCATCTGCTGGGCACCGACCAGTACGGCCGCGATCTGCTGACCCGCACGCTGTTCGGCGGCCGCCCGGCGCTGGTCCTCGGCCTCGGCGCCGTCGCGCTCGGCCTGGCCCTCGGGGTGCCGGTCGGGCTGGCCAGTGGCTACGCGGGAGGCCGGACGGACGGGGCGGTCATGCGCGTCGTGGACGCGTTCCTCTCCTTCCCGGCGTTGCTCCTGGCCCTGCTGATCGTCACCGCGCTCGGCGCCACGACCGGCCACGCGCTCCTGGCGATCGGCGTGGCGAACGCGCCGGGCATCGCGCGGATCGTGCGGAGCCAGACGCTCGCGGTCAAGCACGAGGAGTTCGTCCTGGCCGCCCGTGCGCAGGGCGATTCGCACGGCTACGTCATGCTCGGCGAGATCCTGCCGAACCTGCTGCCGCCGATCGTGATCGAGGCCACGATCCGGGTCGGCTTCGCGATCCTCGCCGGCGCCAGCCTGTCGTTCCTGGGCCTGGGGGTCCAGCCGCCACAGGCGGACTGGGGACTGATGATTCGCGAGGCGCGGCAGTACATCTTCCTGTCCTCGTGGCCGCTGCTGTGTCCGGGCGCGGCGCTCGCCATCACGATCGTCGGCTTTAATCTGTTCGGAGACGGCCTGCGCGACTGGCTGGCGGCGC
>VBPC01000144.1 GCA_005887895.1 Candidatus Rokuibacteriota bacterium
GACTGCGGCGGCGACGTCGAGCGCCGGTTCTCGCGGGACACGCTGCTGACGAACGTGATGCTCTACTGGGTCACCGGCGCCGTCGGCTCGTCGTTCTGGCCGTACTACGCGCGCCAGCACAGCGCGTGGCCGATCAGCGAGAAGCGGCCGGTCAAGGCGCCGACCGCCTACGCCTCGTTCCCGCGCGAGATCCTGCACCCGCCGCGCGCCTGGGCCGAGCGCGTGTACGACATCCGCCGCTGGACGGCGATGCCGGCCGGCGGCCACTTCGCCGCCCTGGAGGAGCCGGAGGCGCTGGCCGCCGACGTTCGTGCGTTCTTCCGCGGGCTCCGCTGACGTTGGCGACCGCGGCGCGCCGGCGCGCGATCAGCGGCCGGTGGTCTTCCAGGTCTCGAAGCCGTCGCGATCGGAGAACGTGAGCGCGGGCGTCCCCTCGCGCGTGAGGTTGAACTCCGCCCGCGGCTTGCCGTTCGTCCCGTAGAACGTCAGCCCCGGCGCGCCGTGGGGCAGCGCGACGAGACCGGCACGGAGCCGGCCGCCCCGCTCGTTCAGCACCAGCAGGGCGGCGCCGTTCTCCACGCCCAGCGTGAGCCGCGGCATGCTGTCGGCGTCCTTGAAGCGGAGCGCGACCGACTGCTCGCCCTCCACCATCAGCTCGGCCCGCGCGTGGCCGGCGGCGTCGCGCAGCACGAAGCGCTCGGCCTCGACCACGCGGCTCGCGGGCTTCTGCCCCATGAGTGCGACGGCGGCGACCCCGAGCACGCCGCACGCCGCCAGCCGGCGCCAGCGCCGCTCGGAGCGCTCCAGCCGCTCGAGCCGTTGCGCGATCCCCGGGTCGTCCGTCGTGTCGCTCATCGTCCGCCTCCTCCGCCGCCATCCGGCGTGCCGGCACGCCTCGAGGGAAAAGGCGATGCCAGCAGCAAGCAGAGGGCCAAGCGCCGGAAGCGCGGTTCGCGCGGGGCGCCGCGTCGTCGAGTGACGTCAGGCGGACACGTGAATGTCAGCGCGACGGCGCCCCGACACCGCGGACAGGCTACCGCGCATACCCGGGGAAGACCCGGCGCAATAGCTCGGGCGGGTTGACGGCGAGCATGCCGGCGGCCAGGCGGCGGGCGGCGCCGCGCACGGCGACGAACGTGATCGCGGCGCTGGCCACCAGGCGGCCGCCGGCGTCGCGTGCGCTGACGGCGGTGTCCCAGTAGCGCGCGTCGTCGGCGCGCGCGCGGACGGCGGCCCGGGCGCCCGCCACGGTGATCTCGCCGTCGGCCGGCGGCAGGTCGTGCAGCGTCACGCGCAGGTCGGTCGTCATGCCGGATTCGCCGGTCGCGAGCGCGCCGAGCCAGAATGCCGCCTCGTCGAGCAGCGTCGTGAGCGCCACCGGCGCCAGCGTTCCGTCGGTGGCGGCGAAGCCGGGCCGCGGCCGCCACGTGCCCCCGACCACCGCGTCGTCGGCACGCAGCCGCGCCCCGAGCCCGAGCGGATTGTCGGTGCCGCACGCGAAGCACCCGCGCGAGATCGGCAGCGACATCGCCTCCGTCGGCGGCGGCTCGGCGGCGGCGCCGGCGGTGGCGTCGGCCGGCGTGAGCGCGCCCTCGACCAGCATCGCGCCGCCGTCGCGCAGGGTGAAGGCGTGGCCCGGGCCGGCGCGGTCCACCGTCAGGCGCAGGACGACGCCCAGCGGCACGCGCCGCAGATACTGGCCGCGCAGCGCGCGCGGACCGCGGCCGCCGGCCACCAGGTCGAAGGCGGCGAGGACGCTGCCGCCGTGCGCGGTGTCGGGCAGCCCCTGGAAGCCCCGGTCGAGCGTCAGCGTGGTGCCGTCGCCGTCGAGCGCGCGGCGCAGGGCGTCGGTGGTCAGCATGCGATACTCCTTCGAGTGTCGCCCATTCTAGCGCCCAGCCCGTTCGTGCGGGCGACGGTGACCAACTTCTTCTTCGCGCTCGCCATGAACGGCTTCGTGCTCCTGCCGCTCTACGTCCAGCAGCTGGGCGGCGGCGCGGTCGAGATCGGCATCGTCATGGGCCTCTACAGCGCCGTCGGTATCGTCTGCCAGCCGCTGATCGGTCCCTGGGTCGACGTGATCGGTCGCCGACCGTTCATGCTGGCCGGCGTCGTCCTCAACCTCGTCTCCTCGCTGCTGGCCGTCCTGCCGGGCGGCGTGCCGCTGCTGGCGCTCGTGCGCGCGGTCCAGGGGATCGCCTTCTCGATGTTCTTCGTGGCGAGCTTCTCGTACGTCATCGACATCATCCCGCCCGCCCGGCGCGGCTGGGCGCTCGGCATCTACGGCGTGTCGGGCTTCGTGTCGACGGCGGTGGCGCCGCTGTTCGGCGAGTGGATCATCCGCACCCTGGGCTTCCGCGCGCTGTTCGCGCTGTCGGCGGTGCTCGGGCTCGTCACCGCCGCGCTGGTGTGGCCGGTGCGCGAGGCCGCGCGGCACAGCACGCTGCCGGCGCGGCTGGCGCCCGGCGCCATGCAGGCGGCGGTGGAGGACCTGCTGCACCTGCACATGTTCGTGACGATGTTCTTCGGGCTCGGGTCGGGGACGATCTTCGCGTTCCTGCCGACGTTCGCCGAGGACCTCGGCGTCCGCACGCTGTCGCTCTTCTACACGGCCTACGCGCTGGCCGCCATCGCGGTCCGCATCGCCGGCGGCCGGCTCATCGACACCCGCGGCCGGCGCGCGGTCATCGTGCCGTCGATGTTCGTGCAGGCGGCGTCGACGGGCCTGCTGGCGGCGCTCGGCGCGCTGGTCATCCGCAACAGCGCCACGCCCGTGCTGCCCTCGCTGTTCGTGGCCGGCCTGCTGTCCGGCGGCGCCCACGGCTTCCTCTATCCGGGCCTGGCGGCGCTGGTGACCGATCACACGCCGGCCGAGCGGCGGGCGGCCGTGGTCGGCCTCTTCAGCGCGATGTTCCTCACCGGGCAGGCGGCCGGCGCGTTCGCGTTCGGCTACGTCGCCCACGCCGCGGGCTACGAGGCGATGTGGGCCGCGCTCACGCTGCTGCTCGCCCTCGGCGGCGTGCTCTCGATGCGGCTCGCGCGCTGACCGGCGGCTGGCGGGCCGACCGCGCAGTATACTGGGCTGCCGGGCCGCGCGCGGCCGAGCCTGCACCCGAGGGCGATCATCCATGACTACCTCGAGTCGTATCGGAGGCATCGCGCTGTTGACGCTCCTCGTCGCCGCCGCGCCGGAGCGCGCGCAGCTCGCCCCCCGCGGCGGGGACGTCGCGCCGCGAGCGATCGGCCCCCAGGAGGCGGAGGTGGTCGCGGTCGTGATGGATGCGCGGACGGAGACGCCGGCCGTCGTGCTGGAGGGCAAGCGCGACCATCGGCGGCTCGCGATGGCGATCGGGGCGGCCGAGGCCACCGGCATCGCCGTCCCGCTCCACGGCATCACGCCCCCGCGCCCGCTGACCCACGATCTCTTCCTCACGCTGTTCGGGCGGCTCCAGGTCTCGCTGACGCGGGTGGTCATCACCGACCTGCGCGACGACATCTACTACGCGACCGTTCATCTCGCCGGCGCCGGCGGCGAGCTCACGCTCGACTCGCGCCCCTCCGACGCGATCGCGCTGGCGATCCGGGCCCACGTGCCGGTCCTGGTCGAGGACCGCGTGTTCGACAAGGGCGGCGTTGACGGCGCCGCGCCGCGCCGACCGCACATCTGATGTCGCGCCTGCCCGCCGACGACCTACAGTGGGCGCTGCAGCGCCGGCTCGAGGACGTCTTCGCCAAGCTCGGCGAGAAGTTCGGCGATCTCACCGGGCGGGTGGAGACCGAGATCCATCCCGACGTCTCGTTCGACGACGTCGGAGGGCTGCAGGCCGCCAAGGACTTGCTGCGCGGCTTCACGCTGGCGCTGCGCAGCCCCGAGTCCTACGCGCGGTGGGGGATCCCGCCGCCCAAGGGCGTGCTGCTCTACGGACCGCCCGGCACCGGCAAGTCCAAGCTGGCCCGCGCGCTGGCCACCGCGGCCGGCGCGATCTTCTATCACGTGAAGCTGCTGAACCTCACCTCGAAGTTCGGAGCGAACACGGGCGAGCTGCTGCAGGAGATCCTGAGGATCGCCGGCGGCGAGGGCCGGGCGGTGCTGTTCCTCGACGAGGCCGAGGCCCTGTCGCTCGAGCACCTGCTGCCGCCGCCGGCCGCGCGCGAGGCCAGCGCGCGGCTGGTCGCCGCGCTGTGCGAGAAGCTCGACGCGCTGCGGGCGGACGGCCGCGTGCTGGTGGTGGGCGCCACCAGCCGCACCGATGCCGTGGACGCCGAGCTGGTCGCGCCGGGACGGCTCGATCACCTCGTGGAGGTGCCGCTGCCGGATGCCGAGGCGCAGCGCGAGATCCTGGAGCTGATGCGCGCCCGCGCCGAGCGCAATGCCGGGCGCGCCCTGTTCGAGACGATCGACTATCGCAAGGTGCTGCCGTTGATGGGCGGCATGAGCGGCGCCGACATCTCGGAGATCATCCGCCGCGCGCTCGAGACCAAGGTCCACCACGCCGGCGCCGGCACCGAGCCGGGGCTGGTGACGACCGACGATCTGCTGGTGTCGATCGACGCGTACAAGCGGGTGCGGGGGGTCGTCGAAAAAATCCGCTACGGCCAGTACCTCTGATCAGGCCGATGAAAAACGGCCATCGGCGACGTTTCGTCGGAGGGGGTCTCGATGACCCCCTCCGAGGCCTCCCCCAGAACTTGCGCGGGCGAAGCCCGCGCTCGAAGCGGTCGACCCATGACATCTGGCCATTTTTGATCGGCCTACTGCGGCGCGAGGTTTTTGAAGCACGAGGCGTTGGACGGTTCGTCTCCCGATGATTTCGACGGCGAAGGTGAGGGTGCGGTATCAGGAGACGGATTGTATGAAGGTCGTGTATTACGGACATTATTTGACGTACTTCGAGGTGGGGCGTGTGGAGTTCCTGCGGCAGCAGGGGATTCCGATCTCCGAGGTCGATCAGAAGGTCCACCTGCCGGTCGTGGAGGCCACGGTCCGCTACGTGCGGCCGGCACGGCTGGACGATCTTCTCGACGTGCGCTGCTGGGTCAGCGAGCGCAAGCGCGCGAGCTTCCGCTTCGCCTATGAGATCCTCAACGAGCGCGGCGAAACCGTGGCGTCGGGCGCGACGCTCCACGCCTGCTGGGACCCGGCGACCAGCAGGATGATCGCGGTCCCCGACTGGCTGGTGGCGATCATGCCGGTGGTCGACCGCGCCTGAACGCCCGATTGTAAAATCTCTATCGGCACCGGGGCGGCGCCCATTTCCGCTGGCGCGCCTGGGACCTCGCGCGTACCATGCAGGGACGTTGTCGCGTCAGAAGTCGCTGCTCCGTTCCGCGGTGCTCGGTCCGTACGGCATCTCGATCCTCGCCGTCGTCGTCGCCGCGCTGGTCCGCGTCGCGCTCGAGCCGTTGTGGGGCGCGCGACTGCCGTTCTTCACCTTCTACCCGGCCGTCATGCTCGCCGCGTGGTGCTGCGGCTTCCGGGCGGGCATCGTGGCGACGCTGGGCTCGGCCATCGTGGTCGACTACTTCTGGCTGGAGTCGCTGTTCGAGATCACCGGCCGCGACGTCGGCGAGGTGGTGGCCATGTGCCTCTTCGTCGTGGTGGGCGTGGCGATCTCGCTGGCCAGCGAGTCCGCCCATCGCTACCACCGCCGCCTGGAGGCGACCGCCGCCGCCGAGCGGCGACTGCTGCAGGAGCGGATGGCGCTGCTGGAGTGCATGGCCCAGGGCCTGTTCGGCATGGACCGCGACGGGCGCTGCACGTTCATGAACCGGGCGAGCGGCGAGATGCTCGGCTGGCGCCCCGAGGAAGCCCTCGGGCGCGACATGCACGAGCTGTTGCACCCGCGCCGCGCCGACGGCCAGCCGTGCCCGCGCGACCAGTGCGCGATCTTTCGCGCTGTCGAGGACTCGGTGGCGGCCGTCGTCGCCGACGACATCGTCTGGCGCCGTGACGGGACCTCGTTCCCGGCCGAGTACTCCGCCCAGCCGCTCCTCGTCGACGGCCGGCCGGTCGGCACCATCGTCGCCCTCGGCGATCTCACGCAGCGGCGCCACGCCGAGGCCGAGATCGGCCGGCTGCTCGCGGCCGAGCGGGCCGCCCGCGCCGACGCCGAGGCGGCCAACCGCGCCAAGGACGAGTTCCTGGCCGTGCTCTCGCACGAGCTGCGCACGCCGCTCACGGCGATGCTGGGGTGGATCGCGCTGTTGCGGCCGGGTCGGCTGCCGGCCGATCGCACCCGCTATGCCCTCGACGTCATCGACCGCAACGCCCGCATGCAGGCCCAGCTCATCAACGATCTCCTCGACGTCTCGCGCATCGTCGCTGGCAAGATGGAGTTCGACCGGTCGTCGGTGGACCTGGCCGGCGTCGTCACCCGCGTGCTGGAGAGCGCCCAGCGCGAGGCGGAGGCCAAGCGCATCCACGTGACCACCGCCATCGACCCGGCGGCGGCGCCGGTGCTGGGCGACGTCACCCGTCTGGAGCAGGTGGTCGGCAACATCCTGGCCAACGCCCTCAAGTTCACGCCGGCCGAGGGGCGCGTGCACGTGTCGCTCGACCGTCACCGCGGCCGGGCGCGCCTGCGCGTCACCGATTCGGGGCCGGGAATCGCGCCCGAGGTGCTGCCGCACGTGTTCGAGCGGTTCCGGCAGGCCGAGAGCAGCAGCCGCCGCCGCCACGAGGGCCTCGGCCTGGGCCTCGCCATCGTGCGCCACCTGGTCGAGACGCACGCCGGGACGGTGCGCGCCGAGAACGGTCGCGACGCCGGCGCCACCTTCACGGTGGAGTTGCCGCTGCTGGCGATCTCGCGGCGGCCGGAGCCGCCGGCCGTCGTGGAGCCGCGCGAGCCAGCGGCCGTCCGGCTCGACGAGCTGACGGTGCTGCTGGTCGAGGACCACGCCGACTCCCGCGAGACGATCGCGCTGACGCTCGAGTCGTGCGGGGCCGAGGTGATCGCGGTGCCGGCCGTCGCCGATGCGCTGTCCGTGTTGCGTGAGCGCGCGGTCGACGTGCTGGTGAGCGACCTCGGAATGCCCGGCGCCGACGGCTTCGACCTGATCCGCCGGGTGCGCTGGCAGGAGGAGCGGGGCGGCCGCTCGCGGCTGCCGGCCATCGCCCTCACGGCGTACGCCAGCGCGGAGGACCGCGAGCGGGCGCTGGCGGCCGGCTACGACGGCCACATCGCCAAGCCGGTCGACGCCGAGGAGCTGTGCACGGCGCTGACGCGGCTGACGCCGAAGACTCGGGTATAATAGCCAGCCGGTTCGGCCCGATATGATCGAAGTCGACAAGCTGACCAAACACTACGGCCCCGTCACGGCCATCCGCGACGTCTCGTTCACGGTGGCGCCGGGCGAGATCGTCGGCTTCCTCGGCCCCAACGGGGCCGGCAAGTCGACGACGATGCGCGTCCTCGCCTGCTTCATGCCGGCCTCGGACGGCTCGGCGCGCGTGGCCGGCTTCGACGTGTTCCGCGAGTCGATGGAGGTGCGACGGCGCATCGGCTACATGCCGGAGAACGTGCCCCTCTACAACGACATGCGGGTGGCGCCGTACCTCGACTTCGTGGCCGAGGCCAAGGGCGTGCCGCGCAGCGCGCGGAAGCGGCGGGTGGCCGAGGTGATGGACCGCTGCCTGATCGCCGACGTGCAGAACCGCCTGATCCGCCATCTCTCCAAGGGCTACCGGCAGCGCGTGGGGCTGGCCCAGGCGCTGGTCAGCGATCCGGCCGTGCTGGTTCTGGACGAGCCGACGATCGGCCTCGACCCGACGCAGATCAAGGAGATCCGCGCCCTCATCAAGTCGCTGGGCGGCGAGCACACGGTGATCCTGTCCACCCACATCCTTCCCGAGGTGGCGATGGTGTGCAGCGGCGTGGTGATCATCAACCGCGGCTCGATCGTCGCCCAGGGACCGATCGATCGCCTGGTCGAGCAGTTCTTCCCGACCGCCCGGGTGGAGGTCGAGATCGCCGGGCCGCGGGCGGCCGTGCGCGAGGGGATGCGCAGCATTCCCGGCGTGGTGCGCGTGGAGGAGAGCGGCGACGGCAGCAACGGCGGCGGCCGGTTCGTGGTGGAGTCGGCGCGCGGCCGCGACGTGCGCGGCGAGATCTTCCAGCTGGCCGCCCAGCAGAAGTGGAACCTGCTCGAGCTGCGCCAGGTGGGCATGACGCTGGAGGAGGTCTTCATCCGCGTCGTGGCCGGCGAGGAGCGCGAGGGCGCGACGCCGGCGGGGACCGACCCGGCGGTGGCCACGGAGGTGGCGACCCGGTGAGGATCTGGCCGATCTACAAGAAGGAGCTGCGGCTGTACTTCACGACGCCGCTGGCGTGGGCGATCCTCTTCGTCTTCATGCTCGTCATGGGATTCTTCTTCAACCTGTACTTCAATTTCTTCGCCCGGCTGTCCATGCAGTCGGCGATGAATCCCGGCATGGGGCGGGATCTCACCGTGACCGAGTACGTGATGCGGCCGCTGTTCTCGGGGTTCCTCAGCGTCATCCTCTTCCTGTCGCTGACGCCGGCGATCACGATGCGCCTCATCGCGGAGGAGCGCCGCAACGGCACGCTCGAGCTGCTGATGACCTACCCGGTCAGCGACGGCGCGATCGTCCTCGGGAAGTTCCTGGGGGCGCTCTCGCTCTACGCCGTGATGCTCGCGGCCACGCTCGTCTATCCGGCGATGATCTGGTACTTCACGCCCCTCGAATGGGGCGCGCTGGCGACGCTCTACCTCGGCCTGTTCGTCCTGGGCGCCGCCTTCATGGCGGTGGGCCTGTTCGTGTCGTCGGTCACCGAGAACCAGATCATCGCGGCCCTGGGGACGTTCATGCTCCTGCTCATCCTGTGGGCGATCGGCTGGGGGGCGGAGAACGCCGGCGGCGCCGTCGGGGACATCCTGAGAGACCTGTCCGTGTCGGAGCATCTGGACAACTTCATGAAGGGCGTGATCGAGTCGCGGGACGTCGTCTACTTCGTGCTCCTCAGCGCCGTCTTCCTCCTGCTGAGCCTGCTCTCGCTGCAGAGCCGGCGCTGGAAGGGCTAGGACGATGCGGCGGCTCACCGACATCGCCTTCTACCTCGGCCTCGTGCTGCTGGCGGCGGCGACCGCGCGGTCGTTCGGCGGCCGACTGGGCTGGTCCTTCCTCGGCGCCCGCTGGGACTGGCTGTGGTGGCCGACGGTGGTCGCCGGCGGCGTGCTGATCTTCCTGTCCTTTCTGCCGCCCGTCGGCCAGGCCGCCCGCCGGGCGAACCAGCGCAACCTGCGCTACGGCGCCAACGCCGTGGTGGTCGTGGTCCTCGTGCTGGCCATCGCCGGCCTCGTCGAGGCCTTTTCCTACCGCCACAACGCCCGGGCGGACCTCACCGGAAATCGTCGCCACAGCCTGGCGCCGCAGACGATCCAGCTGCTGAAGGACCTCAAGACGAAGGTGAACGCGGTGGCGTTCTACCGGACGGACCAGCCGGGCAAGCGGATCATCGAGGATCTGTTCAAGCAGTACGCCCGCTACGCCGGCGACAAGTTCACGTGGAAGGTCGTCGACCCCGACCTCGAGCCCGCAGTCACCCGGGCCCTCGGCGTCGAGAACTACGGCACCACCGTGCTCGAGGCCAAGGGGCGCACCGAGAAAGTCCAGGACGCCGACCAGGAGGAGAAGCTCACCAACGCGCTCCTGAAGGTCACGCGCGAGGGCAAGCGCGTCGTCTACGTCGTGCAGGGCCACGGCGAGTCGGACCTCGGGACCACCGAGCGCTCGGGCTTCAGCGAGGCGAAGGCGGCGATGGAGAAGGCCAACTACGAGGTGAAGCCGCTGGTCCTGGCCCGGCAGGGCAAGGTGCCGGACGACGCCGCCGTCGTGGTCGTGCCGGGGCCGCGCACCGACTTCCTCGCGCCAGAGACCGATGCGCTCCACGCCTACCTGGGCCGTGGCGGCAAGCTGCTGGCCATGCTGAACCCGCCCTTCCCCGAGAAGACCCAGCCGGACAGCCTCAAGAAGCTGCTGGCGGGGTACGGCTTCACGCTGGACGACGACGTCGTGATCGAGCTGAATCCCGTCGGCCAGCTGCTCGGCACCGGGGCGATGGTGCCGATCGTGCAGCAGTACGAGCCGCACCCGATCACGCGGGACATGACGAATCTCATGACGGGCTTCCCGGTCACGCGCAGCGTCGGCGCCGCCAAGACGCTGCCGGCCGGCGTCACCGTCCAGCCGCTGGCGAAGACGACGCCCGACTCGTGGGGCGAGACGGATCTGACCGCGCTCGCCCAGCGCCAGGTCAAGCCGGATCCCGAGGATCCCAAGGGGCCGCTCACGCTGGCCGCCGTCGCCACCAAGGACAAGAGCCGCATCGTCCTCTACGGCTCCGCCACCCTGGCGACGAACCAGTTCTTCAACTTCCAGGGCAACCGCGACTTCGTCCTCAACAGCGTCTCGTGGCTCGCCGAGGAGGAGGACCAGATTTCCATCCGGCCGAGAGAGACGAAGCAGTCGCCCGTCTTCCTCACCTCGCAACAGGGACAGTTCGTCTTCTGGGTCCCCGTGGTCATCCTGCCGGCGCTGGCGCTGGTAGGCGGGGTCGTCACGGTCGGGCGTCGCCGCAGCGCCAAGTAGGCGGTCGCTGATGCGGTGGCCCACGACCGCGGCCCTGGCCGCGCTGCTCGCCCTGCTCGGGGGCTTCTACTATGTCTACGAGATCCGCCTGGGTCCCGGGCGGGAGGAGGCCAGCGCGCGCAAGGGGCGGGTCTTCGCCGCCGACACCAAGGACGTCACCGAGCTCACGATCAAGCGGGCGGGCGAGACGGTGCGCCTCAAGCGCGAGGGCGACGGCTGGGAGCTGCTGGAGCCCGTGCGCGCGCGCGGGAACCGGCCCGCCGTCGACGAGACGCTGGCCAACGTCCTCACCGCCAAGATCGACCGCGAGATCGACGCCAATCCGAAGTCGCCTGACGACTTCGGTCTCGGGACTCCGGCGGCCGACCTGACGCTGACGCTCAAGGACGGCAAGACGCTCGGCCTGCAGCTCGGCAACCGCAACCCGACCGGCGTGTGGGTGTACGGGCGCGAGCGCGGCAAGCCGGCGGTGTTCGTGCTCGGCGAGAGCGTGCTGCGCGACGCCACCCGCCCCGTGGCGGAGTTCCGCGACCGGACGATCCTGGCCTTCGACGTCAAGGACGTGACCGGCTTCGAGCTCGCGCAGCCGCAGCAGACGGTGGCGGCCGAGCGGCGCGACGGCGGCTGGCAGATCACCCGGCCCCAGCCGCTGCCCGGCGACAGCGACACGATCACCGACTTCCTGGACAAGCTGGCCGCCCAGAAGGTTCGCGAGTTCGTCGCCGAGGCGCCGCCGTCGCTGGCGCCCTACGGGCTCGACCGTCCGGCGAAGCTGACGATCCACACCGGCCGTGACAAGGAGCGCGCGAGCCGCACGCTGTTGCTCGGCCGCGTCGACGCCGCCAAGAAGGGCGTCTACGCGATGCGCCCCGGCGAGTCGAGCGTCCTGCTGCTACCCCAGGAGGTCGACACGCAGCTGCCCCAGAACCTCGCCGTCCTGCGCAACAAGGTGGTGGTCGCCGTCGATCGCGACAAGGTGACCCGCGTCGAGATCGAGAGTCCCAAGGGCACGGTCGCGGCGGCCCGCGAGAAGGACCAGTGGACGCTGGTGACGCCGCAGCCGCTGCCGGCCGACCAGGTCGAGATCGGCGCGGTGGTGAGCAAGTTGCGCGAGCTGCGGGCCCTGGCGTTCCTCAGCGACGACGCCACCGGCATCCCGCGGTATCTCGCCAAGCCCGAGGTCCGCGTCACGCTGACCGAGCGGGGCGGCGGCGCCACCACGGTGCTGCTGGCCCCGTCGCCCGAGATGCGCGGCGGCGTCCCGAGCGCCTACGCCGCGGTCGGCGGCAAGGGGCCCGTCGTGCTGGTCGACGGCAAGGCCCTGAGCGACCTCGCCCGATCGGTCAACGATCTGCGCGACCGGCGGCTGCTCGGCGCGCTCGAGCCCAGGGACGTCAAGCGCGTGCGCGTGCGTGCCGGCGGCCAGACGGTCGTGCTGGAGCGCAAGGGCGAGACCGACTGGCGCACGCTGGAGCCGGCCAAGGGCGGCGCCAACGCCCAGAAGGTCGACGATCTGCTCTACACCCTGCGGTCGCTGCGCTGGAAGGACATCGTGGCGCCCGAGGGACAGGAGGCGGCCCGCTACGGCGTGGACGCGCCGACGCTCGAGGTGGCGCTCTTCCGGGGCGACGGCGGCGAGATCGCGGCCGTCGTGGTGGGCAAGCGCGAGGGCGATCTCGCCTACGTCCGGACCCGCGCGCAGCCGACGATCTACAGCGTCGAGGGCCGCTCGCTCGGCCCGACGCCGAAAGTCCCGGACGACTTCAAGGGGTGAAATGAGGTAGAGTCTCCCGCCATGCGACGGGAGTTGTTCATCGTGGCCCGCGATCGCTCGGACCTCTATCGCTATCTCAGCCAGACTTTCGCCGACGCCGAGAACGTCGAGGTCATCTGGGACCGTCGCGCCGGCGAGCGCCGGCAGGGCGACACGGCCGCGTCACCGGAGCGGCGCCGCCGCCAGCGCCGCTCCCGTAACTCCATCGACGAAGAGCTGCGCACCGTCGGCTACGCCTTCCTCGTCCTGGATTAGGCCAGCAAGCCTATCTCCCGGTAGCGCCGTCCCTCGTCGACCACGGCTCCTCGGCGCTCAGGTGACTGAAGAAGCTGGTCCGTCGAATGAACGGTCGTTCAGTGGGCCGATTCTAGCGTAGTCGACGGGCGTGCGGTAGCATGAGCCGTCGTGAAGACCCGGAACGATGGCCTCTACCTCAAGCAGCTCGAGCTGGGCCCCATGCAGAACTTCGTCTACCTCGTGGGCGACCCCGTCGCGCGCCAGTACCAGGACCACGTCGGGGGCAGCCTGGCCTCGTGGGGCATGCCCGGACGCATCCCGGGCATCGAGGAGCTGCTGACCCGGGTGCCGGCCAAGGTCTACGTGCACAAGGCGGAGCGCGAATTCCTGCCGGGGCTCGGCTCCGATCTGGTGAAGGTCGACAACCACGACACGCTCGACGTCGGCCGGCTGAAGCTGACCTTCCTCCACACGCCCGGCCACACGCCCGGCTCGCAATGCTTCCTCGTCGACGGGCGGCTGATCTCGGGCGACACGCTGTTCATCGGCTCCTGCGGCCGGACGGATCTGCCGGGCAGCGATCCCGGCGAGATGTACTACTCGCTCACCCAGCGGCTCGGCGCGCTCCCCGACGACACGCTCCTCTTCCCCGGTCACAACTACGGCGGCTCGTCGTCGACGATCGGGGCCGAGAAGCGCGAGAACCCGTTCATGCGGTTCGCGTCGCTCGGCGACTTCCTGCGCGTGATGGGCGGCGGGCGCAGCGTCGCGCCCTGATCGCCGTCGAGGATGATTTCCGGACGCGATTTCGCCGGCGCCCTCGAGCGTCACGGCTTCGACTTCTTCGCCGGTGTGCCGTGCTCGCTGATCGAGGACCTGATCGCCGTCCTCGAGCGCAGCCCGCGCGCGCCCTACGTCGCCGCCGTGCGCGAGGATGCCGCGATCGGCGTGGCCGCCGGCGCCTGGTTCGGCGGCCGCCGCCCCGCTGTCCTGATGCAGAACTCCGGCCTCGGCACCAGCCTCAACGCCCTCGCCTCCCTCTCCCTGATGTACGGCCTCCCGCTTCTCCTCCTGATCACCTGGCGCGGCTTCGGGGGCAAGGACGCTCCCGAACACCTCCTGACCGGCGAAATCACTCCCGATCTGCTGCGCCTCCTCCGCATCCCCTTCCGGATCCTGGCGTCTGACTCCGTCGATGCCGACGTCGACTGGGCCGCCCGAGAAATGGACGAGTGGATGTCTCCGATCGCCTTGCTCGTTCCTCCGAAAGTCGTCGAAACCGGCAATGCGCGAAGTCGCGAGGGGGAGCGGGTGGCGGGCGAGGGCCTGGCCGCCGCCCGCAGCCGACCAACCGCCACGGCCCAACCGGGCGACAAGAGCAGCACGTCCGATCACCGAAACTATGGTCGCCAACGCGAGGACGGCGGCCGGGACCGAGCCGGCCAGGCCCCGCTCCCCCTCGCGCCTGCAACGATGACGAGATTGACCGCCATCGCGAGCGCGTTGAAGGCGATCAGGGACAGTGCGGTGATTCACGCCAACGGGTACATCTGTCGCGAGAGCTTTTCCATCGCCGACCGCCCGCAGAGCTTCTACATGATCGGCTCGATGGGCCTGGCCCCGGCCATCGCGCTCGGCCTGGCGCTGGCGCGACCCGCGCGCCGCACGGTCGTGTTCGACGGCGACGGGAATCTGCTGATGAACCTCGGGATCCTGCCGATGATCGCCGCGCGCCGGCCGCCGAACCTGCTGCACCTGGTGTTCGACAACGAGGTCTACGGCTCGACCGGCAACCAGGCCTCGCCGTCGCGCGACGTGCGGCTCGATCGTGTGGCGGCCGCCGCCGGGTTCGCCACGACGGTCGCGGTGACCGAGCCCCTCGCGCTGGAGGCTGCGCTCGCCGCCGCGCTGGCGGCGCCCGGGCCGCATTTCGTTCTGGTGAAGGTCACGCCCGAGGAAGGCGAGGTTCCGCGCATTCCCTACGCCCCGACGGCATTGCGCGATCGCTTCCGGACGGCCGTGAGCGCCTGACTCATTGTCGGCGCGCGCGGGTCGTGTCATCATCGGAGGGACATGACCGAGCGGTCCGAGATGAAGAACTGGCTCAAGGTCCGATTCATCGCTGGCATCTTCGTCACGCTCCCTGCGTTCCTCACCGCGTGGATCCTGTGGATCTTCTGGAGCAAGATCGACGACTTCTTCGCACCGATGTATTTCCAGCTGTTCGGCCGCGTGGTGCCCGGTCTCGGCTTCCTGACGGCGATCGCCATCATCCTGGCGATGGGCACCGTCGCCCGCAACGTGGTCGGCCGCCGCGTGCTGGCGTGGGGCGACGCGATCCTCCTCAAGGTGCCGGTGTTCCGGATGCTCTACCCGTCGATCAAGATGCTCATCGACGCGTTCTCGCCGGAGCGGCGGGGCTCGTTCCGGGCCGTGGTGCTGGTGCAGCATCCGCGGGAGGGCTCGTGGGCGTTCGGATTCGTGACCAGCGAGCTCACGCTGGAGGCGCCGGGCGGCAATGCGGAGATGGTGACGGTCTTCGTCCCGACCAACAACCTCTATCTCGGCGACGTCGTCGTCGTCCCGCGCCACGACGTGGTCTTCACCGGCCTCACGGTCGAGGAGGGCTTGCGGGTCATCCTGTCGGCCGGCACGGCGACGCCTGATCGCCTGCCGCGCTCGTTCGTCTCGCCAGCGTACCCGCCCAGGCGCTGAGCGCCGCGCGCAGGCGCGGCATCCCCGTGAAGAAAAAATGGTCCGCGCCGTCGATCACGGTGACGGTGGCGGCGGGCAGCGTGCCGCCGAGCGCGGCGAGGGCCTCGGCCGGACAGAAGGTGTCCGCGCTGCCGGCCACGACGAGCCAGGGACCGTCGAGACCCGACGGCGCCCGCGGCTCCCACGGCCGCATGGCCAGCGGCGGGGCGATGAGGGCAAGGCCGGCCAGGCGCTCGCCGGCGCCGGCGACGGCGGCGGCCATCGCGGCCCCGAAGGAGTAGCCGGCCAGCGCGAGCCGCGAGCGTGGCGGCAGCCGCTCGCGCAGACAGGCGAGCGCCGCGCGGACGTCGTCCTGCTCGCCCCGGCCCTCGTCCCAGGCGCCGCCGGAGCTGCCGACGCCGCGGAAGTTGAAGCGCATGGTCGCGAGGCCGGCGTCGAGGCACGCGGCGGCGGTCGCGAGGACCACGGGGTTGTCCATGTCGCCCCCGTAGAGGGGGTGGGGGTGGCAAACGACCACGCCCGCCAGGGTTTCCGGGGGCATCGCGAGCGCGCCCTCGAGCGCGAGGCCCGCGCCTGCGGGGATGGCCACGGGCTGTCCGGTTATCATCAGGCCCAGAGAATAGCGAGGGGGGGACCGACCGTCCAACCGCTGTGTTGACCTGCTATCGGACTCGACGACGCATCGGGGCCTGGCTTGACGAGGCCCTGGACCCGGAGACGGCGCGCTCGACGGCCGCCCACCTCGCTTCTTGTGCGGGTTGCCAGCGAGAGGCCGAGGAGCTTCGCCGCCTCCGGGGTCTGCTGCGGCGCACTCTGATGCCGCCCCAGCCCGACTGGACCGGCTTCTGGCAGGGCGTCGTGCGCGGGATCGAGGACCGGCGGCAGACGCGGCCGGTCCCGGTCCGGCGGTCGTGGTGGGAGTCGATGTGGCGGCCGCGCTGGGCGCTCGGCGGCGCCCTGGCCACCGCGCTGCTGGTCTCGCTCGGCGTGTGGCAGTGGGCCCCGTCGGGACCGCGCCCGTCCGAGGCCGGCGTCATGGTCACCTCGGCGCGGACGGAAGACCCGCGCGGGACCGTGATGGTGTACTCCACGCCCGAGCAGGACGTGGCCGTCGTCTGGGTATTCGGTCTCGAAAAGGACTGACGGAGCTACTGCGTCTTCAGCGTCGCCAGCCGCTCCCGGGCGAGCGGCGTCTCCTCCGCCTGCGGAAAGTTCGCCACGAGGTACTCGAGCCGCTGCTGCGCGATGGCCGGCTGCTTCAGCTCCAGCAGCGCCAGCGCTTCCTTGTAGAGCGCCGTCGGCGCCTTCTCGCTCCGCGGATAGTTCGCGAGCACCTTGCGGAACTCCTGCACGGCCTGCTCGAGCTCCGGCGCGACCCTGTCGGCCTGCCCCGCGTTCGCCGCGACGCGCGCCTGGCTGTAGTAGCCCTCGCCGATCCAGTACTGCGCGTTGCCGGCCAGCGGATGCTCCGGGTAGCGGCGCAGGAACTCGCGGAAGCCGGCCATGGCCAGCGCGTAGCTGCCCTTGCTGAAGTCGATGTAGGCGGCCTGGTAGATGTCCTGGGGCTGCAGCCCGTTGGTGGCCGGCCGCGCACCGGGGGCGGCCGGCGGCGGCGAGGCTGCGGTGGGTGGCGCAGTCGGCGGCGGCGTGGCGGTCGCAGCGGTGCGCGGCGGTGGTGTGGGCGCGGGCGTTGGGGTGGCGGCCGCGGGCCCGCCGCGCACCTGGCGGCCGAGCGCCTCGGTGCGCGCCGAGAGCTCTTCGAGCCGCGCGCTCAGCTCGGTCAGCGAGGTGGCGAGCCCGTCGAGCCGGCGGTTGAGCGCGGTCAGCTCGCGCTCGTTCTCGGTGGTCTGCGTACGCAGGCGCGCGTCGATGGCGCGCAGCGCGGCGGTCTCGGCGTCGCTGCGGGCGCGCTGGGCCGCCTGCTGGGCCGCGGCGACTTCGCCGCGCAGCTGCATGAGGTCCGACTGCGTGGCGGTGCCGGTGACGTCGGCCACGCTGGTACAGCCGGCGACGGCGAGCGCCAGCGCGACGGCGGGAAGCCACACGGCGGGGAGGCGCCCGGGCCTCCCCGCCGCCCGATCAGCGGGTCCTAGCGCGGCTTGACGAGGAAGTGCGCGCGACGGTTCTTGGCCCAGCACTCTTCGTTGTGTTCGGTGCAGAGGGGCCGCTCCTCGCCGTAGCTGATGATCGTGATGCGGCTCGCCTGGACCCCCTGGGACACGAGGTAGTTCATCGTGGACTTCGCGCGACGCTCGCCGAGGGCGAGGTTGTACTCGTTGGTGCCACGCTCGTCGCAGTGTCCCTCGATGAGCACGAGGTGGTTCGGATTCGACTTCAGCCAGCCGGCGTTGGTGTCCAGCATCTTCGCATCACCGGGCCGGATGTCGTACTTGTCGAAATCGAAGTGGATGTCCTTCAGCTCGGCGATCGACACGAACTCGCTCGGCGCCGGCCGCGCGGTCGAGGCGCCGCCGCTCTGGGTGCCGCCGCTGCTGCTGCCACCGCTGGGAGGAGTTGCGCCGCCGCCCGGAGGCTGCGCCTGCGCGCTCGAGCCGGGCGTGGTCGCGGCCGCGCCGGTGGGCGCGGGCGCTGCCGCCTGGGTCGTGGCGGGCCGCTTGGCGCACCCCGTCAGCACGACACCGAGGACCAGCAGCGACGCTACGAGAACATGAGAACAGCGGCTAAGCATGTCCCCTCCTTTGTCGGCCTGCGTGCCCGCCCCGCAGCAGTGAAAATCGTATCACGGCAGTCGAGGTGACCACGAAGGACTTGTGTTCTCCGCCGAGCCCCGCGTGAGCGCCGTCAGGGCGTTTCCGTCGGCCAGCATGGCATAGATCTGCCAGCGGCCGCTGCGCGAGGACTGGAATGCGAGGTGACGACCGTTCGGGGCCCACGTCGGGCCCTGGTTGTCGCCGCCGCTCGTGAGCCGCCGCGGATTCGAGCCGTCGACGTCGACGACCCAGATGTCGTGTGTTCCGGCGCGCTGTGTGTAGGCGATCATGTCGCCGCGCGGCGACCACCGCGGCTGCGTGTGGAAGCCGCCCGAGGTGATCTGGCGAACGTTGGCGCCCTCGGCGTCCATCACGAAGATGTGCGGCACGCCGCCCCGATCGGAGACGAACGCGATCTCCCGCCCGTTCGGCGACCACGTCGGCTCGGTGTCGATGCCGGCGTGGCGGGTGAGGCGGCGCATCGTGCCGCTGGCGAGGCTCAGCACGTAGATCTCCGGGTTCCCGTCCTTGCTGAGCGTCATCGCCAGGCTCTTGCCGTCGGGACTGAACGACGGCGAGCTGTTGATGCCGATGAACGCGGCCAGCGTCTGCTCGGGCCGGCGCTCGAACGGAAACGCCCGGTAGAGGTCGGGATACCCTTGCCGGAACGACGTGAACGCCAGCGAGCGCGCGTCGGGGCTCCACACCGGCATCAGGTTGATGGAGCCGTTGCGCGTCACCGGCGCCGCGCCGGCGCCGTCGTAGTCGGCCATCACGATCTCCTTGGCCGCGCCGGCCGGTCCCACGACGTAGGCGATCTTGGTGTCGGCGATGCCCGGCTCGCCGGTGAACTGCAGCACGACCTCGTCGGCCACCTTGTGGGCGAGCCGGCGCATCTGCGCCGCCGGCATCTCGAACTTCCGGGTGGCGATCAGCCGGTGGGCGGGCGTGGTGATGTCGTAGAGCCGCATCTCGATCTCGGCGCGCTCACCGCGCAGCGCGAGCAGCCCGTGCACCCCGGCGTGGGCCCCGGCCGCGGCGAATTCCGCCCACGACTGTCGGAGCAACTCGGGATTGTTGGCGGGAATCGAGCCGGTGCCGGCGACCACGCTGAAGAGGCCGGAGAACGTGAGGTCGGCGCCGGCCACGGAGGCGAGCTGCTTGCCGGCGCCGGCGACGTCGTTGCCGGCGACGACGGTGAACTCGGGGATCGCGATGTTCAGCTTCCGGCTGCCGCCGCCGGTGACGTTGAGGAAGACGTCCACGCCCTGGGCGCGGGCCGGCGGCGGCGCCACCGGCGGAAGGCCGGGCAGCGCCAGCAGGGACACCACGAGCGCGACGACGAGCGACCGGCGAACTGTCATGGGTCAGCCTCGATCCTGAGCGAAGTTGAAGCCGAGGTGGATCCGCAGCGTCGGCGGTGCGAATTCGTCCGGCAGCGGCGGGAACGGCACGGCGTCGTTGATCGCGCGCACCGCCATCTGGTCGTAGTAGGGGTTTCCCGACGTCTTCTCGATGGCCACGCCGCCGACGATGCGGCCGTCGCGGCCGATCTCGAACACCGCGACCGGCTGCCGGCCCTGCAGCGCCCGTCCTTCCCACCGCTCGGTGATCTTGCGCTGCACGGCCGCCAGGTAGTAGGCGAACGGAAAGTCGGAGACGTTGACCGTCACGGCGCCGCTGCCCTGGGCCGAGCCGGTGGCGCGTCCGAGCGGCGCCGGGGGCGGGGTCTCCGCGCGGCCCGTCGCGGTCGATGGGCTCGGCGCCGGCGGCGGCGTGCTCGCCACCGCCGGCAGCTCCTTGTCGGACGGCTTCGGCAGCCCCGGCGCGCGCGGCGGCAGCGTCCGGTCCGGCAGCACCCGCTCGGGCAATGCCGGCGCGCGCGCCGGCATCTCCGGCAGCGTCGG
Source organism: Candidatus Rokuibacteriota bacterium (assembly GCA_005887895.1). Lineage (GTDB taxonomy): Bacteria > Methylomirabilota > Methylomirabilia > Rokubacteriales > CSP1-6 > AR5. Next base: position 19,954 of record VBPC01000144.1, read on the forward strand.
GGCTGCCGGCCGCGGCGCCTGGCGCTCCGGCAGCTCGCTCGGCGTGCGCGGCGCCGGCCGAGGCGGCGGCTCTTCGGCGCGCGGCGGCAACGACGTATGGCCCTGCGGCGAGCCCACCGCGGCCACCGCCGGCACCAGGTTCACGACGTAGGTCTTGGGCTGCCGCGCGCTCCAGGCGCTCGCCCCGTAGATCACGGCGCCGGCGAGCGCGGCGTGGGTCAGCAGCGACAGGAACGTCGCGGTGACCGGCAGCGGCCCCCCGCGCAGCGCCGGGCCGGTTCGCAGCCGCAGGCGCGGCGCCATCAGCAGCAGACCCGCCGCGCCCACGTCAGCGCTCCCGGGCGGGCTCGGTGACCATGCCCAGGCGCTCGATGCCGGCGCGCCGCACCTGATCCATCGTCTCGATGACGGCGCCGTAGGCGAGCCCGGAGTCGGCCTTGAGGTAGAGCGTCTTGTCCGTACGGTTCTGGAACGCCGCGCGCAGGGAGGTGTCCAGCGTTCCCGGCGCGATGCGCTTGTCGTTCAGGTACAGCGCGTGGTCCTTGGTCAGCGTCAGCACGAGACGCTCCTCGACGGCCGTCGGCTTGGCCGCCGCCCGCGGCAGGTTGACGTCGATGCCGCGGTACATCATCGGCGCGGTGAGCATGAAGATCAGCAGCAGCACCAGCACGACGTCGACCAGCGGGATGATGTTGATTTCGGCCAGCGACGTCCCGATGCGCCGCTCGCCGTCGGGCGCGCCGGCGTTAAACGCCATCTTTCGCCGACCGTCCCAGCTTCGACATCGGGCGGCTGAGCACGTTGAGCAGGTCGAGCATGAAGCCGTCCATCTCGGTCGCCCAGTGCCGCACGCGGTTGATGAAGTAGTTGTAGCCGATGACCGCGGGAATGGCGGCGGCGAGGCCGGCGGCCGTCGCGATCAGCGCCTCCGAGATGCCCGGCGCCACCACCGCCAGGCTCGCCGAGCCCTGCGTACCGATGCCGTGGAAGGCCGACATGATGCCCCACACGGTGCCGAACAGGCCGATGAACGGCGTCGAGCTCGCGGTGGTGGCGAGGAACGGCAGATAGCGCTCGAGCTGTGCCACTTCCAGACCGGCCGCGCGGCGCATCGCCCGGTGCACCGCGTCGAGCCGCTCGGACGGCAGCCCCTCGTCGCCGTCGTCGATCACGTGGTCGATGACGTCGGGTACGCCGGAGATCTCGGCGTACGCGGCGGCGAAGAGCTGGGCCAGCGGGCTGTCCCGGTACTTCCGCGCCGCCGACTGCACCAGCGAGGGCCGGCGCCCCTCCCGGAAGATCTTCACGAACCCCAGCGTCTGCCGCCGCACGCGGCGGAACTGCCACCACTTCTCGACGATGAGCGCCCACGAGACGATCGAGAACAGCAGCAGGACCCCGAGCACGACCTTGGCGATCGGCCCGGCGTTCCAGAGGATCTCGAGGACCCCGGTGTTCAAGGAGTCGGAGGTAGACAAGCGCGCTCCTTTGGATATGGTTCGAAGGCACCGTTCGAGGGTACCCTCCGATCATACGAAGCGGATTGCAGACCTGTCAAATTTTTGCCGGACTTTTGCGGGCTTAGCCCACCCCCGGGCCGTTGACTTGGCGGGCGCCCGGCCCGTATAACCGACGCGTGAGCCGACGCCTCGCCGTCCTGCTGGCCCTGGCGCTGGCGCCGCTGGCGGCGGCGGCGTCCGATGCGACGGCGGCCGTCGAGGCGTTCGTCGCACGGCTGGCCGGCGCGCAGGTCAGCGACGTCGCCATCGAGCAGTCGTTCACGCTCTACCATCCCGACGGCCGCCACCCCCAGGGCAGCGGCGAGCAGCGCGTGTGGCTCAAGATCCCCCGCCGCCAGCGCGTCGAGCAGGTGATGGAGGGCCGCCGCGAGGTCCGACTGGCCGTGGAGGATCGCGTATGGGTCCGCGACGGCGACGGCCGCGTGTCCGAGGCGGCGCCGGCCGAGCGTGACCGCGACCGGACCCACCTGCTGATGCCGTTCCAGCGCACCGCCGGCGACGTGCTCGCCGAGTGGCGCGCGCTCGGGGTCCGCGACGACGTCAGCTACGTCACGCGCGCGGGCGGCCGCAGCGTGACGGTGATCGGTGCCCGGCCCGGCGAGCGCGATGCGCCGTCGGTGTGGCTCGACGGCGAGTACGGCGTCGTGCGCGTCATCCGTCGCGAGCGACTGGCGAGCCGCGAGGGCCTCGTCGACCTGGCCTTCGGCGAGCATCGCCCGCTCGCGAACGGCTTCTACTTCCCGCACCGGCAGGAAGCCTTCGTCGACGGCAAGCTGGTCGTCCTCGTCGTCGTGCGCTCGGTGGCGGTCAACACCGGCCTGGCCGAGGACCTGTTCGACCCCGCTCGTCTTCGAGGCGGCCGGTGCCGCCATCCTCGCCGACGTCGGCGGCGGCGTGGTCCATCGCCTGCGCCGGCTCGACGTCGATCCGCTCGCGCTGACGCACGTTCTCGTCACGCATCTGCACGTCGATCACTCCTACGGCCTGCCGTCGCTGGTGCGCCAGTCGATGATCCTCGAGCGCCGGGCGCCGCTCACCGTGGTCTGCCGCCCCGAGCACGTCGAACCGCTGCGCACGCTCCTCACGGTGTTCCGCCTGTGGGATCGGGCCGGGGCCTTCCCGATCGTCCTGGCGCCGATCGAGCTGGCCCTCGGCGCCGTCGCCTTCACCGGCGGCGGGCTGACCGTGAGCACGGCGCCCAACGCGCACGGCGCGATGCCGAACTTCGCGGTGCGGGTCGAGGCGGCCGGCGCCGGGGCCGTCGTGTACTCGTCGGACACGCTGCCGTGCGCGGCGGTCGCCGCGCTCGCCCGCGGCGCCGACACGCTCGTGCACGAGGCGACCTATCTCGAGCGCGACCGCGCGCCCGGGCGCTTCGTCGCGCACTCCACGGCGGCGGAGGCCGGCCAGGTCGCGGCAACGGCCGGCGTGCGCCGGCTGATCCTCACGCACGTCGGAGCCGAGTATCATGCCGACGTCGAGGCCCTCGCCGCCGAGGCGCGCGGGCGGTTCGGCGGCGTGGTGGAGGTCGCCGAAGAGCTCGCGTCGTACTACTTCTGAGCGGTCGGCGTCTGGGTGCTCGGCTTCTGGGCTGTCGGCTTCTGGGCTGTCGGCGTCTGAGCGGCCGGCGTCTGGGCGGTCGGCGAGGCCGACGGACTGCCGGCCACCTGCAGCTCGCTCACGACCCGGTTGTCGCCGGCGATGCGGCGGGCGATGGTCTCGATGCGGTGGCGCTCGGCCTCGTTGGCCACGGTGCCGGTCAGCCAGACCACGTCGTGGGACGTCCGCACCCCGACGCCGGTCATCGACCCGATGCCTTCCTCGGTCGCCAGGCGGGTCTTGATCGCCGTCGTCGTCGAGGCGTCGTCGACGTACTGGGCGATCGGGTTCACGGTGATCATGCCGCAGCCGGCCACGGCGAGCCCCGCGGCCGCCAGCACACCGAAAGACTTCAGCATCCTGTTCATGGCTCCTCCACGTCGCACGGGCTCCTCTGACGGCAAGCCGCGTGCCCAGGCCGCCGGCACGCCCAACGTCGCGCCGCGGCGGGGCCGGGCCCCCGCCCCGTGTGTAAACGCCACCCACATGTGGGTGATCGGTTGCGTGGTCCGCTCAGCCGCGGCGTGAGACGGCGGGGTGGGCGGCGATCCAGAAGCGCAGCGGCCGGGCGACGTCGCGCGTGATCCCGATGCGCGGGCCGGCGGCGATGCGGAAGGTGGTGCGGCCGGGCGGCGGCTCGATCGTCAGCGACCCGCGCGTGAGGTCGGCACCGTTGTCGCGCAGGCTGAGCCCGAGCGCGCGGGTGAGGTTGCCGGGCCCCGACGCCAGTCGCGGCGCCGTCGCGGCCACGCCGCGCCGGCGGGCCATCGTCGCGCGTCCGTCCAGCGGCTCGAGCGCGCGGATCAGCACGCAGCCCGGCCTTCCGGACGGGCCGGTGATCGCGTTCAGGCAGTGATGCATGCCATAGTTCAGGAAGACGTAGGCGACGCCGCCATCGCCGTAGAAGAGCGCGTGGCTGCCCGGGCGAAAGGCGGCGTGGGAGGCGGCGTCCTCCGGACCGAGGTAGGCCTCGGTCTCGACGATCCGACCGCTCGTGAGCGTGCGCCCCTTGCGGGAGACGAGCACGCAGCCGAGCAGGGCGCGGGCGACGACGCGCGGCGGTCTCAGGTAGAACGCGCGGGGAAGCGGCACGCCACGCGGCCGCTCAGCGGCGACCGAGACGCTCGACGACGAGACGGCGCAGCGAGGCCTCGTCGAATGCGACGCCGGCCCGCTCGGGCGGCGGCGCTTCCGTCTTGAGGCCCGTCTCGGTGACCACGACGCAGATGTCCTGCGCCGGGTCGAGCGCGCGCTCGGCGAGCAGGCGCATGAGCACGGCGAGCGCCGCCACGCCGGTCGGCCCGGCCCAGATGCCCTCGGTGCGGGCGAGGGTGCGCTGGGCGGCGAGGATCTCCTCGTCCTCGGCCTCGCCCGCGACGCCGCCGGTCTCCCGCAGCAGGCGCAGCGCCCAGGCGCCCTTGCGGCCGGGATCGCCGGCGGCCAGGCCCTCGGCGACCGTGTAGCCGATCTTCAGCGGCGTGATGTCGCCGCCGGCGCGAAACGCGCGCACCACCGCGTTGGCGCGGGCGGCCTGGGCGGCCACCATGCGCGGCACGCGCGGGATCCAGCCGGCCGCATGCATCTCCTTGAAGCCGCGGGCGGCGGCCACGAACGTCTCGCCGACGGCCAGCGGGGCCACCACCACGTCGGGCGGCGCCCAGCCGGTCTGCTCGGCGATCTCGTAGGCGAGCGTCTTCTTGCCCTCGTGCTTGTAGGCATTGCGGGAGGCGCCGCAGTCGAAGAAGAGGCGGTCCTCGACGAGCCGGTCCCAGAGGGTGATGAGGTCGTCGTAGACGCCCCGGTAGATCACGAGATCGGGCGTGGTGGCGGCCATGTGCAGCAGCTTGGGCGCCGACGTGCGCTCGTAGGCGAAGATCAGCGAGCGCAGCCCGGCCCGGGCCGAGTACGCGGCGATCGACGAGCCTGCGTTGCCCGAGGAGACGACCGACGTCGCCGCGAAGCCGAATTGCAGCGCCGCCGACACCGCGGTCGCCGAGGAGCGGTCCTTCACGGTGCCGGTCGGATTCGGGCCTTCGTACTTGAGCGTGAGCCGCCGGACGCCGAGCTGCCTGGCGAGCCGCGGACAGTCGAGCAGCGGCGTGGCGCCCTCGCCGAGGGTGACGCGCTGGGCCGGATCGGCGATCGGCAGCACCGCGGCGTAGCGCCACAGGCCGGCGCCGCGCAGGCCGCCGGGGCCGTCGCGCCGCAGGCGATCGAGGTCGTAGACCAGCTCGAGCAGACCGCGGCACTTGTCGCACTGCAGCCGGTAGCCGAGCGCGTGGACGGCGCCGCAGTCGATGCAGGCCAGATGGCGCGCCAGCGACTCGGTGTTCATTTCCCGAAGCGGTCCTGGATGACGGCCAGCATCTCCTCGACGCGATGGCGCAGGGTGTGCTCGGCGAGCGCGCGGCGGCGGGCGTTGGCGCCGATCGCGCGCGCCTCGTCGGGCCGCTGCAGGTAATGGTCGAGCAGGCGCTTGAGCTCGCCGACGTCGCGGTAGGTGAGGACCTCCTCGCCCGGCTTGAACAGCGTGGTGAGGTCCTCCTTGAAATCCGCCACCTGGCAGGCGCCGGCCGCGGCCAGCTCGAACGCGCGGGTGTTGACGCCGACGATGTCGTTCATCGGATGGTGCGGATTCAACGCGAGCGTGGAGCCCGAATAGACGCAGAGCTTGGCGCGGTCGAACACCGCCCCGCCGGCGACCAGCCGGCGCAGCGCGGGATCGGCGCCCCGCGTCCAGCCGCCGCCCCACACGCGCAGTGGATAGGCGGCCAGCTCGCGCACCAGGCGCTCGCGGTAGGCATACCGGCTGCCGACGAGCGAGACGTCGGCGCGGTAGCGCGTGGCCTCCTCGGCGGTGAGCGTCACGGGGTGGTGCAGGGCGGGCACGCAGTACATGGGCAGGTAGTGCAGGTTGCGCAGCCCGACCGACTGCAGCGCGCGCAGCGCATAGCGCTCCTTGGTGAAGAAGACGTCGTAGGCCTCCAGGCACTCGAACGGAATCATCCACAGCGGGTTGTCGGGAAAGAAGTTGACGAAGAGCGCGTCGCGGCGCTTCTTCACGCGCCGGACCAGCTCCGGCGTGATCGGCCCGCCCTTGATCACGAGCACGACGTCGGGCCGCCAGTCGCCGCAGGTGCGCTCGAGGCGCCGGAGGATGACGCGCTGGTAGGCGGCCTTGGTCGGCGCGTTCTTGTAGAGGGCGTTGTCGCGCCGGTACGGGAAGAGGCGGACCTCGTGGCCGAGCTCGCGCAGCTCGTCACCGAAATCCACGCCCATCAGTCCCGGCCGCGCGAACGGCAGGACGATCAGCCACCGCACGCCGCTCAGCCTAGCACAGGGGCCCCGGGCATGGCGCGCGCCGCGAAGCGCGGAGTATCATGTGCGCCCTGATGAGCCGGCGCGCGCTCGTCCGCCTGCTGCCTTCGGCCGCGCTGTTCGGCGCGCTGCTCGTCGCCTGGCAGCTGGCGGGCCCGGCGTTCGGCATCCGCGAGTACCTGCTGCCGGCCCCGACCAGCGTGGTGCGCGCGATGCTGAACGTCTCCATTCCGTGGCCCACCCACATCTGGATCACGACGCTCGAGATCGTCGGGGGCTTCGCGGTCGCGGCCGGCGCCGGCGTGGCGCTCGGCATCGCCATCGCGTGGTCGCCCGTCGCCGCCCGGGCGCTGGTGCCCTTCCTGGTGTTCGTCAACACGCTGCCCAAGGTGGCGGTGGCGCCGCTGTTCCTGCTGTGGCTCGGCTACGGCGTCGTGCCCAACATCCTCATCGCCGCGCTCATCGGGTTCTTCCCGGTGGTGATCAACACGGCGGTCGGCCTCACCCAGGTCGACGAGGAGCTGCTCGACCTGGGCCGCGTGTTCGGCGCGCCCACCTGGAAGGTGTTCGTCAAGATCCGGCTGCCCAACGCGCTGCCGTACGTGCTCAGCGCGCTGAAGATCACCGCCACCGCCGCCGTCGTGGGCGCCGTGGTGGGCGAGTTCGTGGCCTCGCAGGCCGGCCTCGGCATGGTCATCGTCAACGCGCAGACGAACCTCAACACGCCGGTGGCGTTCGCGGCTCTCGTCTGGATCTCGATCGTCGGGCTCACGCTCTACGGCGTCGTCGTGCTGGCGGCGCGCCGGTGGGCGCCGTGGGCCGAGGCCGGATCCTGAACGCCGAAGAAGGAGGACTCCGATGAACCGCGCGCTCCTCGCCGCACTCGTGGCCGCGCTGGTGGCCGTCGCCGGCACCGGTCAGGCCCAGGCCCCGCAGAAGATCGTCTTCGCGCTGAACTGGTTCGCCGTCGGCGACCACGCCGCCTACTGGGTTGCGCTCGACCGCGGCTACTACAAGAGCCGCGGTCTCGACGTCGAGCTGCAGAACTCCAAGGGCTCCGGCGACTCGATCGCCAAGATCGACACCGGTCGGGCCGACCTCGGGCTGGCCGATGCCGTCGTCGTCATCCCGCGGGTGGCCCAGGGAGCCCGGATCAAGATCGTCGGCGCCGTCTTCGACCTCACGCCGCTCAACATCTGGACCCGCAAGGACACCGGCATCACCAGGCCGAAGGACCTCGAGGGCAAGACGCTGGCGGCGCCGCCCGGCGACGCCCAGCGTCAGCTCTTCCCCGCCTTTGCCAGGCTCAACGGCGTCGACGAGAGCAAGGTCACCTGGCTCACCATCGAGCCGGCCGCCAAGTTCGTGGCGCTGTCGGAGAAGCGTGCGGATGCGGTGCCCGACTACACGACCGGCCAGCCGTTCTGGGAGAAGGCGGTCGGCAAGGACAACCTCGCGCGCATGCCCTGGAGCCAGCACGGCTTCGACACGTACTCGATGTCGATCGTGGCCGGCGACAAGACGCTCGGCGAGCGCCCCGGGGCGGTGCGCGACTTCCTGGCGGCCTCGTACCAGGGATGGCGCGACGTCATGGACAACCCGAGGGCCGCGCTCGGGATCTTCAAGAAGCGCGTGCCGGACATCGATGTGTCGCTGATCGAGCCGAACATGATGCTCGGGCTCGAGCTCATGAAGACCGAGCGGTATGCGAGCCACGGCATCGGCTGGATGGAGCGGGCCAAGATGTGCCGGACGGTCGAGGTGATCAACAGCTACATGCCGGACATGCCGCGCAAGGTGGGCTGCGACGAGGTCTTCACCAACGACTTCCTGACGAAGATCGAGCCGCCCAGGCGTTGATCGTCCTCGACCGGGTCGGCATGACGTACCGGGCCGACGCCGGCCCGGTCGAGGCGCTGCGCGACATCACGCTGGAGATCGGGCGCGGCGAGCTGCTGGCCCTGGTCGGTCCGTCCGGCTGTGGCAAGTCCACCCTGTTGCGGATCATCGCCGGGCTTCGCCCGGCCACCGCGGGCCGTGTCACGGTGGACGGCTCGGTGGTGACGCGTCCGATTCCCGCCGTCGGCATGGTGTTCCAGGCGCCGCTGCTGCTGCGCTGGCGGACGATCCTCGACAACGTCCTGCTGGCGGCCGAGCTGGCCGGTCTCGATCGCGGCGCCCATCGAGCCCGCGCAGAGGCGCTGCTCCGCCTGGTCGGCCTCGACGGTTTCGGTGCCCGGCAGCCGCGCGAGCTCTCCGGCGGCATGCAGCAGCGGGCCGCCCTGTGCCGTGCCCTCCTGCTCGACCCGCCTTTGCTCCTGATGGACGAGCCGTTCGGCGCCCTCGACGCGATGACGCGCGACGAGCTGAACCTCGAGCTCCTGCGCGTCTGGGGCGAGGGAAGCGCCGCGCGCAAGACGATCGTGTTCGTGACGCACTCGATCCCGGAGGCGGTGCTGCTGGCCGATCGTGTCGTCGTCATGACACCGCGGCCGGGACGCGTGGCGCGACTCTTCGACGTGCCGCTGCCGCGCCCCCGCACCGTCGCGACGCGCGCCGCGCCCGCCTTCGGCGCCCTGACCGTCGCGATCCACGAGGCGTTGACGGAAACCCGTTGATGGTCGCCCCGGCCGCGCCTCGAGGCGGGGCGCGCGGGCGGGCTACTGAACGATGAAGGAGGCGCGCCAGCCCTCGGCCTGCAGCTGGTGGAGGCGTTCGAGCGCCCGGGCGCGGTCGGGGAAGGGACCCACGCGGACGCGCAGGAGCGGGGGCTCCGGGCGGGACGGGAAGGCGACGACGAGAATCTCTCCGTTTATTTTGGCGGTGAGCTCGCGGACCGGACTCTCCCTCGGCGCGACGGCGGGGCCGGTCGTGACGGTCGAAGTCGCGCGGGCGACCACGACCGGGGCCGGCGCGGAGACCGTCACCGCTGGCGTTTCGACTCCGGGCGCCGCGAGCATCGGGGCCGCGAGCGTCGGGGCCTCGACCGCAGCCGCCGAGAGCCTCGGCGCAGCGATCGTCGGCGCAGTGACCGTCGGCGTCGGGACCGTCGGCGCTGGGACTGTGGCTGGCGCGGGCGCGACGGTCGGCGCGGAAGCTTTCACGGGCACGGCGATCTCGGCGGGCGCCGCCGCCGCCGGCCTCTCGTCGGCGACCGCCGCGGGAGCCTGGGCAACCCGCAGGGCCGGCACGGGCACGGGGACCATGGGCTCGGTCACGCGGTCGGGCGCGCGAAGCTCGGATGGCCACATCATCGGCGGGGGGGTGGCGGCGACCTGCGTGGTCGCACCGGGAACGGCGAGCTTGGCCCGAAGCTGCGCCATCAGCTCCGGCCACGAGCCGTCGCGGGCGAGACGCTGGAATTGCGCGCGGTAATTGTCCATCGTGCTGACGCCGTCCATCACGACGTCGCGGACGACCCAGCGCTCGCCCCGGTACACCATCCGGTAGTCGAGCCGCAGCGCGTTGCCGGCGCGCGTCGCGACTTCCGTCTCGACCGTCGCCGCCTCGCCGTTCACCGTCTCGCTCAGGTAGTCGACGCGCACGCCGCCGGCCAGGCTGGCCTTGCCGGCCACCCGCCACACGAACGAGCGCTCGAGCAGGTCGGCGAACAGCGCGACGAACTCGTTCTGCTCGGCGGGTGTGCGGGCGGCCCACTCCCGGCCGAGCGCCAGCATGGCCGCCTCGCGAAAGTCGAAGACGTCGTCGACCCGCCGCCGGATCGCCCGCAACCGCTCCTGCGGCTGCTCCTCCGTGGCCGGATCGTTCAGCACGACGTTCACCGCCGCGAAGAAATCCCCCATCGCGTCCGTCGGCGCCCCCGCCCGCGCTTCCGGGACCGCGACGATTGGCGTGCCGAACACGATGGAACCGATGAGGGACAGGACGACGAGGGGGAACGTTGGAGCTTCGAGCCGCGTGCACCGGCGCGCCCAGCAGCGCAGGCGTGTCACACGCCCACGATAGGGGCTGACACGTCAGGGACAGAAACTAATTCGCCTCGGAGTCGGGCGTCTAGGCCACCGCGGTCGTGCGGGTCTGCCTGAACCGCACGGCGAACAGCGGATCGTACAGCGCGGCCGTCGCCACCAGCACGGCATCGGCGCCCTCCCGCAGCGTCTCGTGAGCGCGCGCGACGGTGGTGATGCCGCCCACCGCGAGGATCGCCCGGTCCCAGCAGCCGGCCTTGCGCCAGGCCAGCAGCTCGCCGATCTGCCGGGAGGCGGCCGGGAACGTGTCGGCGCCGACGATGTCGGCGCGCTCGCGTCCGGGGCCCTCGAATGCGACGTTGCCGGCCTCGTCGACCACGCGGCGCAGGAAGCCGTGCACGAGGACGAAGCCGCTGGCCCACGAGGCCAGCTTGGTCGCCGTGTCGTGGAGCAGCCGGGGGGTGCGGAATGCGCCGAACTTCGCGACGACCGGCACTCCGACGCTGGTCCTGACGCGGTGGAGGATCTGGGCGGCCAGCGGCAGGTTCTCGTAGATCGCCTGGGGCTGATCGGCGAATGGATCGGGCCACGCGAGCTGGACCTCGACGACGTCGGCGCCGGCCTCGGCCGCCCACACCGCGACCTGCCCGTAGTCGTTGACGAGGGCCTCGCGGTCGCCGCCGGGCGGCGTCGTGCCGAGCACGCTCACCATGAGGACCTGGTTGCGACCGATCTTCTCGTGCGCGCGGCGGACGTCCTTGCGCCACACGTCGGGCTCCATCGACGGGGTGCCCAGCGAGACGGCCAGCGTGAGGTCGCCGTTGGCGCCGGCGCGCCGGGTGGCGACCGCCGCCTGCTCGCGGTTCTCGACGGCACGGATGTTGGGCAGGGCTGCGGCCGGCACGAGGCCGGACCGTACGGTGGCGTAGGTCAGGATGTCGTAGCCGATCCGGGCGTAGGCCTCGACCCATCTGGAGTTGAGCAGTGGGCCGGCGGCGACGCCGAGCGGAGAGTTCAGCCTGTAGTCGAACAGCCTGCCGCCGGGCGCGGCCGGCAAGCGGCGCACGCGGGGCAGCTTCGGCGCGTGGCCGTAGTTCCACGCGTGCGAGCGATCGACTCGATAGATGCCTTGCGCGATCGGTATCACTCCTCTGGCGGCCAGAGTGGGACCGGCAAGGCCTCAGTATATCACATACTTAGGTCCCAGCCACTATCTTGGTCGGACCTGTCCTCAGCGGAACGCCGGCATCACCTCCCGCGCCAGGAGCTCCAGCTCGCGCAGGATGTGCGGGTGCGGCATGCCCGGGAAGAACGTCCGGCAGATCAGATGCGTCATGCCGTATTCCTTCACGAAGCGCCGGATGCGGGCGACGCACTGCTCGGGCCCGCCGATGATGAAGCGATCCTCCATGAGCTTGTCGAGGTCCGTCGCGATCGAGGCGTCGATGAAGGGATGGCGCCAGCCGCCGGCGTACTCGCGCCGGTAGGCCACCATGATGTGCTCCTCGGCCAGCTCGCGGGCCCGCGCGTCGCTCTCGGCGATGATCACGTCGCGGGTCAGCGGCCACTCGGTCGGCGCCGGCCGCCCGGCCGCCCGGCGCTGCTCGAGAAACTGCCGCTTGGCGGCCAGGAGGCGCTCGAGGTCGGCGGTGGGACCGGGAATCCAGTTGTCGGCGAGCGTGGCGGCGCGCCGCAGCGTGAGATCGCCCCAGCCGCCGATCCATACCGGCGGGTGCGGCCTCGTCACGGGCTTGGGCTCCAGCCGGCCCTCGAGCGTGTAGTAGGTGCCACGGAACGCCACGCGTTCCTGCGTCCACAGGCCCATCATGATCGCCAGCTGCTCCTCGAAGCGCGCTCCGCGCTTTTCCAGGTCGACGCCGTAGAGCGCGAACTCGTCCGGCTTGTAGCCGATCGCGATCCCGAGCGTGAAGCGGCCATTGGACATCACGTCGAGCAGGGCGACGTCCTCGGCCAGGCGGGCGGGATGGTAGAAGGCGGCCACCAGGATGTCGGTCCCGAGCATCATTCGCGACGTGCGCGTGGCGAAGCCGGCCAGCACCGGCAGCGGCGAGGGCCAGTAGTGGTTGGTGACCGAGTGATGCTC